>NZ_CP045504.1:2005000-2345494 GCF_013376455.1 Desulfolutivibrio sulfodismutans DSM 3696 | reverse complement strand
TTGGCCCGGTTGGCCCGGTCGGCCTCCACCTTGGCGGCGCGCAGGTCGGCCATGGTGCGGCGGCGGTCCACGCCGTAGGCCAGTTGCTCGGCCACCGAGAGCATGATGTCCATGTCTTTTTTGGCGTAGCGGGCATGCCTGTCGAATTGCTTGACGGCCATGACCCCCAAGACTTCCTGGCGCACCCGTATGGGGACGCCCATCCAGACCTCGGGCAGGGCCCCGGGGCAGGCCATGCCGGTCATACGCATGACCTTCCGGGTGACGCACAGGGGGTGGGCGGTGCGGATGACCTCGGTCAGCAGGTTGCCGCATTTGAAGTCGCCGAAGTTGTCCTTGGACAGAGGGGGCGCCAGCCGACTCAACCTCTCCACAGGGGGCAGATCCCGGTCCCTGTCGCTGGCCACATAGGCGAAATCCAGGCGGTCATGCCGGTGGTCCACCAGGGCCACATAGAAATGTTCCGTGGGGATGACCTCGCCCAGGATGCGGCGTATGATGGGATAGACTTCCTCGGTCTCGCCGGACCCGGCGATGATGTTGGAGACGCGAAAGAGCAAGGAGGTGGTTTTCTCGCTTTCCCGCAAGTTTTCGAGCATGCGTTGCTGGGCGGTCTGCTCCCGGATGATGATGATGACGTGGGGGGCTTTAGTGACGGGATCGGTCCACGGCATGAAGCGGCACACGCAAAAGATTTGTTCCCTGGTGCGCGGATGGTCGAACCAGCCCTGCCACTCCACGGTCTCGCCGCCAAGGCAGCGTAACAAACGGGGTTTGGCCTCCCTCTCGAAGGTTGCGGCGGGCAGCAGGAGGCCTGCCGGGGTTCCGAGGATACGTTCCCGGGGGATGCCCAGCAGGGCGGGATAGGCGTCGTTGACCAGGACGTAGCGCAGATCCCGGTCGATGACGCAGATGAGGTCGGGGGTGCTGGACCAGGCCCTTTCCAGGCGACGGATTTCTTCCTTGTCCCAGGCGGCTTTTGCCTGCGCGTCGTCATGGGCGACCAGGGCCGCAGCCGTCGTCCCCAGGGCCTGGGCCAGGGCGCAGATTTCAGAAAGCGAAGGGTCCGAGGTTCCGGCCTCGAGAGCGCGGAGCCGGTCGCTGTCCATGGCGGCCCGACGGGCCGTTCCAGGCAGGTCGAGGGAGGCCTGCTGGCGAACGCGCCGCAGATTTTCGCAAAATATCAGGGGAGTACGTATGTTCATGGATTCTCGCGCAGCACGGCCAAACGGGAAAATCCGCCTGCTTACGGCGGGAAATGAACACGCCGGGTGACGTGTGTCAAGGCGGGGATTGACAGGCGGGGATGCCCCGTTCAGCAGGGCGCGGGCGCCTGGATTGCCGGGGGAGAGGCGGGGGGCGGCTTCGGCGGGACCGTCCCCAAAACGGCAGGAGCGCCGTGGCGCATGCGGGGGAAGCTGCTCAACGCACCCGGTGCAGCTTGAGGGCGATGGGCGGGGTGTTGGCCAGGGTCAACTCCCCGTCGGCCTCGTCCGGGCCGCGCAGCCAGCCGCGCAGCATGTGCCCGCTGCCGTGGAAGGCCGCAAAAAAATTGTCCACGATGGTGCCGGAAAGATGATAGGAATTTTGTTTCCCGGTGATGTCCGGCACAAGCAACAGGCCTGAAATCAGATTGCCGTTTTGGGTGAAGGTGACCGTGGCCGATTGGCCCATGACCTGGGCCTCCCATGTCCCGGCGATGTCGCGGGCGGGGCCGGGCGCGGCCGGAGCGGCCGGGGCAAAGGCCGGGATGGCCAGGGCGAGCCAGGACAGGGCCAGGAATACGCGCGTGAAGTGTGCCATGTCCGCCTCTACCGCAAATTTTCCGGATGGTCACCCGCCGCAGTCGCCTCCGCCCCGAGGGGCCTGACGCCTCTGCCCGGGCGCGCCGGTTTCGGCCATGGACATGACACAAGCCGAGTCCGTCCAGGGAGAGACGGAAACGGCTTGCGTCATTTGGCTGCGCGACCGTGGGGGAGGAGGCTGGGGGTTGGCCGCGGCAGCCGGTGGAGACCTTCCATGTTGCGCGCCGGTTGGGGGTGCCGACACGCTTGATTTCCTCTAAAGCAGGAAACGGGCCAGACAGTGGATTTTTCAAAGAAAAAAATCGCGTGCAAATTCGGTATGTTGTATTTTCTTCGGTGTGCCTTTCGAAAAGTTCAAGAAAGGACTATCGTCTTTAAGCGTACCTCGGATTGATTTTCTAAAAAATGCAAACGGCTCGGGATGACGGTGCGGTCCCGAACCGGGGATGGACAGCATGGCCCACGAACACCCCACCCGCCTGTCGCGGCGGGGAATGTTTCAGTTGATGACCGGCCGCCCTCCGGATGCGGATGCCGAAGCGGCGCCGTCGCAGGCCGCTGCCTGGCTGGACAAGGGACGCGAAGCCTTTTTGGCCGGGGACATGGAAGAGGCGGCGCGGCAACTGCGCCTGTGGTTGCGGCCGACCCCGGGCGACGATGAGGCCCGGATGCTTCTGGGGCAGGCCCTGTACGCCATGGGGCGGCATGTCCAGGCGCTGGTGGAGTTCGAGCGCGTGGCCAGGCGTAATGCGGGGCATCCGGCCGGACTGTTTTTGTGCCTGTGCCGGTTGCGTGTGGGGCGTACGGCCAAAGCCGTGGAGGCGTATGCAGCCTGGGCCGATGCTGCGCCGCAGGCCCCCGACGGCCCGGCCATGGCCGCGCTGCGGGACCATCTGGCCGCGCATATCGAGGCTGTGGCGGCCGACCCCGGCCAGGGGGCGCGTGTCGCCAGCCTCCTGGAGCAGGCGTTGGAATCGCGGCAGGGGCTGGCGGCAGACCCGCCAAACCGGGAGGCCCAGGCATGAAGGCGGCCCCCCAGACGCCGGAGCGGCGGTTTTTCGAACCCGTGTTCGTGGCCAGGCAGCCCATCCTCGACCGCGAGTCGCGGGTGTACGGCTTCGAGTTGCTGTTCCGTCAGGCGGACAACGCGACCGAGGCCCGGGTGGCTGACGCGGATACGGCCACGGCCAAGGTCATCATCGACGGCTTTCCCCTGGTCGCGGAGACCATGCTTGAGTCCAGGAAGTGTTTCGTCAATTTCCCCGAAGGACTTTTGCTCAAGCAGGCCCCCCTGGCGCTGCCCCGGGAGATGTGCGTGGTGGAGATTCTCGAGGACGTGCGGCCGACCCCGGAGGTTCTGGCCGCCTGCCGGGCCATCAAGCATGCGGGATATATGCTGGCCGTGGACGATTTCGTGGGGCAGCCGGAACTGCTTCCGTTCGTGGAGATGGCCGACATCGTCAAGGTGGAGGTGCTGGGGGCGTCGCCTTTGCGCATCCTCGAACTCGCCAAGCCCCTTCTGGCCCGGGGCGTGGCGCTTCTGGCCGAGAAGGTTGAGGATCGGGAGATCCACCACCTGTGCCTGTCCGCCGGGTTTCAGTATTTTCAGGGATTTTATTTCAGCCGCCCTGAGGTGGTCAGCGGCCGCAAGCCGCCGGTGGGGGTGGTGTCCAAGGTTCGCCTGCTGCGCGAACTGGCCGTTCCCGAAACCGAACCGGAGCGCCTTGAGGCCATCTTGTCCTCGGATGCGGGATTGTCGTTTCGGCTGCTCAAGTATTTGAATTCGGCGGCGTTTTTCAGGATGGACAAGATCGTGTCCCTGTCCCAGGCCATGATGGTCATGGGCCAAAACCCCTTGCGCAAATGGCTGATGGCCGTGCTGCTTTCCGACATGGCCCACACCCCCATCGGCCGCGAGGTTTCCTTTCAATCCCTGACCCGGGCGCGTTTTTTGGAGCTTCTGGCCCTGGGGCGGGCCAAACTGCCGCATAGCCCGGATTCCCTGTTCATGCTGGGCCTTTTTTCCCGCATGGATGCGCTTCTGGGACAGTCCATGTCCGAAGTGGCGGCCCAGCTCCCCCTGCCTGAGGACATCCTGGCCGCCCTGCGTGGGGAGCCCGGGCAGGCCGGAAAATTGCTGGGACTGGCGGCCGACCTGGAGGACGGACGCTTTGAGCAGGCCTTGGGCGTGCTGGATGCGGCCGGGGTCGATGCCGCCGAGGCGGCGAAGATCTATGCCGAGGCCACGCTGTGGGCCAAGGACATCCTGGGCTGAGTCGAAGGGCCTCATTCGAAAGCCCTTCTCACGGCGCCATGGCGGCGCATGCCGCAGAGGCCTCCTGCGGGCGGGGCCGTGCTGCCGCCGAAGCAGCCGGAAACCTCCGACTATGGTTGTCGCAGCGGCCGTGAAGACCCGTAAATTCCCGGCAAAAGCTTGTCCCCGTTCCCCGTTTACGTTATGGTCAACACCATGGAGAAAACCGGGCTCGGGTCGCGACTTCGCCGGAAGCGTCTGGGGCTTCTGGCCGCCGACAAACGCTATTCCCTGCGGCGGGTGGCGTATGCCGTGGGCATGCAGCCCTCGCACTTAAGCCGCATCGAACGCGGCGATTCCGTCTCCCTCTCCGAAGAAAAGCTGGTGGCCCTGGCCCGGGAATTGGGCGAGTGCCCGGACGAAATCCTGGCCCTCTCGGGCAAGGTGGCGGGCGATGTTCTGGCCGCGATTCGTCGCCGTCCGGGATTTTTCGCGGCCATGGTCCGCCAGGCCGACGGCGGTGACGGACAGCCCGGACGGCCCGGACAGCCAGAGTCGGCATCCGGTTTTGCCCCCGGACCAGCCGCCGACCCATCCCTCACGTCGGCCACCGAGCCCGTTTCCGGCCCCGTATCCGATTCAGCCTCTTGCCCCGCCTCTGGTCCGGCCACCGGCCTAGTCCGCCACCCAGCCCCTGGCCCCCTGCCCGGCCCCCTGCCCGGCAAGGATGACGATCTGGGGCTTCTGAAGTGGCGCTTCAACGAGTCCCAGCGGCTGGCCAGGATCGGCAGTTGGGACAGGGATCTGGTGCGCGGGGCCAACTATTGGTCCGACGAGATGTTCCGCCTGTTCGGACGGGAACCAGGCGAGGCCGCCCCCACCTGGGAATTTTTTCTCGGGCATGTGCATCCGCAGGACCGGCACATCCTTTTGGCCGTCCGCAATGCCGCCATGGCCGGGCCGGGCGAGGTGGAATACCGCTTCCGGTTCATGCGCACGGATGGCCAGATGCGCGTGGCCCAGGCCCGGGCCGTAGCCTCCTTCGCCCCGGACCAAACCCCCGTGCGCATCTCCGGAACCCTGTGCGACGTCACCGAACACCATGCCGCCATCCGCGAGGCCCGGGAGCTGGCCCGGTTTCCCCAGGAAAATCCCAATCCGGTCCTGCGGGTGAACCGGGAGGGGCAGGTGGAATACGCCAATCCGGCCGCGCAGAGCCTGTGGGGGCTGGACACGGGCGAGTCCCTGGCCGTGGCCGGGGCCCATGCCGATCTGTTTTGCATGGTTCGTTCGGCCCTGGACCAGGAAGGGCCTTTGGAAGGCGAACTGGCGTACGCCCCCCGGTCTTTCCATGGCATGGCCGTCCCCTGTCCCGAGCGCCTGTGCGCCAATGTCTATGGCATGGACATCACCCGCCGAGTGGAGGTCGAAAAGGATCTGCGTCAGGCCCACGACGGGTTGGAGCGGCGGGTCGCGGCCCGCACCCGGGAATTGGACGCGGCCAATCGGATGCTTATCGCCCGCCTGGCCCAGATGCAGGAAATGGAAAAGGCCCTGCGGGCCAGCGAGGAGCGCTACCGGGCCGTGGTGGAGAGCCAGACCGAGATCATCTGCCGTTTTAGCCCGGAGGGAACGGTGCTCTTTGCCAATGAGCCGTATTGCCGCCTGTTCGGCAAGACCCTGGAGGAGCTCACGTCCGGAACCTGGCGGCCCTTTCCCCATCCTGAGGATCTCCTGCGCATTGACCGCGAGTTGCGCGCGCTGGCCCCGGATCATCCCGTGGTGGTGGTGGAGAACCGGGTGGTGGACGGCGCGGGGCGGGTGCGGTTCATGCAGTTCATCAACCGGGGGTTTTTCAACGCCAAGGGGCGGATAACGGAAATCCAGTCCGTGGGCCGCGACGTCACCGACCGCCGCGATGCCGAACTGGCCCTGGCCGAAAGCGAAAAGAAATATCGGGATCTGGTCTCCAATCTGGAGATCGGCATCCTGGCCGCTACGGGAGACGGCCGCGTGGATATGGCCAATCGTCGGGCCCTGGAGATTCTGGGCGTGCCGCAGGACGAGATTTTAGGCCAATCCCTGGCCCGACCGCCCTTTGCCCTGTGCCGGGAGGACGCTTCCCCCCTGCGGCCCGAGGAATCGCCCCTGGCCGGGGTCTTGTTGGATCATGAACCCATGCGCGACGTCACGGTGGGCATCCGCCAGGACGGTTGGGAGGCGATCCGTTGGCTGGCCGTCGGCGTTTTTCCCGAGGTCGACGCCCGGGGCAACCTCTCGCGCGTGGTGGCGACCCTGACGGACATCAGCGAACGCCGCCGCCTGGAGGCGGAGCTTGTGGAGGGCCGGGAGCGGTTCCGGTTTCTGTACCGGCATTTCCCGCAGCCCACCTGCGTCTTTCGTCTCGTGGAGGGGGAGTTCATCCTGCTTGAGGCCAACCGGGCCGCCGTGGCGGCCGGGCGCGGCCGACTGGAGGAATTTCTGGGACGCCGGGCCGGAGAACTCCTGGCCGGGCAGCCCGAGATCTATCTGGCGCTATGGACGGCGTACGAGGGGCGGCAGCTCGTGCGGCGACGCATGGACCTGCAGCTTGACCGCGCGGCCCCGGCCAGCCACGAGGTGAGTTTCGTGTTCGTGCCCCCGGACATGGTCATGGTCCATGCCGTGCCTGCACCGGCCGGTTGTCCGGCGACCGGGCCTGATCCGGACGGATGAGGCCCCGTCCGGACGTCCCCCCGCCGACGGCGGGAAGCCCCGCTCAGGACGCCTTGCGCCAGCTTTTCTCCTCGCCTGCCAGAAGGCGGGAGATGTTTTCCCTGTGCCGCCAGGCGATCCAGGCCGCCACCACCAGGGACACGGGGATGTAGGCCGGGTTGCCGGTCGCCAAAAGGGCCACGGGAAGGGACGCCGCCAGGGCCAGGGAGCCCGCCGAGACGTATCCCGTGCGCTTGATGACCAAGACGCACACGGCCACGGCCAAAAGCGCCGCCAGGGGCGCATAGGCCAGAAAGACCCCGATGGTGGTGGCCACGCCCTTGCCCCCCCGGCCGTAGAGAAAGACCGAGCGCATGTGCCCCAAAAGGGCGGTCAGCCCCACCAGACTCAAAAAGATCCACGAGTTCGAAAACGCCGCCCCCAGGACCACCGGCAAAAAGCCCTTGAGCAGATCCAGGACCAGCACGGCCACGCCGCATTTCGTGCCGCACAGCCGGGCCACGTTGGTGGCCCCGGTGTTGCGGCTGCCGGCCTGGCGCGGGTCCACCCCGGCGCAGGCCAGGCCGATCCACAGACCGAAGGGAAAGGCGGCCACCAGATAGGTCAGGGCCAGCCAGACGATCAAAAGCATGGAACGCTCCCGGCGAGGCTAGTGTTTGAACGACCGCTGCCCGGTAAACACCATGGCCGCCTGGGGCACGGCCTCGTTGACCGCCGCGATGACCTCGGTGTCGCGGATGGAGCCGCCGGGCTGGGCGATGGCCGTCACCCCCACGGACAGGGCCAGATCCACGCCGTCGCGGAAGGGGAAAAAGCCGTCCGAGACCAAAACCGATCCCGGCAGGCCGCCCTTGGCTTCGGCTGTGCGGCGGCGGATGTCGGCCAGCAGCGTCTTGGCCGTCTCGTCCGTCTCGGCCTTTTTTTCCAGCTCGTACAAAGACAGCCCGGCCTCGGCGAAGGCCAGCCGGTCGGCGTATTTGGTCTGGGCCTTGTAGATGGTCAGTTCCACGCAGCCCACCCGGTCCTGCTCGCCGGTGCCGATGGCCACCGTGGCCCCGTTTTTGGCGAAGATGACCGAGTTCGAGGTCACGCCCGCCTCCACGGCCCAGGCGAAAAGCAGATCCTCGGCCTCCGTGGGGCTCGGGGTCCGGGCCACGGCCGTGACCCCGTCCCGTTCGGCCGTGGCCGGAAGAAAGTCCGCCGTGGACCGGATGCGGTTGCGGAAGGAGAACTGGAGCACCATGCCGCCGTCGTTGAGGCATTTGATGTCCAGGAAGGGCTCCCCGGCCAGGGCCTCAAGCTTCGCCAGCCCGGGCAGGCGCAGGATGCGCAGGTTTTTTTTGGTGCGCAGCACGGCCAGGGCCGCGTCGTCGAAGTCCGGGGCGGCCACCACCTCGAAATAGACCTGGGTCAGGCGCGTGGCGGTGTCCACGTCCATGGTCCGGTTGACCACCACCGTGCCGCCGAAGGCCGCAATGCGGTCGGAGGTGAAGGCCTTGTCGAAGGCGTCGGGAAGCCCGGCGTCGGACCAGGCCGCGCCGCAGGGGTTGTTGTGCTTGAGGATGACCACGGCGGGCTTGGCGTGCAGGTATTGCAGCACGGTGACGCCGCCGTCCACGTCGGTCAGGTTGATCTTGCCCGGGTGCTTGCCGGACTGGACCAGATGTTCTTCGGTCATGGCCGCCACCAGGGCGTGGCCGGGACCGCGAAAGGCCACCCCGCCAAGCGACAGTTCGCCTGCGGCCAGCTCGTAGAGGGCGGCGGGCTGGTCCGGGTTTTCCCCGTAGCGCAGGCCTTTTTCCGCGCCGTCGATGGTCCAGGTCTTTTTGGCGAAGCGCAGTTCGGCGCCGCCCAGGCGCAGGGTCAAGTCTCCGGGAAAGGGATCCTCGGACAGGGTGGAATACATTTTTTTGAGGTCGCTCATGGAATGGTTGTCTCCGTAGCGGGGCGTTGTGACTGGCTGTGCCTACCACAGCCCAGGCCCCCGGGCAAATTGCATTTGGCCCGTGGCGGCATTTCTGCTAGACCTGATCGGCCCGGGCGCGTCCTTATGGATCTGGCGCGGGTGTCCCGGCAAGGAGTGTGACGGTGGAGAAGGTGCTGTTGAAATTGGCCAAGCAACTGGCCGCCTTTGACGAGGCGTCGCTTATGTCCTTGTGGGAGGAATACGCCGGGCGGGTCAGCCGTTTCGAGCCCTCCAGACGTTGGGAAGAGGCGGTCCTGGTCCTGGGCATGATCCAGGCCATGCGCTTTAAAAATCAACTGTTCAATCACCATTGGGCCGCCACGGCCGCCCCGGGGGCCGCCGTCCCCGGAACCGCCGCCGGAGGCAAGGGGATGCCGCGCGAGGAGGGGCTTCGGCCCGTGCCGAGCCAGCCTGCGGCTGATCCGGCCAGGCGGGGCAAGCTTTTGACCCTGCGGCCCAAGGAAGACGGGGAGTAAGAGCCATGGCCGAGCGCAGTGTCGCCGCCGGACGCGGAATCGTGGTCCACGGCGCCCAGTGGGGCGACGAGGGCAAGGGTAAGATCGTGGATCTTTTGACGGAAAACGCCCATGCCGTGGTGCGTTTCCAGGGCGGCAACAACGCCGGGCACACCCTGGTGGTCGGGGGCGAGAAAACCATCGTCCACCTGATCCCATCGGGCATCCTGCATCCGGGCACGGCCTGCCTGGTGGGCAACGGCGTGGTCCTTGACCCGGAAGTCCTGTGCCGGGAGATGGACATGCTGGCCGCCAAGGGTGTCGACGTGTCGCCCAAGCGCTTAAAAATCAGCAAGAAAACCCAGGTCATCATGCCGTACCACCGCCTGCTCGACGGGGCGCGCGAAACCCTGCGGGCCGGGGCCAAGATCGGCACCACGGGCCGGGGCATCGGCCCCTGCTACGAGGACAAGATGGCCCGCATCGGCATCCGGGCCGGGGATTTCGCCGATCCGGAACTGCTGCGCGCCAAGATCGAGACGGCCCTTGTGGAAAAAAACGCCCTGTTCGCCAATCTGTACGGCCTGGAGGCCGTGGACCCGGCGGCTGTGTTCGAGGCGGTATTGCCCGTGGCCGAGCGGCTCACGCCGCATCTGGGCGACGTGTCCACGGAGATCCAAAAGGCCCTCGGGGCCGGGGGCGACGTGCTTTTTGAGGGCGCCCAGGGCACCCACCTGGACATCGACCACGGCACCTATCCCTTCGTGACCTCCTCCAACACCGTGGCCGGACAGGCCTCGGCCGGAAGCGGCTGCGCGCCGTCGGTGCTGTCGCGCATCGTGGCCGTGGTCAAGGCCTACACCACCCGGGTCGGCTCGGGGCCGTTCCCCACCGAGCTTTTCGGCACCGTGGGCGACTACCTCCAGTCCCAGGGCGGCGAGTTCGGGGCCACCACCGGTCGGCGGCGGCGCTGCGGCTGGCTCGATCTGGTGCTTTTGCGCGAGGCGGCCAGGCTCTCCGGGCCCACCGAAATCGCCCTGACCAAGCTCGACGTGTTAAGCGGGCTTTTCGAACTCAAGCTGTGCATCGGCTACCGCTACAAGGGCAAGGTCTACGAATATCCGCCCCAGGAGGAAAACGCCCTGGAGCATGTGGAGCCGCTGTACGAGACCATGCCCGGCTGGGACGAGGACATCACCGGGCTGACGGCCTGGGAGGATCTGCCCCTGGCGGCCCGGGAATACGTGTCGCGCATCGAGCAGGCCCTGGGCACCCGTTGTTCGCTTCTGTCCGTGGGGCCGGATCGGCGGCAGACCATCGTCCGGTCGTGAGTCGGTCGTGAACGGCGAGGCCTTCGGCATTCCCGCGCGCCAGGGCCATGTCCTGGCCCGGCTCTGCAAGCTGGCCGAGGCCCCGCCGCAATCCCTGGTCATCGAGGGCGGCGCGGCCTCGGAACGCCTTGGCGCGGCGCTTTTTTTCGCAGCCCGGCTCAATTGTCTCCAACCGGCCGCCCCCTGCGGCGTGTGCCCGGCCTGCGTGCAGATCCGGGAGCGGGTCTTTTTGGACCTGATGCTCCTGGACGGCATGGCCGGGTCCATCAAGGTGGACGACGTGCGCGAGGTGCGCCAGAAGGCGGGCGAACCGCCGCGCGGCGACGGCTACCGCGCGGTGATCCTGGCCGAGGCCCAGGCGCTTTCCATCGAGGCCGCCAATTCCCTCTTAAAGACCCTGGAAGACCCCCGCCCGAAGCACTGCTTCATGCTGCTCACCCCGCAGCGGGAGCGGCTTTTCCCGACGCTCGTGTCGCGCTCCTTCGTGGTCACCCTGGCCTGGCCCAATCCCGAAACCCCCTCGCTTCCCGCCGAGCTTGGCGATGAAGACCCCATGGAATGGGCCGGGGCGCTGGCGGATTTTTACCGCACGGGCCGGGGCTGGTTCGCGCGTACCAGCGCCAAGGGCCGCATGACGCGGCTTCTGGCCGACCACATCCTTTTAGCCTGCGCCCGGTGCCTGGCCGAGGCCCTGTCCGGACGGGCCGCGTCGCCGCTTGGCCGGTTCCTGGCCGGGTTGTCCGATCCCGGCGCGGTGCGGTTTTTCGATGTGCTTTTAAGCGAATGCCAGGAGGCGCTGGTCATGCAGGTCAATCCGTCCCTGGTCATGGAGTGGCTGGGGGTGCGGATGTTTGGGAGATGCGGGGGGGCGTTGGCGAGGTGAATGACGAGGCTTCTCGTCGGACGGATTTTGGGGTGCGTTCATCTCCCCAACACGTTGAAACGGAATGGAATCTCCGTGCGAGCTTGTGTGCCGGGATACCTGCCAGGTCGGTCGTCGCAAGGGCGTTGGCCGCGTTTATATGCACACGGTTGTCGATACGCATTCGCGCTATGAATTTGGATTTCTTCACACTCCCGCCAAGGGTGTCGGAAGAGGGGCCCAGGCCGTCGACACCATCGACCAGTACCGTAGACGTGTTCAGAAAGTTGTCTAGCAGTACATCATAAGCGATGAGCGATCCCTCGGCCATGCCGGTGGGCCGGAGTGGACAACGCGCAGGGCCTTCCCTTTGTCGTGGAAAAAGGTGAAATTCACCGCGTCCGTATCTGTCCCCGGACACGGCCGCAGGGTGTGGCGCATGGGGCGCAAGCTGCAAAACGTGCGTTGGAAAAAGGCGGACACAGGCATGAGCAGCGGCATTGTGGGAAGGCTGAAGCGGTTTTTCGCCACCCAGTACGGCATTGGACGCCATGCGGCCCAAGAGGACGCCAGCCGGGCCTTCCGCGTCAAATACAATTTCTTTCAGGAACTTTTGGAGTCCAACTCCGAGCTTTTAAAAATCATCGCGGACATGGAGACCAAGCAGGACGGCCGGGAGCTGTTCGGCATGGCCTATCTGCGTTCCCAGACCAGCCGGGCCGTGTTCCATGCCATGCGCATGATCCGGGCCTTCGAGGGCCTGTCCGGACGGAAATGCCCAGCGCTTGGCGCCCTGGTGGAGCGCATCCGCGAGGACATCAAACAGGCCATGGGGGCGCGCCAGGATGCGGCGGACGCCGCGTACGTCCTGCCCCTGACCCGGGTGACGGCGGCCATGGTGGACGAGGTGGGCGGCAAGTGCGCCAACCTGGGCGAGGTGGGAAACCGCGTGGGCCTGCCCGTACCCCGGGGATTCGCCGTGACCACGGCGGCCTTCCGGGCCTTTTTCGCGGCTTCCGGGCTTGGCGAGGAGATCGCCCGCATCAAGCTCACCCTGTCTCTTGACGACCCGGCCTCCCTGGCCGCCGTCAGCGAGGAGATTCAGCACCTCATCCTGCGCGCCGAGCTGCCCCCGGCCGTGTCCGCCGCCATCGTGGAGGCCCACCGGGGCATGGCAGACGATATCGGGGTGTCTCCCGCCGACCTCATGGTGGCCATGCGCTCCAGCGCCATCGGCGAGGACGGGGAGCTGTCCTTCGCCGGGCAGTATCTTTCCATCCTCAACGTCCCGGCCGAGAGGCTGCTTGTCTCCTACAAATACGTGGCCGCGAGCCTGTTCACCCCCGGGCCATCTCCTACCGGGTGCTCAAGGGCATCGCCGACGACGACGTGGCCATGAGCGTGGCCTGCCTGGAGATGGTGGAATCCCGGGCCGCCGGGGTCATGTACACCCGCCATCCCCTGCATCCGGAGCTGGACCGGGTGATCGTCAACGCCGTGTGGGGCCTTGGGCCTTATGCCGTGGACGGGGTGGTGAACCCGGATACCTACGAGGCGGCCCGGGACGGCTCGGGGGTGGCGGACAAGCGGGTGGCGGACAAGCCGGTCATGCTGGTGGGCGTCCCTGGCGGAACTTTGGCGGAAAGGCCCGTGCCGGACGAACTGCGGGCCCTGCCCTGCCTGGATGACGCGCGCATTCTGGAATTGGCCGCGTATGGCATGGCCCTGGAGCGGCACTACGGCTGCCCCCAGGACGTGGAGTGGGCCCTTGATCCCAGGGGACGGCTGGTGATCCTGCAATCGCGCCCCCTGGCCATGGCCTCCGGCCCGGACGGCGGGGAGTTTTCCGGGCATTGCGCCCGGCCGGACATCCCGGAGGTCACGGGGCATGAGGTGCTGGCCGCAGGCGGCGAGACGGCCTATCCCGGGGTGGGGGTGGGGCCTGTGGTCCATGTCCGGCGCGACGAGGATCTGGAGGCCTTCCCCCAGGGCGGGGTGTTGGTGGCCGGGCATTCGTCGCCCAAATACATGGTGGTCATGCCCCGGTGCGCGGCCATCGTCACCGAGCACGGCAGCGTCACCGGACACATGGCCTCGCTTTGCCGGGAGTTCGGGGCGCCCACGCTTTTGGGCGTGCCGGATGCGCTGACGGTCCTGCCCCCGGGCGAGGTGGTGACCGTGGACGCCTGGTCGGCGCGCATCTACCGGGGGCGGGTGGAGGCCCTGGCGGGGCTGGACGTTCCCCGGGAGATCGCCATGCGGGACACCCCGGTGCATGGGGTGCTCATGCGGGTGCTTTCCCATGTGGCCCCGCTGCATCTGCTCGACCCCAAGTCGCCGCAGTTCAGCGAAAAATCCTGTTCGACCATCCACGACATTATGCGCCTTTTGCACGAATGGTCCTATGCCGAGATGTTTCGCATCAGCGACATGGCCTCGGGCCAGTCGGGCATGGCCATGCGGCTGGACGCGGTCACCGGACTCGACCTGTACGTCATTGATCTGGGGGGCGGCGTGGCGGAAGGCTGTGGCGCCCGGGGCCGGGTGACCCCGCAGGAGATCGTGTCGCGGCCGTTTCTGGCCCTTCTGGACGGCCTGGTGCTTGGCGACGAACAGTTGCGCACGCCGCGTCCGGTGCATCTCAAGGGATTCATGTCGGTTCTGGGGGAGCAGATGATGTCCCAGCCCAGGGCCGACGGGCAGCGGTTCGGGGAAAAAAGCTACGCCATCATCTCGGACAAGTACCTCAATTTCAGCTCCCGGGTGGGCTACCACTACGGGGTGCTGGACTGCTACTGCGGCAAGACCGTGAACAAGAACTACATCACGTTTTCGTTCAAGGGCGGCGCGGCCGACGATGTGAAGCGGGCCCGCCGCGCCCGGGGCATTGCGCTTATCCTGGAACGCCTCGGATTCGTGGTGGAGGTGACCGGGGACCGGGTGGCGGGGCGGTTCCAGAAGTTCGGCGCACAGGTGATCGAAGACCGGCTGACGTCCATGGGGCGGCTTTTGCAGTTCACGCGCCAGACGGACATGCTGATGGTCGGCGAGGACAGCGTGACGGCCATGGCCGAGTGCTTTTTCACCGGGGCCTGCCAGTTCACGGCCGAGGGCATGGGGAAGTAACGGGAAAATACCGACCACATCCCTCCCGGAGCCGTCTTTTCCAGTATTTTGTTTGGCAAAATGCGTATGGATAGTCTATCCTGCATGGGATGGCGGATAACCATCACCGGGTGCGGGGGGTGGTTCGGCATATTTAGGTGGAAGTCGTTGCGGCGGTCCAGGCTGGAAACCCCTTCCCCCCATGGCGAGGATATCCCTGATGCGCGGCTGGAAAAACATAAAAATATCATTTTCTTCCCTCATTCTCATAAGTATTGTCTCCACGGCGACACTGCTGACCGGAGCGGTGCTTCTTGGCGTCATTCATGAGAGTCGCATTGCATCGTTGAAATCCGCGGAGGTGATCTTCCGTGAAACTTCTGAAAAAACGATCTCGGAAATAAACGTCATTGTCGAGTCGATCTCTTCTCTTACAGACGTTGCTTCACTGACATTTGCGGGCCTGTCTGGCCGCATGTCCGAGGAACATCTTCAGGATGACCTGCTGAAGATGAAATTTATTTTGGATGAGAATCCCACGTTGTTGTCATCCTATATTGGTTATACGGATGGCAAATTTCATCAGGTCATTGCCTGTCGGGGCAACAGCCATGTTTTAAAGACCTATGATGCGCCGGATAACGCCGCATATATTGATAGAATCATCACCCCTGGCGAAGACGGCGTCCGCCGTCAGACATGGCGCTTTCTCGCCTCCGATCTTGGCGTCCTGTCCACCCGCACGGAGGCCGACGCCGCCTATGATCCCAGGCAGAGGCCGTGGTATCTGGATGCGGAAAAAAGCAAACGTAGCGTCTACACCGCGCCCTATGTCTTCAGCAGTTCCAGGCTGCCCGGGATAACCTGCGCCCGGGTTCTTGCGGATGGCGGCGGCGTTTTCGGCGTGGACGTGTCCCTGTCCCAGCTCGGCGAATTGCTTGCCCGGCAGCGCGTCACGCCGCACGGGACGTTGTGGATAGTGGACGAGGCCAGTCGGCTGGTGGCCGTTCCAGGCCAGGCCTGGGAGAGGCTCATTGACGATCGCCTGCAACTCCCCTTGGCCAGTGACGCCACGGACCCCGTGGTGCGCCTGGCGACCCTGGCGGCCGTCTCCGACGGGGATGGACCCCGCGCCCCCCGGGTGGCGGACATCGACGGCGCGCCCTATCTCGCCACCCTGACGCCCATGGCGGATGACCATGGATTGCATTTTCGGGTCATCGTGGCCGCTCCCCTGGAGGATGTCACGGGCCATATCACGGACATGGCCCTGCGCATCGTCCTTCTTGCGGCCGTCATTCTCGGCCTGGCCGTCCCCCTGGCCATGCACCTGGCCCGCCGGGTCGCGCGCCCCGTCCGCCTGCTGTGCGAGGAGGCCGGGAAAATCCAGCGGTTTGACTTTTCCGCTTCGCCCGCGATCCAGTCCCATGTCTCCGAGATGCAGGCCCTGGCCACGGCCTGTGAGGTCATGAAAACCACGATCCGGGCCAGGACCGAGAGCCTGCTCGACACCCAGGCCACCCTCGAAAAGCTTGTGGCGGGCGGCATGGCCCTTTCTGCGGAAAAGGACATGGCCCGCCTTGTGACGCTCATTTTTCAGACGGCCAAGGAGCTTGCCGGGGCTGACGGCGGCGTGTTGTATCTCATGGAAGGGGAGGAGCTTGAAGTGGAGTTGTTGTCGCTGCATGCCGAGAGCCTGGTTCTGGGGGGGCTGTCCGAGAACCCGGCCCCCCGGGTGAAGGTTCGGCCCGAGATCATGCCCTTTTTGCAGCCCCACAGCGTCCTGCGCCACGCCTGTGAGGCGTTGCGCACCCGGAAGGCCTCGACAACCCGGGACGAGGGCCTGTCCCTTTTCCCGACGGGCCTGCCCGAAGAGCCGAAGAACTATCGCATTGCATCCCTCATCACCGCCCCGCTTGTGACCCGCCGGGACGAGGTTCTCGGCGTCATCCAGCTTTTCAACCCGCAGATTTCCCATGCCGAGGACGCGGACGACGGCGCCCCCGGCCAGGGCCTGGGTTTTATCGGCTCCCTGGCGGCCCAGGCGGCCGTGGCCCTGGACAACCACCATCTGGTTCTTTCCCTGCGCGACCTCTTCGACGCCCTGATTCAGGTCATCGCCTCCTCCATTGACGCCAAGTCCCCGTATACGGCGGGACACTGCACCCGGGTGCCGGTCCTGACCGAAATGCTGGCCCGGGCCGTCCATGAAACCACGGACGGCCCCCTGGGGGAATTTTACATCGCGACCGACGATGAATGGCGTCAGTTGTGGATAGCCTCCTGGCTGCACGACTGCGGCAAGGTGACGACTCCGGAATATGTGGTGGACAAGGCCACGAAACTTGAAACGATATACAATAGAATCAATGAAATCCGGATGCGGTTCGAAGTGCTTCGCAGGGATGCCGAGATTTCGTATTTGCGAAATTCAGGCCATGGCCAGGTGGCCCCGAAGGAGCTTGAGCAGGAATTCGCGGAAGAGATTCGCAGGCTGCATGCGGATTTTGAGTTCGTAGCCGCCTGCAATGTCGGCGGAGAGTTTCTCTCCGATGGGGACAAAACGCGTCTGGAGCAGATCGCCGGTCGCCAATGGATGCGGTATTTCAATGACCGGGTAGGCCTTTCCGAGGAGGAATTGGGACGGAAGGCGCGCGAGGCCGAACCCGAACTGCCCACGCCGGAAACGCTTCTGGCCGACAAGCCGGAACATGTCGTTCCCCGGATGCGGGCCTACCCCAACCTCGTGGACGCCCATGGAAATCCCGTACAGGTTCCGGAAAACGAATATAACCGGGGAGAGCTCTACAACCTGCGCATTGCGCGCGGGACGCTCACCCCGGAAGAGCGTTTCAAAATCAACGAGCACATGCTCAACGGATTGGAGATGTTACAGAAAATTCCCTTCCCGGAGCAGCTTGGCCGCGTGACCGAAATCGCCACGGGGCATCATGAGACGCTTATCGGCACGGGCTATCCCTTGAAAAAGACCAAGGAGCAGCTTCCGGTGGAGGCCCGCATCATGGCCATAGCGGACATCTTCGAGGCCCTGACGGCCGCTGACCGGCCCTATAAGAAGGCCAAGACCCTGTCCGAGGCCCTGGGCATCATGTCGCGTATGCGCAACAACAAGCATATCGATCCGGATATTTTCGACATTTTTTTGAAAAGCGGCGTGTTTTCGGCCTATGCCGAGGCGCATCTTGCTGCATCCCAGCGCGACGTGACGGACATCGGCCCGTATCTGTCGCAACCGGACGCCTGCGAAAAAAACTGAATGGAGTCCGCCATGCCCCTTCTGGAATGGAACGACGATTTAAGCACCCATGTTCATGACATAGACGCCCAGCACCGGCGGTTGGTGGAGATGACCAACAGGCTCCACGACGGCATGCTGCGCGAGGAATCGACGGGCTTTTTGCAGGGCATCCTGGACGAGATGGGGCGCTATGCCGTGGAACACTTCGGTACGGAAGAAGGCTACATGGACGCCCACGGCTATCCGGACAGCGCCGCGCACAAAAGCGAGCACCGGGATTTTACGGAAAAGGTCCGGACCATCGCCGCCGACTGTTCAGGCGGCAGATGCGCCTTGTCCATGGATATTCTCAATTTTCTCTGCGGATGGCTGGTCACGCACATAAGCGGCTCCGATCAAAAGCTTGGGGCGTTCCTCCGGGCCCATGGGGTGGATGCGGCTGGCGACTGATCGGCGGGTGCGGGGCGGGAAGTCGGGAAATCCGGCGCGTCAGGCCGCCGAGGGTTCGATGAACCGCCGTACCACCATGTCCTGTGCCTTGGTCCGGGCCTTGGCCAGGTCGTACTGCAATTGCAGGGTCAGCCATGTCTCGGGCGTGCTGCCGAAGGCCTTGGCCAGGCGAAGGGCCATCTCCGGCGACACCCCGGAGCGCCCGTTCACCAATTCCGAAAAGGTTTTGCGGGTCACGCCCAGGCCCCGGGCCGCCTCCGACACCGTGAGGCGCAAGGGCTCAAGGCATTGATCCCGAATGATCTCCCCGGGATGCGGGGGGCTGTGCATGTGCATCGTCGGCCTCCTTGGCTGGCTGTCAATGATAATCCACGAGATCGACATCCGTCGCGTCGCCGCCGTGAAACGTGAACACGATCCGCCAGTTCCCCGAAACCGAAACCGCCCAGGAACCCTTGCGATCCCCTTTGAGTTGATGCAGCCGAAATCCTGGTAGGTTCATCCCCTCCGGCGATGCGCTGGCGTGCAGCATCGCCAGTATGTGTGAAAGCTTCCTGACGTGTTGGCCCGCCACCCCGCTTTGGTCGCCGGACAGAAAGAGTCTCTCCAGACCTTTGTGGCGAAATCGACGGATCATATGTTACGTGTAACGTATCACGTGTCATGCGTCAAGGGCTTTTTGGCTGCCTGGGCCTGTCGCCACGGTTTCGCTACGCGGGAAGTATATTTTTCTTCGACGCCAAAAAGTTTAGCAGCTAAACACGTCCCATGCGCGACTTCGACGAGGCGATGCTCCTTTTCATGCTCCTTGGCACGGACATGCTGATGGTCGGCGAGGACAGCGTGGCTGCTATGGGCGAGTGCGTGTTTTCCAGGGCCTGCCAGTTCACGGCCGAGGGGATGGGGAGGGAGCGTTGAGCCGCCGGGGGCGCGACAGGGTATCTGTTTAGGGCATGCCCTCTGGCGAGCTGGCGGGGCGGGGGCTGTGTAAAACAGAAGGAATGCCGTTGGAGCACAGTAATGGGAGTAGGAGATGCCGTAGAATGGGATTGATGAACACTAATATTGAGACCGTTGCACGGAAAAATGGCACAATTCTATTGTAATTTTAGGCAATTATGCTATATTTTCTCCATCAAAAATAATGGAGGCGATCATGAGCGAGCGCAATTCCAATAAGCCCGGTATTGCCGACTACGTCGTGTCCCATCGCAGGCACAAGGAATGCTTTCTGGATGAGATTGATCGCCTCATTGATTGGAAGCCGTTTGAGAAGCTTCTTCGAAAAAAGCTCAGCCGAGTCGTCAATGCCGTTGGTAATCCTGCATATGCACCGTTGCCGATGTTTAAAATCCTTCTGCTCCAGAGGTGGTACAACCTGAGCGACGCGGCGGTGGAGGAATGCTTGTACGATCGGTTGTCCTTTGTCCGATTCGTGGGCCTTTCCCTTGATCATGACGAGGTGCCCGATTCCTCGACCATTTGCCGGTTTCGGCAGAGCCTGCTTGAAAAAAACGTCTTGAAGCGGCTTCTGGACAAACTCAACCATCAACTCCAGCGGCGCGGCTTACTGGTACGTGAAGGAGCCATCGTGGACGCGAGCGTCATCACCTCCTCGCGCCGCCCCCTCAAAGTAATCGATATTCTTCCCGAAGATCGCGAGGAAGATGACGACGAGGCGTCGGACGTAACCATCAGCTACTCCGATGACGCCGATGCGGCCTGGTTGCGCAAAGGGAACCGGGCTTATTACGGCTACAAAGTCCATGCGGCCACGGACAGCCGGGACGGCTTTCTCCTCGGCGGCCATGTCACGCCCGCCAACCGTTCGGATACGCAGGAATTCGTGGATATTCTTGATGAGATTGGCCCCATGCCAGGGGGCCGCATCTATGCGGACAAGGGATACAGCAGCCAGTTGAACAGGCATGTGCTCCAAGCTCGGAGACTTGCCGACGGCATCATGCATAAGGCCGCTCGCAACCGTGCGCTGAACCCCGCCGAAAAAGCGGCAAATCGTCAAGTTAGCAGCGTCCGGTCGAAGGTGGAACGGGCTTTCGGAACGCTCAAAAGAAGTTATGGCTTCTTCCGGACGCGTTACCTGGGGGTAGCCAAGGTTGAACTTGAATTTTTACTCAACGCTATGGCTTTCAACTTGAAAAAAGCGGTGCTCAAAGCGGGATGTTGAGGAACACTTACGCTAAGGAGTGACGAACGCCGCCTCAAGGTGAAACAAGATCAGCGCTGTCGGCTAAACGACGGCGGAAACAGACGACCGAGACCTTTCGAGAGAATTCCGTAACGACATCAGAGGATTGTGCAGCGGTCTCATATTTGGAGAAAAACCTACATTTATGGGCTAATATGGCGGAGAAATAATAAATTTTAGAAGAGCGTGTTGTCTCGCGCAAAATTGCACTACTAAAAATTGACATACTCAAAGAGAATGCCATGGAATAACAGAGTGTCGTTTGACAGAAAAAATACCACATTCTAAACTTAAAACATCGGAAGCTCTAGCCACCATCGATTCATCAGTTTGCAGTTTACTTGTCGGGTAGCATCCTTTTTCAAGTTGAAAGTGATTTAATATGCCATCGACGCTAATAGTTATTGGTATTCTGTCTTCTCTTATGTTGAACGAAACAAAACGAGATTCGGTCGCCTTTTTCACGCTAGATATCAACTCAACTGCGTGTTTGTTGTTATCTGGGATGGTAAGTGCAGCAGAACCTCCTCCCAGCACCCATAGAGTGTACTCTCCCTTTGTCAGGGTTAATGCCTGATTTTTCGGCTCATTGCTATGGCGTAACACATTAACTCTTGCGGGTTCTAAGCGCAATGCGGTTTTTCCTGGTGATATTTCTTCAAATCGAGGCACGTTTATACCAACGTTTGATCCCTTTGAACCATGCCGAGGCACATGATAGGCGGCGCTAGCCCTGTTAAACCGCACACCACGCGGTAGCCTGTTATGAGTAAAGTCAAAGCACACCCCAATGCATGCCTCGTGATCGATTACTTCGATCGTTTCAACGAGCAATAATTTATTGCTCGCATCGTGGTTCTTTAAAGGGTATCTCCACTCTTGCTCGCCTCTAAAATTATCAAAGGACTTAAATTCAACATTTTGCCCGTTAATTTTTACACCACTAACATTTTTACTGTATATGTTGACTATTGAATTAGATTTGTCATCATAATCCATCTTGAAAACATTCAACAGCCCAGCCACTATTTTTGCAGCGAGGTCATGTGGACTAGAAAAAAAATCAATACAAAGATCCTTTTTTACATTCTCTCTAAATAGTAACTGCCTTTTATATAACTCATCAGATTCACGTAATTTTGGAGATAACAAAAAATCATCCCCTGCGAAGTATGCCAATCGTCTTTTTTTGGCAGAAGAGTTATATTCAAGTTCTGTGTATGAGCAACTGCTCCCCGAGGGAGACGATCCATAATTAAAACCCAAGATGAACACCACAATATCGGAAGATTCTAACTTTTTTAGACATACATCAACAGGAGGGGCAGAATGTGCAGAAAAATCTTCCATCATAACAGCTTGAAAACCCTCTAATCGGTTAATAGCTTCACCTGCTGCATTACGATAGTCCCACAAATCTCTGCCGGTTGAGCTAACAAAAACTTTAATATTTGGGTTGTCCATATCCATCCTTCGGAGTGTGATGCGAAAACCTCGAGTACTCTCTTGGAAATTCATCTATCAACTTGTGCAGGATATCTCACCCATAGACAAGTCTCAAGAACAACGCTCGACTGAACTGATTCAATCATCCTCTCTCCTGACAAACTGCTTCTCCAACGCCTCAAGCGCCCGGATATCCTCTTTCTCCGCCTCAAGTGCCTCTTGACCTTTCCGCTTATGGTCGAAATCGGCATATCTCGCATGAACAATCCGGGCCATCTGCTCATGGCCCATCCGCCCCTGTCCTTGAAGCAACGGGCGTTCATTGAACACGATGAAGTTGTTCATGTATTGCCGCCAGTCGTTCAATGTTAGCTGCTGTCGTCTGGAAACCCGATCTTCCGCATAGTCCAGATACATGGAAACGATGCGGTTCAATTCGATGATCTCTGCTTCCAAAAGGTAGTTTTTGGCGACGATCACATCCGCCTTGCGCACCTTCAGGCCAGCCCAGCTTTTCAGATTCATGTTCGGCTGCTCGGAATCAGCCCGTTCTATCACCAATTCGGCGGCAGTATGCCCCGTCACGGCATACAGCATCTTGTTCTGCACTTCGGCAAAAAACGACTGGGATACTTGCAGGTCGTCCTTGTAATCCTGCGAGAGGGCGAAAAGATCCCGGATTTTCTGGTAAAATCGCTTCTCCGAGGCCCGGATGTCACGGATGCGTTCAAGAAGTTCATCGAAATAGTCCCATGCTGGGTTCTTGAGCTTGGCGTCATTCATGACGAAGCCCTTGACCAGATACTCCCGCAGGGTGGTGGTGGCCCATTGGCGGAATTGGGTGGCCCGGGGGGAATTGACTCGATAGCCCACGGCAAGGACGGCATCCAGGCCATAATGCCGGATCGAACGATTTATTGAACGATTTCCCTCGGTTCGAACTTGTAAGAAATCCTTACACGTTGCCTCTTCAGCCAACTCCCCTTCCTGAAAAATGGCCTTTAAGTGCATGGAAATGTTTTGCGGACTGGTCTGGTACAGGTCGGCCATCTGGGCCTGCGACAACCAGGCCATGCGATCCTTCAGGCGGACGTCCACCTGGGTTTTGCCGTCCGGGGTTTCGAAGAAAAGGATTTCGCTTGGTGGCGCAACGTGCGTGGGGCTCACGGCCTTCCTCCGGCATGCATCCGGGTGGTTCGGGCAAAACAATCGGGGTACGGTGAAAAGGGAGTCCTGAAAAGGACGTGGAGGGAAACATAGAGGAATTTGCCACGGCAGGCCAGAGGGGGGAGCCAACGTGATCCATTCGGCCCGCGCCGGGGCGGACGTCCTGCAGCGCAGCCGCTCCGGCGCGTCAGGCCTGCAACGGGAGTCCATCATATCCGCCCGACGCCTTTTCGTGTTGCGGCGCCTACGCGGCATTGCCGCGTTACGCCTCACCAGCCTTCGGGCGGCCTGCGCCTGGTGTGAAAGACGCGCAGGATCTCGACGCAGTCCCCGCTCACACGGTAGGGCAGGATATAGGGATAGTGATCGATGACCAGTTCCCGGGTTCCGAATACCCGGCCGGGCCGTCCCGCCTGGGGATGCTTCCCAAGGAGCGCGACGCGGTCCATGATATGGGCATACAGCGTTCTCGCCGCATCCCGGTCTTCCCGGGCGATATAGTCCAACTCCGCATCGAGATTGCGCCGGGCGGCCCGCAGCCACCTAACGCGCACCGGGGCTCCACTTCGCCTCCAAGGCCCGCATGTCCTCGTCCGTGGCGAAATCTCCGGCCTCGGCCTCGCGGATGCCTTGCTGGATTTCCGCCACCTGCCACGCCTCCCGGGCTACAAAATCCTCAAGCGCCCGCACGGCCACAAAACTCTTGGTTCTTCCCATGGCCTGGGCCAGCTCTCCGAGCTTGGCGGCCAACTCCTCCGACAGCCGCAGGGACATGGTCGTCTGCATGGCCTCTCCTTACGATGTATTACAACATACTACGCAGCATTCAAAAAAACACAAGCCCAAGTCTGCGCCCCAGGCGGCCTGCAGCCCGGGTTGCCTTCTGAGCGGCCTGGATTTTCCGGCCGTGAGGGA
Source organism: Desulfolutivibrio sulfodismutans DSM 3696 (assembly GCF_013376455.1). Lineage (GTDB taxonomy): Bacteria > Desulfobacterota > Desulfovibrionia > Desulfovibrionales > Desulfovibrionaceae > Desulfolutivibrio > Desulfolutivibrio sulfodismutans. Next base: position 2,321,555 of record NZ_CP045504.1, on the reverse strand, counting down.
GCCGCCGCTTGACGCCCCATTGTTTAGTAGCTAAACATTTTCCATGCGCGACTTCGACGACGTCACCCCCCTGTTTCTGACCCTTGGCGCGGTGCTGACCAAGTTCGCCCGCATTGAGCGTCGGCCCGTGGACTTCGGCCTGGACGTGACCCTGTATCCCGCCGAGGTGCACATGCTCTCTGCTTTGGAACTTTCCGGCGGGGCGGGCGTGACCGGGCTTGCCTCCTCCTGCGGGGTCACCAAGGGGGCGGTGTCCCAGATGGTCAAGCGCCTGGCCGCCAAGGGCCTGGTCGCCCGGGAGCCGGACGAACCCCGGGGCCGGGTGGTCCTGACCCCATTGGGGAAAGCGGTCAGCCAGGCCCATTTCGAATTTCACAAGGCCCACGACAAGGATTTTCTCGACTATCTGCGCGGCCTTCCGGATCGGGATTTCGCCGTGTGCCAGGAGATGTGTCGCCGCATGAAGGCCTGGATGGAGGCCTACCCCGAATAGCCCCTTTTTTGCCCGTTGGGTTTAGCGGCTAAACAGTGTGACCAACAGGAGACGCGCATGGATATTACGCAACCCACCACCTCGTTTGAACCCATCGAATCGATCTTGTACGCCTCCACCCTCGCCAAGGGGCTTATGGCCGCTTTAGACCTGGACATCTTCGGCCAGTTGGCCCAGGGCGAAAAGTCCGCCGGGGAGCTGGCGGCGGCCACCGGCACGCTGCCGGATCGCCTGGGGGCCCTGCTCGACCTGCTGGCCGCCCGGGGCGTTCTGGAAAAAACAGCCGCGGGATACGCCAATTCGCCAGCGGCGGCGGAATATCTGGCGCCCGGGCGTCCCTTGTTTCAGGGCCGGGCCATGGCCCTGAACATGCACTTTTTCGCCCCCCTGGAAGCGGATCTGCTGACGGCCCTGCGTCAAAAGGACGGGTCGCGGCACGAGGCCGATGCCGCCTGGGCCATGGAGGATGTCATGGAGGGCACGGCGGCGCACACCCGCAGCGGGGCGCTCGTGCGGGTGATCCGGCTGGTTTCGGGGCTGCCGGGCTTTGCGGCCATGCGCACCATGGCTGACGTGGGCGGCAACCACGGCGATTTCACCATGGCCCTTCTGGACGCCAACCCGAACCTGACCGGGACGATCTTCGATCTGCCCCATGTGGCCCCCTTGTCCGAGGCCCGTTGCCGGGCGCGCGGCTACGGGGATCGGGCGACGGCCGTCTCCTTCGACCTGCGCACGGACGCCATGGGCAAGGACATCTTCGACCTGGCCCTGGCCTCGCATGTGCTCTACGGGGTGGCCGAGGATCTGGAGCGCAGCGTGGGCACGGTGGCGACGGCGCTTCGGCCCGGGGGCTGGATGGTGTCGCACCATTTCGCGCCCGGAGGCCGCGATGCGGTAAGCGAGGCCGGGCAGGAGCTTTTGACGCGGCTGGCCGGGTATCCCACGCATTTTTTACCCCTGGAGACGATTGAGGGGGCCATGTCCCGCCAGGGGCTCGGGGACTTCGTGGTGGAGGAGCCCGTCGCTCCCCTGGGCGGCGGCCTCATCGTGGCCGGCCGGAAACGCTAGGCTGGCGGCGCGGGGTGTGCGGGCAGAAGGCTGGAAAAGAAAGCCGCGATGTCGTATGGCTGGCAAAACGGGCGGAAATGCACCCTGCGCCGCATTCATATCCTTAAGGCGGCGGGGCGTTTCCCAGGAGGATTCGGAATGAAGCCCTGGAAGCGCATCGTGGCGTTGAGTCTGGCGGTGGTCTTTGTGGCGGGGATGCTCGGGTGCGCCGGGGCCCATTCCCCTGGTTCGAAACAGGCCGAGATCCTCAAACGGATGCAGACCTCGCACCGGAACCATTGAAAAACGCCGAAAGACCGCTCCCTGGCGGTCTTTCGGCGTCGTATTCTGCGCGGAGGGTTTGCTGTGCCCGGACGATCCTCCCACCCGGTTTCCCGGGCCTCCCCGGTCGGGTCGTCCGAGCCGTTCTTGTCTTAGCCACCGATGCCGGTGTTGATTTCCTCGAAGGTGCTGCGAAGCGTGGTGCCCAGAGTGGTCACGGCGAGCACGATGACGGCGGCGATCAGCGAAGCCAGAAGTCCGTATTCCACTGCCGAAGCCCCTTCCTCATCACGCACGAAGTTCATGATCTTGTTCAACATGGCGGTTCTCCTTTTATCGAATTTTGAAATTTTTCCCTTGCGGATGACTCTCCTAAAGCAACCGCCGTGCCGGGTCGCGTAAACGAACGGAAAAAGCTCCGCCGGTGTTTTGGTTTGTCTGATAACGTCATGAAAAACAGCGTATTGGAGAAGGGCTCTCTTGGCTGGACCTTCGCCCGGGAACAGGAATCCCCGTCATGCGTTCCACGGATCATGGAACAGCAAAAAAGCAGGCGTCCGGAAAAGGGCCAGGGCCATGGCTTTTGCCGCTTTTGGCGGGATGGCGGCGGGAGGGCTTCAGATTCCACGAATTGTGGACTGTGCGGAGAGAAGTTCGTTTTTGCCGAAATATTTTGTATTTGCCAAGTATCACGTGGTGTTAGCTTGCCAAAGGAATCCGTCCGGTCTGTCCCGGGCCAGGCCCGGGACGTCTTGCGCCCTGTCTGCGGTGATTTTGCCGAGGTGGGCGGGGCGGCTGTTCCACGGATCCTTGAAAGGGGCATGGGGCCGACCGCAACGGGCCAGCCCCGGGTCGGCTCAGCGCAGCGGGGTGAAGCGTTCGGGACGTCCCAGCAGGGGCTTTCCGGCGGCATGGGCCAACCCCGAGAGCATCCCCGAGAAGACGAGCTGGTGCAGGGGATAGGTGGCGTACCAGTAGAGAAGCCCGCCCAGGCCCCGGGGCAGGAACCGGGAATGGGCCGTGAGTTCGGTCTGGTTGTCGCCCACGCGCAGCAGTTGGAATTCCAAAAGCGCCTCGCCGGGAAGCTTCATTTCGGCCAGAAGGATCAGACGATGGTTCTTCTCCACGGTCAGGATGCGCCAGAAGTCCAAGGGGTCGCCCACCCGCAGGTTGTCCGGAGAAATGCGCATCCGGCGCAGGCCCACCCCGCCGAACAGCTTGTCCAGAAATCCCCGCAGCCGCCACAGCATGTCGCCGTAATACCAGCCGGTTTCCCCGCCGATCTTGGCCAGGGCGCGCCACAGGTCGGCCGGTTCCGAGGCGATGCGCGCCCGGTAGCCGCACTCAAGCACCGTGCCCCCGGCATAGGGGGCGTCGCCCACGGCCAGCCATTCGGGCGGCGCGACGCACCCGGCGTCGGTGCAGCAGGTCTCCACCGTGTTCTGGCGGATTTTTTCCAAGGCCCGGGCGATGGTCTCCCGGCAGGTGCGCAGATTCTGGGGGATGATGTCCCGGATGGCGTGGTCCTGGCAGATGACCTCGTTGCGCAGGCCCTCCACCAGGGGGATGACCAGGGAGGCCGGGATGGGGGTGACCAGTTGCGCCCAGTAGCCCGAGAGCCGGGGGGTCATGACCGGCACGGGGATGATCAGGCGGCGCGGCAACCCCGCCTCCTCGGCGTAGATGCGGAAGAGATCCTGGTAGGAGAGCACGTCCGGGCCGCCGATGTCGAAGGTGCGGCCCTGGGTGCGGGGCTCGTCCAGGCAGCCCATGAGGTAGCCCAGGACGTTGGTGATGGCGATGGGCTGGCAGCGGGTGCGTACCCAGGCCGGGGTGAGCATGACCGGCAGGCGGTCGCCCAGGTAGCGCAGAAGTTCGAAGGAGGCGCTGCCCGAGCCCAGGATCATGGCCGCCCGCAGGTGGGTCAGGGGGACGCCGCCGTGGGACAGGATCAGCGCCACCTCGTGGCGGGATTTGAGGTGGTGGCTCAAGTCTTCGCGTTCTTCGCCCAGTCCCCCCAGGTAGATGATGCGCGAGAGCCCCTCTTCCCGGGCGGCCCGGGCCATGATCAGGGCGGCATGGCGGTCGGCGGCGGCGAAGTCGTGCTTGCCGGGGCGCATGGAGTGCACCAGGTAATAGGCCGTGTCGCAGCCGCGAAGCGCCGCCCGGGTGGACGCCAGGTCGAACAGGTCGGCGGCCACGAGCTCCACCCCGGGATGGAAGGCCCACGGCCTGGCCCCCAGCTTGTCCAGGGAGCGGCCCACGGCCCGCACCCGGCGTCCGGCGTCCAGGAGCTTGGGAACCAGGCGTCCGCCTACATAGCCGGTGGCGCCGGTCACCAGGATGGGTTTGTCGGTCATGGGGCCTCCAGGAAAGAGAGATGAAAACCACTCTAGCAACCCGGGCGGGAAGGAGCAATGCGATCAGCGCGCAAGAGGGGGACGCGCCGGGCGGCCCGTGGCCCAAAGCCGGAAACGTTGCAGGAGGATGGCCGCGCATGGCGGTTTGTGAAGGCTGGCGTCTGCGGGCAGGAATTCCCACAATTCGCGCAAGTGATGTTTTCTTGACCCCCGGTGTCTGTTTCAGGGATGCGTTACGAGGCGGTCGTGCCGGACGGTCGGCACAGGGCCGCCACCATGCGGCGGATGGCGTCCGTGGTGGCGGGCTTGACCATGTAGCCGTCAAACCCGTTTTGGCGGCACGTCTCCCGGTGGGCGGGATCGTCGTGGGCGGTCAGGGCGATGATCGGGGTCGGCGGCAGACGGCGTTCGCGTTCCATGGCCCGGATGCAGGCCGTGACCTCGTGGCCGTCCATGTCCGGCATCTCCAGATCCATGAGCACCATGTCGAACGGGCTTGAAACAAAAAATTCCAGGGCCTGGCGGCCGTTGCGGGCCCCGTGGGGTTCGCATCCGGCATGGCGTAGGCACATTTCCATGGCCAGCCGAGAGCTTTCACAGTCCTCGGCCAGAAGCACCCGATAGCGGCAAGTCCTCGCATCGCGTATGTCCGCCCTGTCCATGTCGTTGTCCATTTTCGGGCATCCTTGGGTGTCGGTCTCATTCATCGTCAGGCCGCCCGGCGTCGCATTCGGCGGGGCGGGTGCAGAAATTATGAAATAGCATCAATGCGACGTCATTCCAGCACGCCGTGAGCCCTGTCCGTTTCCCGAAAGCAGGTCACAAACCGTTTCCCCTGGCCGGATATGGCGGCATTGGGGCTGCGGCGTCACGCCGGTACAGGTGAATGAAGCAAGAATCGATCCGAAGAGAAAAGGCCGCCCCGGGGAGGCGTGGGGCGGCCTTTGATGCAAAGATGCGGGAACAGGCGGTGAAAGGCTAATCCCCCAGCATGGCCCCGACAACCCCCAGCGTCAGGGCCGCCAGGATGCACAGGACGGAGACCAGGACGCCCACCCAGATGACGAAGCGATGCACGCCGCCCAGTTCGGCGCAGCGCATGGCGACATCCATTCCGGGGAAGGCCTGTTTGAGCCGGACGATATCCGTGCGGGCCTTGCGGTAGCACAGGAAATACCCGACCGCGCCAGAGGCGATCATGACGGCGAAGTTGAGGTACGGCACGAACGACAGCACAAAGACCAGGGCGGCATAGGCATACAGCTTGCGGTACAACAGCCACCAGAAGGTGAAAAAAAACGCCGACCAGTTCCAGGTGGCCTTGAAGTTTCCGGCCAGGTCGTCGAACATCCGGAATCTGGGGAGATACTTGTGCGCCTCCGGGCCGATAAAGGCCGTATATTCGCTGTCCGTGACGATATCCATGGCATGCCTTCCTTTGTGCTTTTTGTTGCTCTCTGTCATAAAACAGGCAACCGGACAACCCGGGGCGGACGGGATGATCACGTCGTGGTCGAGCCTTCCCGCGCCTCCCGGATGCGCTGCAACCAGGCAAAAAAGAGGGGAAATCGCATGTATGAGGTTAAGATTATTGGCGATGCGACCGTGGAAGGCCCGGATCTGGCGGACCTTGACGTCAATCTTCTGGAGCGCAGCCTGCGCCAGGACATGGTCAACCGCCTGGAGGAAGTGGGGCTGATCATCGAGGGCCTTGAGATCAAAGTGAAGTTTTTGCCCTAAAAAAGGCCTTTGGCGGGCTGGCGCCGGGTGCGGGAAATACGCCTGTCCGTCTTTCGAGAACGCGGCATCAGGCAGACCGGGAGCGCATGGCCCGCCAGCCCACGGCCATGAGCCATGTGGCGGCGGCCACGACCCAGACCGCAAAGAGCCAGCCCCGGGTCATGTCCTCCCCCCGGAACAGGGCGTGGACAAAGGCCGCAGGCGCGGCAAGGTACGCCGCCAGATGCGCGGGCCGCCAGATGCGGCGGGGAAGGCGTCCCGAGGTTCCAAGCCACGCCGCGCCCCAGGCCACAAAAAACAGCGCCAGGGCCGCCTTACCCAAAACCATCTCCCAGGTGTTGGGGACGGCCAGGGCGGCCAGGGGATATGAAAGTCCCATGGCTTTGGCGAAGCGGTACACATGGAGCCCGGCGTGGAGCGTCAGCAGGGCCGGAAAGGCCAGCCCCAGGGCCTTGTGGATCCGAAAGGCCCGGGGAAGGCCCAGGGCCTGGACCGCCAGCGGGCTTCGCACGCCCAGGAGAAACAGCAGCGGGATGCACGGCAGGGTCGCAAGCGCCGCCAGGTTGGCCACGGAGCGCACCCGGTCCTCCCCGGCGAAGACCAGGGGCAGGGCCAGGGCCAGGGCCGCATAGGCCAGCCCCACGGGCGCGAGAAAAAGGATCGCCGCGCGAAGGCGCCTCACAGGGCGTCGCCTGCGGCCAGGGTGGAGAGATAGGCGGCCATGGCCGCCTTTTGCGCGTCATCCACCCGGGCGCCGCGCTTTTGCATGCGCCCGATGTAATCGACCCAGTCTTTCTCGCTGTTTTTGCCGATCCTCTCCCGCACCCGGGCCAGGTTATGGCAGGCTGTGCAGCGTTCCCGGACCAGGGCCGGGGCCTCCGGCTGGGCCTGGACCAGGGAGGCGGGGAGGGGGGAGAGGATGGCGACGGACAGGGCCGCACAGGCAACGGCAAGCACCATGCGCATGGGGATGATCCTCCGTGTGCGATAAGGTTCGCGCCTCCCGCCCCGGATCGGTCAGGGCAGCGGATGGGTGCGCGCAAATTCCAAGAGATCCTCGTAGACCCGTTGCACCTCGGCCACGGGCAACTCGCCCGCCACCATGAGCATGGGCGTCTCCTTGTGGAACCGATTCGCCCAGGGCATCGTGGACAACTGCTCCCACACCCCCCATTTGCCGTAGGAAATGACGCCATGCACGGTCTGCAGAGAGACCTCGAAGGCCGAGTAGTCCATGGGACCGACCGTGGTCCGGGGGATGCTTTCCTGATCCGGGCCGGCCTGGACGGACAGATAAAACCAGTCCCCGATGCGGATGTCCCCGAACCAGCGCTCGTCGTCGCCTTCCGGGCGTTCGAGTTCCGTGAGAAGGGTGCGGAAATCCTGTGCCATGCCATGCTCCTTTCGTAGGGTGTCCGCCCCGGGGTGCAGACCGGCAGCGGCAAAGAAGCAGTGTAGGGCCATTGCGCCGAGGCGGTCAACCCGGGGAGCGTTTTGTGCGACCAGGAGCAGGCGGCGGGGATTTTTTCAAGAGCCGGTGGAAGAAGGTCTGCACGTAGCGGCCCGACACCACGTCGGGCAGCCCGAAGCGCGGCGGTTCCTCGTCCAGTTCCGAGGTGAAGGCGAAATAGGCCTGCCGGGAGAGGGTCTCCACGGCCGGTCCCAAGGTCTCCCACAAGGTGGCCTTGGCCTCGGCGGCGATCTCGAAGGTGCGGCATTGCAGGGGGCGGTATTCGAAAAGCAGGCATTTTCCGTCCTCGACCAGGGGGCATACGGCCCCGACATCGGACAGACAGAACTCCCCTTCCTCCGCAGTGGGTTTTTCCCTGGCGGCCGCCTCGCGTTCCCGCCTGGCCGCCTCCACGGCCCGGTCGATGACGGTCAGCCGCATTTGGCTGGCCATGGTCACGTTTCGGGCGTGGCTGATGTAGACGGCCTCGATAAACGTCAGGCTCACCGGTGTGGCGCAACACCGGACATGCTCCCGGCCGCAGCGCACCCCCTCCGGGGCGTATTCCTCGGCCAGGGCGCACAGGCCCTCATAGTCGTAGAAAAACGGTCCCAGATCGACCAGATGCTTGGATTCCAGGGTGGGTTCGCGGATGGTCAGCCGCCCGCTGGCCCGGCCGTATTTCCGGATGGTCCACCACTGGTCGAAATTGGTGGGTTTGGAGCGCAAAGGCTTCAGGATGCGGGCGGACAGGCTGTGGCCCATGCCCCGGCGCAGCAGATAGGCGTTTAAGACCGTGCCCGTGCGGCCGATGCCGTGCCGACAGTGGATGAGCACCTTGCGTCCCAGATAGACGGCCTCGTCGATCCAGGCCAGGGCCTTCTCCAACTCCGCCAGGGGAGGGGCCTGTTCGTCGGGAATGGGCAGATAATAGACCTCAAACCCGGCCTTGGACTCGATCTCGTGCAGATCGCAGAACTCGGCGCACAGGTTGAGGATGGCGCCGATGCCCTGGGCCTTGAGGGAATCCATTTGTTCCCTGGTCATGGGCGCATGTCCCACGGCCAGATGCGGCGTGACGAACGTCAGTTCGTAGGCATGGGGGGGGCGCGTCATGGGGCGTTACCGGTCGGTCTTGTCCAGGAAGTCGTCCACCAACGCCCGCATGTCCGTGGCCTCGGACATGGTGATGTCCATGAGCTTGGTCCGGGCCAGGAGGTAGCCGAGCATGGCCAGCCGTTTCTGGATGATGACCTCGTTTTCCCGGGCCATTCGGGCATCGAGCATGTCTCCCTTGATGGTCACCGTGAAACTGAAGTGGGTGAGCACCCGGGAGAGGAACTCGATGCGCGACAGGCGTTGATCCAGGGCGCCGCCGCCGCCTTTGAAACGGAAGTTGATGTAGTTGTTTTTGTCTTCAGGCCCGCACACGGTGTCCAACACCGAGAAATGATAGCCGAAGCGGATCATGAGGTGGGCGTAGTTGGCGGAAATGACTGCATAGCTGGCCAGGAGCCGGGACTTGCCGCTGAAGATGCCGGCGCTTATGCGGTCGAGCTCCTCCCAGTCCGCGAACTGGGCGTCGTCGTCCCAGGAGGCCAGGGGCGAGGTCAGTCCGGACCATATGGCCCACATGGGCGCGCTCTTGATCTCCCCCGGGGTGACGGTGGGGGCGCCTTCCATGCCCTCGAAAAGGCCGCCGCCCAGATCCAGGATGTACATGGTGAAGGGAAGCGGCGTTTTCAGGCGTTTGGCGGTGGCCAGCCCACGTCCGCCGCGTCCCACCAGGGAGAACATCTCGGCTACGCTTTTTTCGTGCGCAAACCGCACGATGTCATGGATCGAGCGCATGTTCGCCGGGGCGAAATCCGGGGATTCCGGGTCGGTCAGCGTCAGCCTGGCGACCAGGGGGATGATTTTTTCCAGGCGGTTTCCCTGGGGGGTGGCCTTTTTGGGGGTAGGATCGGCCGCCGCCGCGAGCAGGCTTTCCACCCGGCCGGGGAACACCTTCCCGGCGTCGGCGTCCAGGGTGATCTCCTGGCCGTCAGGGATGTGCGTGAAGATTTCCGGGCCAAAGACCGCCACGGGCAGTCCGAACTCCCTGGCCACCGAGGCGAAATGCCCCGCCCGGCTGCCTGCCGCCGCGACCACCCCGGACACCCTTCCGGCCAGCCGGGCCAGGGCTGGTGAAAGCGTGGGAGTCAGAAGAATCGCCCCGGCTGGAATCGCCGAGACCTCGATGACCGTCTGGGCATGCACGGCCCGTCCAGCGACCACGCCGTTCGATACCCGCCCGCCGTCGGTCAGAAGGGGGGCGGGGAGATCGCCCGCCGCGTCCTTGTCCGGCTGGCCATCGTCCACATAGGCCCCGAAGGCCTCCTCGGCGTCGGCCTCGCCCGGGAGGGCGCCTTCCGCATCGGCATTGACGTCCCGGCTTTGCAGGATGAAGAGGTCGGCGGCCCTGTCCATGGCCCATTCCACATCCTGGGGACGGCCGAAGAGCGATTCCAGGCGCAGCCCGATCTCCGCCAGCCGCTCGGCGGCCTCGTCCGGCAGGGCCGTCTCCGGGGCGTCCGTTGCGTCGGGGTCCGGATCGCGGGTCAGGACGCGGGGGTGTTTTCCCCTGGTCATGACCACGGATTCGGGGATGATGCATCCGTCCACCACGGCCGTTCCCAGGCCCTTGGCGGCATAGACGCCCATGACCTCGCGGCCTTGCACCCGTCCGCCCGGGTCCAGGGTGTACAGCACGCCGGCCGACTTGGCGTCGATCATGGGCATGATCAGGACGGCCATGGAGGTTTCCTCGTCGGACAGGCCATTTAAGACCCGGTAGGTCAGGGCCCGGGGGCCGTACTTGGAGGCCAAAACCGCCTTGTAGGCCGAAATCGCCTCTTCGGGTTTGACGGACAGCACGCTTTCGTATTGTCCGGCGAAGGAGGCCTGTCCGTCCTCGGCCAGGGCCGAACTGCGCACGGCCAAAAACCCGTTTCCGACCCGGGCCATGTCCTCGGCGGCCTGGCGCAGGGGCCCGGCGATGTCCTCGGGGACATGGATGGACAGGATCATCTGGCGCAGCTCGGCGGCCAGTCCGGCCATTTCGTCGGGTTTGGAGAGGATCACCTTGCGCAGTTTGGCGTCGAGCTTGGGCCGCAGTTCCGAAGCCTCCAGGATATACCGGAAGGCCCCGGCCGTGACCACGATGCCCGGCGGACACGGGATGCCGCCGTCGGCGTGGAGCCGTCCCAGGGCGGCGGCCTTGCCGCCCACCATCTCGGGGTGTGCGGCGGCCTCGGCCAGGCTCAGGAGGTAGGGGGGGGACATGTCGGGCACGGGCACGTCCAGGGCCATGCGCACGTAGAAATCGATCTTTCGGGCGTATTCGGGCAGATCCACGTACTTGGCCGGGGACAAAAGCGTCAGTTCGGCCGTGAGATGCTCCACGGCGGAGCTTAGCCGCTTGCAGAGCCAGACGATGCGCGCCCAGTCGGCATGCTCGTTGCCGTAGTGGATGTCCTCGATCTCGGCGATGATGTCCAGGCACAGGTCGTCGTAGCGCAAGAGTTCCTTGAAGGCGTTGTATTTCTCACGCAACAGGATGCCCGGGGCAAAAATCTGGTAGGTCCAGTGACGGAAAAGCTGGGTGAGGGACATGTCGCGTCTTCCCGTTTGCCGGTTCAAGTGTTTTCCAAGGCCTCGGTCACCTTGCGTTCCAGTTCGTCCTTGTCGATGGGTTTGACGCAGTATTCGCAGGCCCCCAGGCGTACCGATTCCCGGGCTGTCTCCAGGGTGGGATAGCCCGTGAGCATGATGACCCGGGTGGCGGGCGACCGTTTTTTAATTTCTTCCAAAACCTCCACGCCGGTCATCTTTTTGAGCTTGATGTCCAGGATGGCCATGTCCGGCTTGTTCTTGCCGATGTGCGCCAGGGCCTCCTCCTCTTCCGTGAAGACCGTGACGCTGTGCCCTTTTCGTTCCAGGATGCGCTTGATGAGCACTCCGGCATCGATGACGTCGTCTAAGACAATGATGTTGGCCATTTACTTCCTTCCTTTGTCCAAAGCGTGGTCAGCTTCCAGGGTTTCCGCATGATCCAGGGGAAGATCCACGACAAAGACCGTACCCGGGCCGCGTCCCGGGGCCTCCACCGCGTCCTGGTTGAAAAAACCCTTGGGCACGGGGCTTTGGGCGGTGATGGAGCCGTCGTGATCCTCGATGATGCCAAAGGACACGGACAGCCCGAGGCCCGTTCCCTGCCCCACGGGCTTGGTCGTGAAAAACGGATCGAAAATCTTTTGCAGATTGCCGGAGTCGATGCCCGATCCCGTGTCCGCGAACCAGGCCGTCACCTTCTGGGCCGGAGAATCCAGGCGGGAGCGCACCAAAAGCAGTCCGCCGCCCTCGATCATGGCGTCGCGGGCGTTGGTCAGGAGGTTGATCCACACCTGCTTGAGCTTCTCCGGATCGCCGTAGATGATGGGCATGCGTTCATCCAGATCGGTCATGATGTAGACCTTGTCCAGTCCGAAGGTGTGCCGCACCAGGCTGATGGCCTCCATCAGCGAGTTGTTGAAACACATCTCCAACTTGGCGCTGTCCGTCTGCCGGGAAAACCCCAGGAGATCGGCCACGATTTTCCGGCAGACCTTGGCCTGCTTTTCCATGATTTTTAAATCTTCATATATCTGGCTGTCTTTGTCCACTTCCTCCTGGAGGAGCTGGGCATATCCCAAAATCACGCCCAAGGGGGTGTTGATTTCATGGGCCACGCCCCCGGCCAGCTTGCCCACGGATTCCATCTTTTGGGACTGGATGAGCTGTTCCTGGAAGAGCTTGAGCTGGCTTACGTCCCGGGCCGTGCGCAAGAGCCCCATGACCCGCCCGTCCTTGTCGAAGACCGGGGCCCGCACGACATGCAGCCACATGTCCCGCTGGCCTCGCCGGGCGCGTTTTTCGCGGTCAAAGGGCAGGCCCGTGCGCACCACGCGCAGATCCTCCTCACGCGTGATCTTGGCCTCGGCCTCGGGAAACAGGTCAAACTCCGAAAGCCCCTCGATGTCGTGGGCCGAGCGGCCCACATAGTCGGCAAAGGCCTTGTTCACGGACAGGTATTTGAGATTGTCCCCGATCAGGCACACGTAATCGGGGGTGGCGTCCAGGATGGTGCGCAACAGTTGTTCCTGGCGGGTGAGCACGCCCTCGGCCTGCTTGAGTTCCTCCAGGTGGGTCTTGAGGCTTAAGGCCATGACGTCGAAGGTTTCGGCCAGATCCTGGATCTCGTCGCCCTTGTTGCGGTTGTAGACCGGGCAGTTCTTGCACGACTCCTCCTTGTCCCCGTCCTCGGGGTCGGTGCAATCGGGGCACAACGTCCCAGCCAGGTACCAGCACCGCCTGCGGGTGTCGCCGTAGGCCGGACAGTGGGTCAGATCGCAGTTCATGATCTCCCAGCAGTTTGCAGCCACGACGGGGCCGGTGCGCATGTCCAGGTTGCCCTTGACCACCTCCTCGGCATGTTCCCGCAAAAGTCCGATGCGCCGGGTGACCTGCCGGGCGAACAGGGAACTGAACAGGATGGCCGGGACCAGGGCCGCGCCCGAGAGGGTGAAGATGAAAAACACCAGGCGATTGACGGAGTTCTGGGTCTGGGTGCGCGACAGGCCCACCCGGGCGGTGCCGAAGCGGGCCCCCACGATCATGATGGGGGCGGCGAAGTCGTAGATGTAGTCCCGTCCGGTAAAAATCAGGCGGACGTTGGACGTGGTGGCGTCGTCGGCCTCGTTGGCGGCCAGGAGCTCCACGGGAAAGCCCTGGACGAAGGTGTGGACCATGACGTTGCCGTCGCGGTCGGTGATGAAGGCGTAGACGATGTCCTGCACGCCCTTGTATTCGTCCACCATGTTCTTCAGGCGCAACAGATCCATGGCCAGCATGGAGTCGGCGGCCCGGGAGGCCAGGTTCTCGGAGATGACAAGCCCACGTTTTTTCGTCTCGTCGATCAGCGCGTCAGCGGCCATGCGGCTGACCACGAAGGCCAGGGGCAGGGCGATCAGGGTCACGATCAACAGCGAGCCCAGATTGATCTTGGTGCTGAATTTGAGCTTGTCCAGGACGCGCACTACCGGATGGCCTCCAGGGCTTCCAGGCCGAGTTTCGTGGCCAGTTCCCGCACGGGGGCATAGTCGGCGTCAACGGCCGGAATGATGCCTCGCATGCCTGCCGTGCGCAGGATGATCGCATCGTCCGGGCGTTCCATGGACAGGGCGAACATGGCCCGGGAGATCTTGTTCACCACTTCCGGATCAAGTCCCGGCCGGTGGGCGTACACCCAACCCGGGTAGCGTTTGGATTCGGCCAGGATGCGGATCTGGGACAGGTCGATCTTGTCCTTGAGCAGGGACAGGGCCCCGTCGCGCACGGAACCGATGTCGTAGGCCCCGGCGTAGACGGCCATGACCACCTTCTCCTGCTTGCCGCCGGGACCGGGGGCAAAGGCGATTTCGCCGAAGTCCTCACGGCGGATGCCGTTGTCGAGAAATTCCCCCAGGGCATAGAGATACCCTCCCGCCGAGGAGGGGTCCACAGCCAGCCAGCGTTTGCCGCGACAGTCCGTGATTTTTTCGATGTTGCGGTTCTCCTTGCGCACGATGATCTGGCTGTAAAATTCGGGAGCCCCTGAGGGCTCGATGATCCGGGCAAAGGCCCTGGCCCCGGTGGCGGCCATGCGGATGTACACGAAGGGATTGGAGAAGGAGATGTCGATTTCGCCGCGCTCCACCATCTTGACGTGCTCGTCGAAGGTGTCGGGGAATATCTGGCGGATGGGCAGGCCTGTGGCCTTTTGCAAATATTCCACCAGCAGGCGGTGGCGTTCGTAGGAGACGGTGTGGGCGTATTGGGGCAGATAGGCGTAGGTCACGGCCCGCTTGGGCACGGACACGGAGGTCTCCACGCGCCTGCCCAGATTCACCGTAAAGGCGGGTTCTTCCTCGCTGCAGCCAAAGCCCGCAAGGGCCAGAATCACGACTAATAAAAGGCTCAGGCGGCGCATGGGCGCTCCAGCGGCATTTGGCCGGGATCATCGGGATCGGGCAAATTGCCCGATAGTCCGGCAGGGAGGCCGTCCCCCAGGTGTCCCGCGAAGCGTCCAGGGTGAACGCTGCGGGCAGGCGCGACGTCGCAGTTCCAGGGTTGCGTGAAGCGCGCGGCCGCTTCGGATGCCGTTTTTTTCAAGTCCTTGCCGGGTAACCCTCTTGACGTTCTTGCCGGGTTTTGAGTCGTTTTTTTACCCCGCGTCGGGTGAAACATCCGCCGTTTTTTTCCTGCCCTTTTTTTTGGGCGGCATGGCCTCATTGATCACATCAAGCCAGGGAATGGGTTCCTCCTGATCCTCCGGGGGAGGGCCCAGGGCCGGGTCCAGACGGCGCAGGAATCCGATTTTCGGTTTGATTCGCGAATAGGCGATGCGCGTCAGGATGTAGACGGGCAAAAACACGGCGTTATAGCCGACGGTCTTTTCCAGCAGGGGCAGGGGGATGTCTACCCCCTGGAAACGCTCGGCCAGCCAGCCCATGGCGAAGGGCAGGGGCCAGATGGACACGGTGAAAAGGGCCGCCCGCGTGAAAAAGGACTTGCCGAAGGTGTCGTTGGCCAGTTTGTTGGCGGCCTTGTAGTTTTCCTTGTCGCCCTGGCGCAGGGCCTTGATGGACAGGTTGTGCAGATGCACCATGTCCCGGGTCTGCGACTGAAAATGGGAAAGATTGAACCTGTGGGCCAGGGCCTGGCTGATGTCGCCCACAAACACGACCATGGCGGCCAGACAGGCGCAACCGACATAAAAACCGACAGCCGCGCTGTCCGGAATGCGGAAGAAAAAGATGAGGAAGGCGTCGATCAGGTGAGAGGCGTGAGACAAATATTCCATGTCGGCTCCAGGAAGGCGGATGGCCTTTCCATGCAGATTAGCACAGGGCCCACGTCGAGAAAAGTGCGAATGGCGGCGAAAAAAAGGCCGACGACGAAGGGTGTGTCGTCGTCGGCCAGGGCGTGACGCGGCCCCGGGAAGGGTTCCGGGGCCGCGAGCACAGGACGTTGCATGTTAGCCGAACATCTTGATGTTGAAGAAGCCGCGCAGCAGATAGTCGATGCCCACGTACAGGGCCAGGACGATGAACAGGCGCTTCAGCCAGATGTCGGGGATGTACTTGGAGGTCTTGGGACCGACGACCGATCCGACCACGATGCCCACCAGCTCCAGGCCGATCAGGGTCCAGTCAATGGGCGTGCCGCCACCCATGAAGGAGGAGATGGAGGTGATCATGGACACCAACACGGCCAGGGCCGAGGTGCCGGCGGCCAGGTACATGGGCAGGCCGGCCACGCTGGTCAGGAAGGGCACCAGGATGAAGCCGCCGCCGACGCCCAAAAAGGCAGCCACGGCGGAGATGACGATGCCGCCCAAAAGCGGGATGATGGGATTGAAGGAGAATTCCACGCCGTAGAAGGTGAAGCTCACCTTGGTCAGGCTAAACGAGGTGGTCTTCACGCCCAGGGACTTGATATCCACCTTCTCGCCGGATTTCTGTTTTTTGACGGTTTCTTCGAAGGCCTTGACCGCAGCCTTGGTCTTCTGCTTGCCAGCCTGCCCCGCCGGGGTGGTTTCATAGAACAGGTAACAGCCCAGAACCAGGACGAACAAGCCGAAGTAACCCTGGTAGGAGGAGAAGGACACCTTGCCCGCCGTCAGTTGGACGGAGCCCCAGCTTCCCAGGATTGAGCCAACGCCCAGGGCGACGGCCAGGGGCAGCACCAGACGGCCCATGCGGTAGTAGTTCCAGGAGGAGATGAGCGCCGAAAGCCCCACCAACCACTGGTTGGAGGTCCGGATGGAGTCCGTGACCAACTTGTTCAGTTCGGGGGCCGTCGTTTTGAAGCCTTTGGCGTAGTTGCCGAAACCGAACACGGAGATGTGGCCCACACCGGCCATGACGCCGCCGAAGGCGCCCACGGTGGAGAAAATCCAGCCGACCCACACGGCCCACACGAAGGCCAGGATCATGTTCACCTGGGGCGCGCCGGCGATGCCCAGGAAGCCGGTGGGTTTGCTGGGATCGATCTGCCCCGCCTCCGTGCCCTGGGGGGCCTTGGCGATGGCGTCGGACAGCTTGTCAGCCCAGGCCGGCTCCAGCCACAGGCACATGACCGCAGCCATGACGCCAAGTACCAAAAAAATGTTTCTGGAATTGCGCACGTCACTCCTCCTTGCTTGCACGTTCATCCGTTCTCGGTTTTCTCCGCCCACGCCTCCGGGAACCGGTCCCGGCCGACGAAACAGCCCGGGTTGCCCTGCCTGCCCGGCAGACCCGCATCGCAATCCATCAGGCGCCGGTGTCTCGCCCATGCCGCCAGGCCCTGCCCTGCCCGGCGACGCCACGGAATTCTTTCCCAGGGGAGTCCCGAAATGCCACGCAACGCGGATTCCCCGCCGCGTCGCGCCTGATTCCGGTCCATTCCAAGACGAAAGCCTCATTCCGTGGGATATCCGCCTGAAAAGTGGTGGTCAAACCTTTTCAGACGACTCCGTGGGCCAATTCCTCCGCACTTGCGCCTTTTGCATGGCGCGGGAAGCGGGGATCGCCCTGTTGACGCTCTGCAATGCAACGCACGTTGCATGCAGACGCAACCTCTGAAGTTTCCCCATAAAGCATCGGGTGGGGGAAACTGTCAAGAGTGTTTTCAAGTTCTTTTTTTCTCAAGAGATACTGGTGAAAGCACCTTGTTTTCAAGAGAAACGGGGAGCTGCTATGTGAAATTTATCACGTATACCGTTCAACACGGAAAGGCGCCATGCTCCAGCGTAAAAAAAGCGGGCTTGCGCCACATCAGGCGGCATGCCCCGGGAGCAGGGCTGAGATGTCGATCCGAAAGCAACCCGGTCCCAATGGGGCATCTGCCCTGGAGGACGGGCGAATAGCCGAGGAAATGTGCAGGAGCCGAGGGGCCGCAGACACGTGTCCGGGGCCCCTCTCCGGCTGACAAAGCGAGCTAGGGATGGCGCAACAGGATGCGCCGGGCGTAATCTTCGCGAGTATGGGCCGAGGCCTCGTTGGGTCGAACAAAGGACAGGGCGTGCGACGTGCAACCCGCGACGCAGGCGGGTTTTTCCCCGACATCAATGCGGTCGCGGCAATAGTCGCATTTCATCACCCGTCCGGTGTAGTCGTTCCACTGCGGCACCTGCCAGGGGCAGGCCTTGATGCAGGCCTTGCAGCCCACGCAGAGGTCTTCCTGAACGTAGACGATGCCGTCGCTCTCCCGGCGGGTCATGGCCCCGGTGGGACAGGCGGTGACGCACCAGGGACGCTCGCACTGGAAGCAGGGCATGAACAGGTTGAGCATGCGCGGCTTGCCTTCATGGGAGACGGGCCCCACCGTGATCAGCTTGCCCAGCCGGGCATCCGCCGGGACACGGTTTTTCATCTGACAGTGTACCTCACAGGCGTGACAGGAGATACAGCGATTTTGGTCGAGCATGATCAGATATTTGCTCATGCGGGCTCCTTTTCTTTTTCAGAAACCGGCGCGGTTGCGGGAGATTTCGGACGCGACGGGGCTGACTGCCCGGCAGCCTGGCTTTTCATCCTGGCCAGGAGGTCGATCTTGAAATCCTCGCGGCTGGAGCCGGTGAGGTAGACATTGTTCGAAAACCGCAGGGATTTCGCAGGGCAGACGCGTTCACATTGACCGCACAGGCTGCACAGCGAATAGTCCAGGAAAAACTGCACCGGGGCGCGAGATTTTTCCGGGGCTGCGGCTTTTTCGGTTTTGGGAATGACCCGCCCTTCGACCAGCGCCGCAGCCGGGGCATCGGCTTTGGGCTTGGGTGTTTTGGGCGGGGCGACCACGGTCAGGCAGTGCGACGGGCAGGCGTCCGCACAGGCTCCGCAGGCAACACAACGCGGAGTGAAAAGGTCGTCGTCCTTGGGGATCAGCTCCACATGGCCCCTGAATGTGGACAGGTTGTCCACCTGCTGCCAGGGATAGACCACCGTGATGGTCGGTTTGACGAAATTTTTTCCGGTCACGCCAAGCCCAATCAACAGACTTTTGGCGTAGTTCCAGGCATCTTTGAAGGAATTCGAAACGCTCATGGACTATCCTCCCAGGCGAACGGCAATAGCCGTGCCAGCCAAGACAAGAAGGGCGACGGGGGTGAGCCGCTTCCAGCTTAAATTGAGGAGCTGGTCGAAGCGGACCCGGGGATAGGTCCAACGCAACCAGATGATCAACAGCAGGATGGCGTACAGCTTGGCCAGAAACCACCAGATCCCGGAGGCCACCGGGCCCTGGTAGCCGCCCAGAAACAGGGCGGCGGCCACGCCGCTGACCACGATCATATTGGCGTATTCGGCCAAAAAGAACAGACCGAAACCCATGCCGGAATATTCCGTATGAAACCCGGCCGTCAGTTCCGATTCGGCCTCGGGAAGATCGAAGGGGGCGCGGTTGGTCTCGGCCACGGCGCAGACGATGAAAATGAGGAAGGCCAAGGGGTTTTTCAAGGCGTACCATTGCCAGGGCCAGGCGCCCTGTGACTCGGTCACGACGAACAGATCCAGGGAGCCGGACATGAAGGCCACGGCCAGGACCGACAACAAAAGCGGCACCTCGTAGGCCACGGACTGGGCCACGGCCCGGGCCGCGCCCAGGATGCCCCACTTGTTGCCCGAACCCCATCCGGCCAGACACAGGGCGATGACGTTGACCCCGGAAAAGGCCAGGATCAGCACCAGTCCGAGATTCAATTCGATGGCCTTCAGGCTGGCGTCGAAGGGCAGCGGCAAAAAGCACAGGGCCACGGGCAGAAAGGCCAGAAGCGGGGCGGCCCAGAACAGCACGCGGTCGCCTTTGGGGGGCGTCAGGAGCTGCTTGCCCACCAGCTTGAGGGCGTCCACAATGGGTTGGATGAGCCCCTGGGGCCCGACGTGCAGAGGTCCGGGGCGGCGCTGGCAGAAGCCGGCCACCTTGCGTTCGACATACACCAGGACAAGCCCGTTAAGGGCCACGAAGGCGAAAATGCCGACCAGGGCCAAAATGAGGCGCACCAACGGATCGGCGAGGCTTAGGGTCATGCTCATCGGTCGATCTCCGGGATGACGAGGTCAAGGCTGCCCAGGATGGACACGGCGTCGGACAAAAGCGTTCCCTGGGCCAACTCGGCGAAAAGGCTCAGGTTGGAGAAGCCTGGGGCGCGCAGCTTGACCCGGTACGGATTGGGGCCTCCGTCGCTTTGCACCATGACCATGATTTTCCCCCGGGCGCCCTCCACGGCGAAGCAGGCCTCGCCCTTGGGCGGCCGGATCTTGCGCGGACCCTTGCCCTGAATGGGGCCGTCGGGGATGCTGTCCAGGGCCTGCTCCACGATGGATAGGCTCTCGTCGATCTCGGACAAGCGCACGAAGTACCGGGCCATGGCGTCGCAGGCGGTTTCCGTGGGAATGCGGTAGTCGAAACGGTCATAGATGGAATACGGCTCGGCCCGGCGCACGTCGTAAGGCTGTCCGGAGCCGCGCAGGCAGGGCCCCGTGGCCCCGTAGCGGCGCGCGGTGTCCAGATCAAGGATGCCGATGCCCTCGCAGCGGCCGAGCAAAATGCCGTTGTCCGTGACCAGATCCCTGAACATGGGCAGCCTGCCGCGCAGGGTGGCGATGAATTCCCGGGTCTTGGGAATAAATTCCGGCGGCAGATCCATGGACACCCCGCCGAAGGTGAACGACGAATAGGTCAGTCGCGATCCCGTGACCATCTGGAGGATGTCCAAGATGCGTTCCCGGTCGTCGAAGGCGTACATGATGGGGGTAAAGGCCCCGAGATCGAGCAGATAGGCCCCCCACCACAACAGGTGGGAGCTGATCCGGTTCAGTTCGCAGGTGATGACCCGGATGTACTCGGCCCGTTCGGGCACTTCCATGCCCGCCAGCCGTTCCACCGCGCCCACATAGGCCCAGTTCCAGGCCAGGGCGTGCAGATAGTCCACCCGGCCCATGTTCGGGATGAACTGGGCGTAGGTCCGATTTTCGGCCATCCATTCGTGCATGCGGTGGATGTAGCCGAGCACGGGCTCGGCGCGGACGATGTATTCGCCGTCAAGCTCCAGCAAGACCCGCAAAACCCCGTGTGTGGAGGGGTGTTGGGGGCCCATGTTGACGATCATCCGTTCCCCGGAGGGATCGGGTTCAAATCTGGCGGCGTAGGAATCGCCCCACAAAGAGGTGTCCACGGGGGGCTTGGATGCGGCGGCAGCCGCAGTGTGATCGCGCATGGCGGCTACCCCTTGGCCTGTGCCCCGGCATCGCCGGAAGCGGGTTTGGCGGCGTCCTGTCCCTCGGCGGTGGGGGCGCAGTCCACGAGATATTCCAGAGGAAGAACGTCCGTGCGGCTCTTGCGGGCCTTTTCGGACTTGACCAGCGGCGGCGGCGTGCCGTCGTCGGGCAGAAGCAGGGCGTGCAGGTTGGGATGGCCGGTAAAGACCACGCCGTGGAAGTCGTGACACTCCCGTTCGTGCCAATCCGCTCCGGGGAAGATCTTGGACACGGTGGGGATGCGCGCGTCGTCCCGGGGCACGCTGACCCGCAGGGTCAGGCGGCCGGGTTCGGTCCAGTGGTCGAAGTGATACCGGACCACAAACCCCTCCAGCACGTCGCAGGCGGCCAGGCTTTCGATATGATAGCCCTGATCCCACAACACCTGACAGGCGTCCTCGATCTTTTCCCGGTCAACCAGCAGGCTGGCGATCTGCCCGGTGCGGGCGTGGTCCAGGGGAACCACGCAACTGGCGCCGATTTGGGATATCCATGCGGGGATCATGCGACCTCCGCCTTGCCGAGGGGCATGCCCTTGGGAACGGGCCACCACCGACGGCCGGTGATTTTGTGCTGGATTTGGAAGAGTCCTTCGAGCAGGGCCTCGGGCCGGGGCGGACATCCGGGCACGTAGACGTCAACAGGGATGAGGTTGTCCACGCCCTCGACCACGGCGTACTGTCCCGGACACTTGAAGGGGCCGCCCGAAATGGCGCAGTTCCCGAGGGCCATGACCCATTTGGGAGCGGGCATCTGCTCGTAAAGCCGCACCACGGCCGGGGCCATCTTGCGGTTTACCGTGCCGGCCACGATCATCAGATCCGACTGGCGCGGCGATGGGCGAAACACCTCGGCCCCGAAACGGGCGATGTCAAAGCGGGCCATGCCCACGGCCATCATTTCGATGGCGCAGCAGGCCAGGCCGAAAGTCATGGGCCAGATGGACATGGCCCGACACACATCCACGATGCGTTGCACCGGGGACATGTTCACCAGCGCCGGCTCGACGCCGGTGGCCGCTGGTGCGATGCCGCTTACGGACGGGGCGAGATTTGGATCCTGCGGGGCCATTCGAACACTCCCTTGCGCTGGAAATAGACGACGGCCAGGCCCAGGACGCCAAGGAAGACCAAAATCTTCCACACCGGGGCGAAGCCGACCGAATGATTGAACCAGGTGGCCACGGGGAACAGGTACAAAATGTCCACCTCGAAGGCCAAAAACACGATGGCGTAGAAATAATAGTTGATGCCGAACCGGGTCAGGGAACTGCCGTGGGTGGGAATGCCGCACTCGAAGGGCTCGCCTATGGCCCCGCCGACAGCCTTGGGAGCCAGGAGGATGGAACCCAGAAGGGGGCCTGCGGCGAAGGCCAGCCCAGCAGCAATGAAAATGAGAAGCGCCGCCTGCAGCCAGGTGAAAACCATCTGGTCCTCCCGTGTCTCGCCTCGGGCCGCGCGGCCCGTAGGGGTATGACGGTTTGACGTCAAAACGCGTAAGTCTCTGTCCGGACACTTATTATGGTCGATTACAAAGCCCCTTTCCAGGGGAAAGTCAAGGGAGGGTCACAAGTTTTTTCGTTCACATGTGTTTTGGTGGCTGGAAAAGCGCGTCCTTGCTGCATTGTTCATTTTTTCACAACACTTTTTTCTTGCCAGTGGTGTCCGCTGTGGTAGCTTACCGTCCGAAATGTCAGGCGGACATACGAGCATCTATCCCAGGGGGAGCCATGAAAAAATCTGTCTATGGAATATGCGGCATGTGTACGGTACGCTGTCCGATGATGAGCGTGGTGGAGGATGGCAATCTTCTGACCATCCACGGCAACCCCCACGCTGGCGGCATCAAGGGATCGCTGTGCGCCCGGGGTGCGGCGGGCATGGCCCTGGTGAACGATGACGAGCGGCCACAATTTCCCATGATTCGCACCGGGGAGCGCGGCGAGGGCAAATGGCGCCGGGCCACCTGGGACGAAGCCCTGACCTACGTGGCGGAGAAGCTTTCCAAGATCAAGGCGGAATACGGCGCCAAGTCCATCCTGCTCTCGGATCGGGGAGGCCCTTTCCGGGAAATCTACCGGGCTTTTTTGCGCGGCCTGGGCACGCCCAACTACTGCAATCACGATTCGGCCTGCGCCCGCAACGTGCAGCACGCCGCCCTGTCGGTCTTCGGCTTCGGGCGCAAGACTGTGAGCTATGACCTGAAAAACGCCAAGCATGTCGTTTTGCAGACCCGCAATATTTTTGAGGCCATCAATGTCAAGGAGGTCAACGACCTGCTCGACGCCAAGGCCACCGGCTGCAAGATCACCTGTATCGACGTGCGCGCCTCGGTGACCGCCGCCAAGGCCGACAACTTTTTCCTCATCCGGCCGGGCACGGACTATGCCTTCAACCTCGCCGTGATCCATGAATTGGTGACCAAGGGGCTGTACGACAAGGAATTCGTGGAGAAATGGTTCCATGATTTTGAGACCCTGGCCACCTTCATCGCCCCCTATACGCCAGCCTGGGCCGAGGCCGAAACCGGCGTCCCGGCGGCGTCCATCGAAAAGCTGGCCGTGCAACTCTCGGAGGCCGCGCCCTCGGTGATCTGGCATCCGGGCTGGATGACCGCCCGCTATTCCGACTCGTTCTACATGAGCCGCACCGCCTATATCATCAACGCCCTCCTGGGCGCCATAGGGGCCAAGGGCGGCCTGCCCCTGGCCAACGGCCCGGGAGACGTGGGTAAAAAGGGTATCAAGGATCTCATGGCCATCTATCCCAAGCCCGAGGAGCAGCGTGTGGACGGGGCGGGCTGGATGCAGGAGCGTTCCCACTTCGAAGCCGGTCCCGGCCTGGTCAATCTGGCCTACGAGGCCATCGCCACGGGCAAGCCCTATCCGATCAAGGCCTACATCGCCCACCGGCACGATCCGCTCATGGCCTTCCCGGACCCCAAGGACGTCAAGTCCCTGTGGGAGAAGCTGGATCTGCTGGTGGCGGTGACCTTTTCCTGGTCGGACACGGCCTGGCACGCCGACGTGGTGTTGCCGCTGTCGCCGTATCTTGAGCGTGAGAGCACCATCGCCACCAAAAAGGGCGGCAACCCGTTTTTCTTCGTCCGCAAACGCACCGTGGAACCCCGTTTCGACACCAAGGCCGAATGGGAGATCTATTGCGGCCTGGCTAAGAAGATGGGCCTGGACAAGCTGGCCTTCGACTCCATTGAGGACATCTGGAAATATCAGCTCGACGGCACCGGCTACACCATTGAAGACTTCGAGAAGACGGGCATGGTGACCCTGGGGGCCGGGGCGCTTTGCCGCGAACCCGATGAAAAGACGTTCAAGACCCCCTCGGGCAAGATCGAGATGGTGTGCGCCAAGCTGGAAAAGGACGGCGTGCCGTCGCTAGCCCCCTACGTTTCCCCCGAGCGGCCCCCGGAGGGCAAGTTCCGCATCACCTTCGGCCGGTGCGGGGTGCATACCCAGGGACACACGGTCAACAACCCCCTGCTCAATTCCCAGATGTCCGAGAATCTGGTGTGGATCAATGCCGCCGTGGCCGAAAAGCTGGGCATCGCGGACGGACAATATGTAGAGGTGGCCACCGCCAACTATAGCGGCCGCATCAAGGCCTTCGTCACCCCGTTCATACATCCCGAGGCGGTGTTCATGGTGCATGGCTTCGGGCACACCCTGCCGGTGGAGAGCCGGGCCCGGGGCAAGGGTGTGGCCGACAACGAGCTCATGACCCAGGGCATCCGCAAGTGGGACAAGGGCGGCGGCGCCGTCGCCATGCAGGAGCACTTCGTGGAGATCCGCACGGCCTCCTGACGTGGGCAGGAATAAACGGAACCAGGGGCGGCGCCATTGCGGCGACGCCCCTTTTTGGTAAAATTTCAGGAAACCGGTGCGGCCAGCACACGCTGCATCTCTCCGTAAATAAAAATGGATACACTGTTCGCCTCGAAAAGCGCTTGTCCGAATTTCGAGGAAACGCTACCCCTTCGGGGTATATCGCCGGACGCAACCATGTGGCGATTGGTTGTCCCGGCGGCGTGATGATAGAGAGCGCGACCTGTTCCCCGGAGTCCGGCCCGACAGGAGGCGATCCGTTTATGTGGCGTTTCCTGTTTCACCGTTCCGGCGCGGGCCAAGCCGGTTTTCCCCTTCGGCCAGCCTTGCCCTCTTTTCGCGGTCTGATTTTCTCCTAAACTGATATGATTTACGATGGTCGCATTCGCCACGCGGCCGTCATGGAGGGACCATGGGCATACGCAGAAAGATGTTTCTTCCCATCGCTGCTGCGTTTTTGTTGCTTGGCGGCGTCAGCCTTGTCGTCATGTATTTTCAGTTGGACGGCCTGGAGCGGGACTTCGTCTCGCAGATCGTCCAGAACAAGACCCGCGAGGTGGACAACGCCATCGACACGGCCTCGCGCATGACCCTGGAGCAGGCGGCCTTGTTCTCGCGGCTGCCCGTGGTGGTTTCGGCCTTTGAAACCGCCCACACGGGGGACATCCACGCGGAAAAAGATCCCATGGCCCAGAAGGCCAGGGAGGATCTGCGGGCGGCGCTGACGCCGTTCATCAAGGGATTTGCCCAGGCCATGGGCGGCCGCAAGTTCCAACTCCATTACCATCTGCCCAGCGGCCGCAGCCTGGTGCGGGTGTGGCGCGACAAGCAGGTCACCCGCGACGGCAAGGGCCTGGACATCTCCGACGACATTTCCTCGTTTCGGCCCACGGTCATGGAGGTCAATCGCACGGGCAAGCCGGTCATGGGCATCGAACTGGGCGAGGGTGGCTTCGTGTTCCGGGGCATCGCGCCGGTGGTTTCGCCGGATGGCAAGCACCTGGGATCGGTCGAGGTCTTAAGCGAATTCGCCCCGGTCCTGGCCAAGGTGGCCGGCGAGGGCCAGGACATGGCCCTGTATATGAACTCGGAGTTCCTCAAGATCACCGGGGCCTTGCGCGATCCGGCCAAAAATCCCGTCCTGGACGGCCGTTTCGTGCAGATCACCGGGGCCAAGAGCGAGGCCCTCACCAAGTGGATCAAGGCGGATTTTCTGGAAAAGGCCAAGACCGGCACGGTCATGGCGCAGCAGGGCGACAAGGTTGTGGCGGCCATGCCCGTCAATGACTACAAGGGCAACCAGACCGGCATCCTGGTGTTCTCTTTTTCAACGGCCAAGGAATCGGCGGCCATCCAAACCGTGCTCTACGTGTTCCTGGGCCTTCTGGCGGTCCTTCTGGCCGCCTCGTCCGGGGCCGTACATCTGGTCTTCGTGAAAAACGTGGCCCTGCCCATCGAGACCATGATCGCCAAGATCAAGGACATCACCGAGGACCGGGCCGATCTCCGGGACCGGCTCGATGAGTCGCGCCAGGACGAGATGGGACAACTGGCCTGTTGGTTCAACAAGCTCACCTTCAAGCTCTCGGAGATCATGTGCTTAAGTGATGCGGTCTTAAACGCCATGCCCGACCCGCTGTTCGTGGCCGACGAGAAAAACCGCATCATCTTCGCCAACCTGGCCATGGCCGATACAGCCGGGAAGACGCCGGAAGAATTGAAAGGAACGTTTTGCGGCGATGTCTTCAAGACGAGGGTCTGCGGCACGCCGGACTGCCCGGTGCGCTGCGCCGCCGAGGGGCGCCGGGTCGATCCCGACATTTATGTGGAGAGTACGCGCCATGGCGAACGCATGGTCATCAGGCCCCTGGTCCAGTCCATGCGCGACTGCAACGGCAATCCCCTCGGGTATCTGGAACTGGCCCAGGACATGACCGCCGTGGTGCGCAAGGAGGAGGAACTGGCCGGAAACCTCGAACGCATCCAGGGCATCAACGCCGAACTGACCGACGTGGCCGCCGGGGTGGCCGGTTCCCTCGGCGAACTTTCCAGGCAGTCCGAGGAGGTCCGCCAGGGGGCCGAGGTCCAGCGTTCGCGCATGTCCGAGGTGGTCACGGCCATGGACCAGATGAATTCCGCCGTGCTTGAGGTGGCCAAAAACGCGGGACGGGCAGCCGAGCTGGCCGGACAGGCCAGGGACCGGGCCGAAAAGGGCGTCAGCGTGGTGCGCCAGGCCGTCACCGCCATCGGCGAGGTGCAGGGCCTGACCTTCTCCCTGCGCGACGGCATGGAAGGGCTTGGCAAGCGGGCCATGGACGTGGGCCAGATCATGAACGTGATCTCGGACATCGCCGACCAGACCAACCTTCTGGCGCTCAATGCCGCCATCGAGGCCGCCCGGGCCGGGGATGCCGGTCGGGGCTTCGCCGTGGTGGCCGACGAGGTTCGCAAGCTGGCGGAAAAGACCATGAACGCCACGGGCGAGGTGGGCAAGGTGGTGGCCGCTATCCAGGCCGAGACCAAAAAGAGCATGGATCTGACCCAGAGCGCGGCCACGGCCGTGGAGCGGGCCACGGCCCTGTCCAGCGATTCCGGCAAGGTGTTGGACGAAATCGCGGGGTTGGTGGGCGACTCCTCCGATCAGGTGCAGACCATCGCCGCCGCCGCCGAGGAGCAGTCTGCGGCCAGCGACGAGATCACCAAGGCCATTGGCGACGTGGACCGCATTTCCTCGGATACGGCCGAGGGCATGACCCATTCCGTCCAGGCCATCGCCGGGCTTTCGGAAATGGCCGAGAAGCTCGGACGTATCGCCTCGGACGTCTAGCGACCTCCGTCATTCTGTTCCCGTCCCGGGCGATACGGCCTGGGGCGGGGACATTTTTTTCTCCGCCCCTTTTCTTTTTCCCGAAGTTGGGCCAAAGGGGGAAACCCGTTATGACATTTTGAACACAGGAGGCGTTCGCATGAACATCGGGAAATATACCTTCGACGAATACGTCATCATGGCGGCGGCCTTTCACGGCAACCCGGCCCCTGGGCTCCTGATCGGGGGGTACATGGTGGAGCTGGCCAAAAGCGCCCTGCCGGAAGGGACCATCTTCGATGCCGTGGTGGAGACCCCCAAGTGTCTCCCCGACGCCATACAGCTTTTGACCCTGTGCAGCTTCGGCAACGGCTGGATGAAGTCCGTCAATCTGGGCCGCTACGCCCTGGCCCTGTACGACAAGTACACCGGCGAGGGGGTTCGGGTGTGGATTGACACGGCCAAGCTCTCCATGTGGCCGGAGATACGGGCCTGGTTTCTCAAGCTAAGGCCCAAGCGGGAACAGAACCGGGAGCGGCTGGTGGACGAGATTCGCCGGGCGGGCCCCAGCCTGTGCGGCATAGCCCCGGTCACGGTGTCCGAGTCGTTCCTCAAAAAGGGCGGCATGGGGGCCATCGCCGTGTGCCCCCTGTGCGGCGAGGCCTATCCGGCGGCGGACGGCGGCATGTGCCGGGGCTGCTCCGGCGAGCATCCCTACCTGACCGATGCCGGAACGGACATGGACATGACGCCCCCGGCGGAACCAGGCCTGCGGGCCATTCCCACGGCCCAGGCCGTGGGACGCCGCGCCCTGCACGACATGACCCGGGTCGTCCCTGGCGAGAGCAAGGATCCGGCGTATCTGGCCGGGCAGCTTTTGACGGCGGGCGACGTATGCCGCTTGCACACCATGGGCCGGGAGCGGGTGTTCGTCATGGACGACGTGGACCCGGGGCTTTCCTGGATCCATGAGAACGAGGCCGCACTGGCCTTTGCCCGGGCCATGGCCGGGGAGGGCGTGACCTTCGAGGAGCCGCCCAAGGAGGGGAAAATCAATTTCCGGGCCGAGAAGGAAGGGCTCTTGCTCCTTGACCGCAAGAAACTCAGGGCCTTCAACTTGGTGGAGGACGTCATGTGCGCCTCGCGCCAGGGCTTTCTGCCCGTGGAGGGCGGCAAGCGCTTTGCGGCCTGCCGGGCCATCCCCCTCTATCTGGCCCGCACCCGGTTCGATCGGGCCATGGCCGTTTTGGAAGACGGCCCGCTTTTTTCCATCGCCCCCATAAAGCCCCTGCCCACGGGCATCCTGGTGACCGGCACCGAGGTCTTCAAGGGGCTTGTCCAGGACAAGTTCATTCCCATCGTCAAGAGCAAGGTGGAGAAGTTCGGCTGCGAGGTCTCGGGAACGGCCGTGGTTCCCGACGATATGGAGGCCATCGCCCGGGCGGCGGCCGATCTGGTGGCCGACGGGGCCAGGCTTTTGGTGACCACGGCCGGGCTTTCCGTAGACCCCGACGACGTGACCCGCAAGGGGCTTTTCAAGGCCGGGCTGACCGACGCCCTGTACGGCGCGCCGGTTTTGCCCGGGGCCATGACGCTTATCGGCCGCATGGGCCAGGCCAGGGTGCTTGGCGTTCCGGCCTGCGCCCTGTACTATCAGGTCACGGCCCTGGATTTGCTCCTGCCCCGGCTCCTGGCCGGGCTGGACATCACCCGGTCGGATCTGGCCGACATGGCCGAGGGCGGCTTTTGCCTGACATGCAAGACCTGCACGTTCCCCAAGTGTCCCTTCGGGAAATAGGCGGGACGAAAAAGACCGGTTTGCCCAGACACCCTTTCGGGCTGCGGTCGGCCGACGCTCCGGCGTCCGGCCGACTGCGGCCTGCCCCGTGATCCTCATGCTTACGGGAGGCGCCATGACTGCTTCCCCCCCGCCGTTCCCCTCCCGCCGCCCGGGCTTATGGCCCGCCGTGCCCCTCGCGCTGGCGGCCCTGGCCGTCCTGTGCCTGCCGACCGGGGCGGCCCTGGCCTATACCCTGTACGGCTACGAGGACGAATACGGCATCGTGCAACTGTCCGAGACCAAGGCCAGCGAACGCCATGTCTTGCTCTTCGAGGGGCCGGCCGATCCCAAACTGGGCTTTGCGGAGATAAAAAAACGCATCAGGCAAAAGGGCGGCGCGGCCAAGGAGAAACGCACGGACTGGATCGCCGGGGCGGTCAAACCCTTCGGGGCCGTCCCCTTTGCGGGATCCGGGCGGAGCATGGCCTTCGGCCCTGTGGTCACCACCGGGCCGATTATCGAACTGATCACGCGCTACGGCAAACAGCACAACGTCCCCGTGGAGCTTCTCTACGCCGTGGCCGAACAGGAATCGGGCTTCCACAGCGGGGCCGTTTCCCCGAAAGGCGCTCAGGGGCTCATGCAACTGATGCCCGACACCCAGGCCACCATGGGCGTGAGCGATCCCTTTGATCCGGAAAAAAGCATCGCCGCCGGGGCCCGGTTTTTGCGCCTGATGCTCGACCGCTTTAAGGAAACGCACCTGGCCCTGGCCGCCTACAACGCCGGGCCCGAGGTGGTGGCCCGCAGCGGCGGGGTGCCTGCCATTCCCGAGACCGTGGCCTATGTGGAGCGGATTCTGGCCCGTCAGGCCATGGTGCGCGAGGCCTTGGCCGTGGCTGCGGAGGCGAAAAAAAACTCCCCGCCGGTCACGCCGAAGGAGAAAGCCGGGCCGTCGCCTCGGAAATGACCTTGGTGCGGAACGGCGCCACGTTGATATAGGCCATGGCGGCCACGAAGCGGGTCACATCCCCGAATTCCGGCAGATGGGTCACGTATTGGTGCTGGCCGGAGAGATGTTCGTTGTCGGGATATTCCACGATGTAATAGACCACGAAGCGGCCTTTTTTGGTGCGGAAAAGGGCCAGGGTGATCAGGTGGCTCACCCCGGGATAGTCCGGGGCGTCCTCCTCGTCGGCATGCCGGTGATAGGCCAGAAGCTCCCCCTGAAACGACAGGACGCCTTCCCCCCGGGTCAGGCGGTAGCGGCGCATTTTTCCCACAAGCTTTGGCGATAAGGATTTTTCCGTCAGTGTTCGCCACAAGAGCATGCCGGACTCTCCCTGCGGGGCGGCGGCCGCGCAGACAGCGCCCTCCCCCTTTTTTTCCGCCGTGGTATGTATCCTTCCTGCGCCCCGGCGTCAAAAGAGGATCATGACTTTCGCGGCCCGCAACGCTACACTGCCATGCAACCCGTTTCACAAGGAGGAGTCATGGGCCGCGCCATGCTGCATCCGGACACCCTGTGCGCCAGGGCCGGAGAAAAATTGGACCGGATCGTGGGCGGGGTGACCACGCCCATTCACACCGCCTCGGCCTACATGCGGGCCGACGTGGGCGGCACGGCCGCCTACCGGTATCCGCGCTACAACAACATCCCCACCCAGGACGCCCCGGCAGAAAAGATCGCCGCCCTGGAAGGGGCCCAGGCCGGGTTGGTGGCGGCCTCGGGCATGGCCGCCGAGGCCGTGGCCCTTTTGGCCGTCCTGGCCGCCGGGGATCATGTGGTCTTCCAGGCTGACCTCTATGGCGGCACCCACCATTTCCTGTCCGTGGAACTGCCGCGCCTGGGCATCGAATATACCCTGGTGGCGAACGCCGATGCAGCCTCCCTGGAGGCCGCCGTGCAGGCCAACACCCGGGCCGTCTATGTGGAGACGCCCTCCAATCCCCTTTTTCACGTGGTGGACCTGGCCGCCGTGGCGGACCTGGCCCGGCGGCGCGGGCTGGTGAGCATCGCGGACAACACCTTCGCCTCGCCCATCAACCAGAATCCCCTGGCCCTGGGCTTCGATCTGGTGGTGCACAGCGGCACGAAATACTTAAACGGCCATAGCGACCTCAACTGCGGGGCCGTGGTCGGCAGCCGGGCGCTCATGGACAAGGTCCGGGAGCGGGCCGTGGATTACGGCGTCACGCTCAACGTCTACGACTGCTTCCTCCTTGAGCGCGGCATGAAGACCCTGGCCCTGCGCATGGCCCGACACAACGCAAGCGCCATGGCCCTGGCCGACTTTCTGTCCGGCCACCGGCTGGTGTCCCGGGTGTTTTATCCCGGCCTGCCGGACCATCCCGGCCATGCCGTCGCGGCCCGCCAGATGCGTGGTTTCGGGGGCATGCTGTCCTTTGAGCTGGACTGCTCGCCAAAGCGGGCCAGAAAGGCCGTGGCCAGCCTGGAACTGATCCTTGAGGCCGTGAGCCTTGGCGGCGTGGAGTCGCTCATCTGCTTCCCCTGCGAAACCTCCCACGCCAAGATGCCCCCGGACGAACGCCGCAGGCAGGGCATCTCCGACACCCTGATCCGCTTTTCCACGGGCATTGAGGACGCCGCCGACCTCATGGCGGATCTGGAGCAGGCCTTTGCCCGGGCCATGCGGGACGGGTGATGCATAGGAATTTGCCAGGGAATGTGGACCACCCCCTGAGGCATGCTTATCTGTTCACTTCAGCCGATCCCGGCTGGGAATGCAGACAGGGAGGATGTGCATGAAAAAGGCGATATGGGCGCTTGTGCTGGCGGCGCTGGCCCTGTGGTCCGCTCCGGCCTGGGCGGGCGGGGCCTCGGAGGCGGCCGGATCGGAACCGTTGCCCGTGGGGGCGGCCTTCCCGGATGTGTCATTGGGGGCGGATCTTTCCCCGGAGCACCGGGCCTATCTGGGCATCGCAAAAAAAAGCGGGCCCGTGCGGCTGGCCGATGTGAGCGCGCCGGTGGTCATCCTGGAGATTTTCAGCATGTACTGCCCGCATTGCCAGCGGGAGGCCCCGGTCTTAAATGACCTGTACGGCCTGCTGGCCAGCGGCGGCCATGCCGACAGGGTCAAGATGCTGGGCATCGGCGCGGGCAACTCGGCCATGGAGGTGGAGCTTTTCCGGGCCAAGTTCGACATCCGCTTCCCGTTGGCGGCGGATCAGAATTTTACGGTCCACGACGCCTGCGGCAAGGTGGGCACGCCGTATTTCTACGTGCTTGCCCGAAAGCCCGGGGAAACGGCATATACGGTAGTAGGAAGCCGCCTGGGGCGCATGGATTCCCCCGAATCCTTCGCCGCAGACGTCCTGGCGGACGCACCATAATCTTGTGAGAAAAATCACATGAACCAAGCCCAGCCCTGGATGACGCGTCTGGCGTCACGTCGCCGTGCCCCGCTGTACCGGATCCTCCTGACGGCGCTGCCGCTGCTGGTCGTGGTCGGTTTTTCCCCGGCCGTGCGGGCCGAAGAGGCCCCGGCCTTTACGGACAGCCTTTTTCAGGCGTCTGAACCGCTCAAAGCCGTGGACAGCGTCCTGGCGGTCAAGGTCGGCGATCCCATGCCGGACTTCGATCTGCCGACCATCGACGGCGGCCGGGTGCGCCGGACCGACTTCGTGGGCAAAAAAAAGCTGGTGCTGTCGTTTGTCCCGGCGGCCTGGACCCCGGTGTGTTCCGGGCAGTGGCCGGGCTACAACATCGCCCGGGAGCTTTTCGCCGCCGAAAACGCCGAACTCGTGGGCGTAAGCGTGGACAACGTGCCGTCCCTGCACGCCTGGGTGACCCAGATGGGGGGCCTGTGGTTCCCCGTGGCCTCGGATTTCTGGCCGCATGGGGCCCTGTCCGGCAGGCTCGGCATTCTGCGGCCCGAGGGAGTGGCCGAGCGGGCGCTTTTTATTGTCGATGAAAAAGGCGTCATCCGCTACATTGACGTCCACGACATCAACGCCCGCCCGGACCTGGGGGCGTTGATCACCGCCCTGCGCGGCGTCAAGGACTGAAATTCCATCAGGATGAGCCAGTTGGCAAACGGTACGACGAAGGGGTATCTTCGTCGCCATATGCCCGGCCGTGCCGTCCAGTGATCCAAAAACCGCCACAGGAGACGCCATGAAATCCGTCAAGGGTTCGCAAACCGAAAAAAATCTGCTTACCGCGTTTTCCGGGGAGTCCCAGGCCCGCAACCGCTACACCTACTTCGCCAGCGTGGCCAAGAAAGAGGGCTTCGAGCAGATCTCGTTCATCTTCACCGAGACCGCCGACCAGGAAAAGGAACACGCCAAGCGGCTGTTCAAGTTCCTGGAGGGCGGGGAGCTTTCGATCACCGCCGCCTTTCCGGCCGGGGTCATCGGCTGCACCGTGGACAACCTGAAGGCCGCCGCCGAGGGCGAGCACTACGAGCAGACCATCATGTATCCGGACTTCGCCAAGATCGCCCGGGACGAGGGGTATGGCCTTCTGGCCTCGGTGTTCGAGTCCATCGCCGTGGCCGAACGCTTCCATGAGCGCCGCTATCTGGAGCTGGCCGGAAACATTGAGGCCGACCGGGTCTTCAAGCGCCCCGAAAAGGCCGTGTGGCGCTGCCGCAACTGCGGCTTCATCCACGAAGGAACCCAGGCCCTGGACAAGTGTCCGGCCTGCGACCACCCCCGCGCCTACTTCGAACTGCTGGCCACCAACTGGTAAGACCGGTCGGGGAGGGGCCTTTCGCCCCTCCCCGAACCCCTCCCCGCCCGGGGGGAAATCATTTCCCCCCGGACCCCCCTGATTTCGGGCGTCAGCCCCGGCGCGGCGCGCCGGGGCTGACGCCCGGAAAGGGAAGGGGCGGAGGGATGGCCAGTTGTTTTTTTTGCCGGATGATGTCAGGAAATGACAAAGTCTGTTATTGCGGGAAGGCAAGTGAAGCGAAAGATCATGAAGGAGTCGCACGCATGAACGTATCCCTGACGCCGCAACTGGAAGAATTGGTCAAAAGCAAGGTGGAGAGCGGAAGGTATGGCTCCGCCAGCGAGGTCATGCGCGAGGCGTTGCGTCTTCTCGAGGAACGTGATCGCGTCCAAATTCTACGGCATGAGGCGCTCAAGGCGGAGATTCAAAAGGGACTTGCCAGCGGTGTGGCGACGCCCCTGGACATGGCGGCGGTCAAGGCCCGGGGCCGCGCTTAAAGGGCAGCAGGGCGTTTAATTCGTTGATGTAGTCCCGTTCCAGTGAATTGATCTCCGGCAGGTTTCCCAGAAAGACATGCTCGAAGCGCGGGTCGCGGAAGCGGTGCAGGCTGACCGTGGGGATGGACACGAAGCCCCGGCGGGCCTTGTGTTCGCCGCCCATGCCCGGGTCGTAGAGCCTGATGCCCTGTTCGATGGCCCAGGCGATGGGGGTGTAGTAGCACAGCTCGAAATGCAGATAGTCCACATGGCGCGTCGCCCCCCAATAGCGGCCGTTTAAGCGGTCGCCTTTGCGGATGAGCATGGCCATGGCCATGGGGTCGGGATTTTCGTCCTGGTAGGCGGCTACGAAGGCCACCCGGTTCCGGGGTAGCCCGGGCAGGGCGTCGAAGAATTCCTCGGTCAGGTAGCGGCAGCCGTAGTCCCCGAACTTGTCGTTGGTGGCCGCATAGAAGCGGTGCATGTCGGCAAAAAGCCGTTCAGGGATGTCCGGGGCCGCATACAGCCGGACCTGGATGCCCTGGTCGCGCAGGCGGCGGCGTTCGCGCTTGACGTTTTTGCGGGCCAGGCTGCCGAAGCGGGCCAGGTAGTCGTCCAGGCTTCGGTAGCCGGGATTGTCCCAGATGTAGCCCTGATGCAGCCAGGAGCGCATCCCCAGGTCGCGCAGGATGGCGGCGAAACGGGGATCGACGAAAAGAAACGAGATGCCCGAGAGGGCGTTGGCGGCGCAGAGTTTTTCCAGGGCCTCCATGATGACCAGGCACAGGCGGCGTTCATCCTGGTCCGGGGCCATGAGGAAGCGGTATCCCGTGGCCGGGGTGAACGGCGAGGCTCCCAGGAGCTTGGGGTAGTAGGGGATGCCCATGCGCCGGGATACCTCGGCCCACAGGTGGTCGAAGACGAATTCCCCTTCGCCGTGGCCCTTGACGTACATGGGGGCGCAGGCCACCAGGCGCTCGGCGTCGCGAACCAGGACATGCACGGGATACCAGCCCGTGCGCATGGACACGCTGCCCGAGGTCTCCAGCAGGTTCAGCCATTCCCATTCCAGAAAGGGCGTTGCCGCTGGCAGGGCCAGGGCGTTCCATTCGTCCCGGTCGATGTCGGCCATGGCCTTGCAAAAGGACACGGCGTAGGTGGCGCGGGTTTCGGGTGTGCTCATGGCGCGCCGCGCTTGGCCGGGGCGGCGTGCGGGACGGGGATGGCGGCCGGGCAGGATGGCGGGTACGGGATGCCGCGCAGCGGTTTGCAAAAGATGGTGGTGCGCCAGACGCCGTTTTCAAAATCGTGGCGCTGCCAGTCCATAAAGGCCGCAAAGACCGGGTCGTATTTTTCCCATTCGCTGTTGTCGAGAACCAGAAATCCCCCGGGCGCGATCTTGTCCATGGCGTTTAAGGCGCATTCCACCCGGGCCCGGCCGTCCACCAGCACCACATCGAAATGCTCGTCGGGGTAGGCCAGGATGTGGTCGAAATAGTCGGCAAATTCGGGTCGGCGTGGCGTCATCCCTATTTTTCCCCAGATTGGCGGCCGCATGTCCGGGCGCGGCGCGGCCTCCCCTGGAGGGATGTAGGCCAGGGTCACGTTGGCGGCCTGGAACCGTTGCAGCAGGGCCGCCACCTTGCGCCGCCATTTTTCATTGTGCTCCACGCTGACCAGGGAGTCCATGAGGCGGGAAAAATAGATGGTGCTGCGGCCTGCGCCGAATTCCAGCCCGCGCATGTGCGGGGTGAGGCGGGCGCGCAGGAATCGCACCGCCCCGGCGTTGATCCAGGGATAGGCGGGGTCCAGGAAAAGCCGCACCCGGGTGGGCAGATAGAGAATGGCCCGGAGGAAGCGTCGCAGGCGTTGCCCTGGCGCCGTGGCGCGGGGGATATAGCGTATGAGCATGTGCGGTGTCCCAGGTGCGTCGTGCCGGGCCGTCGCGCAGAGGGGGCGGCTTGCGGGCTACGAAGGATCAGACGCTTTTGGCGTCCGAAAGGTCGGCCACGGCCTCGTCCGTGTTGCCGTAAAGGGCGAAGACCTTGCGCAGATCGGTGATTTTCAGGATGTTTTCCAGACGCTCGCCGATGTCGCACAGGGCCATGGCCCCTTTGTCCTTCATGAGCCGGTTGCGCAGGGTGATCAGCGTCCCGATGCCGCAACTGTCAAGGAAGCTCACGCCCATGAAGCTGATGACCAGCTTTTTCGGGCCGTCGTCCAGGGCCGGGGTGATGTGGCGCAGGGCGTCGTTGCACACGGTATAGTCGAATTTTTCGGGGAGGCTGCCGACCACGAGGACGCCGTTTCTTTCGGTGATGGTGAGTTTCATGTCGGATATGGCTCTTTGTCTTTTGTATTCGATGTTCAAAGGTAGCACGCCGCCCCGGGACAGGCAAGCCGGGCTGTCGCGGGCGCAGGATACGACCGGGTTTCGTGGGGTAGGCTCCGGGGCTTGCCGTCTGTTCTTCGCCGGTCGGGGACGTCGGCTTGCCATCCCCGGGGTTCCCCCGTAAAATCCTGACGGTGGACAGGCTGTAACCACTCTGGAGTTGGCCTATGAGCGCCGATCTGCAAGGCGATCTGCACGCCGAGATCATGACCGAGATGGCGGAGAATTTTTTTGGCCGTCGCCGCGCCCTGGAGGACCGGCTGGACCAGTTCTATCGTCTGGTGGTCCGGGTGCGCCGGGTGGGCATGGAAACCCTGGTCAAATGGCATACGCTTTTTCGGCTGCTCCTATGCGACGAGGAGGCCAAAAGCCTGTTTGCGTCCCTTGGGACGGTCCCGTCCGAGATCCTGTGGTATTGCAAAAACGTCAGTGAACTGCGTCCCATGCCCCGTCCCCTGGCCTTGACCGGCCTTGGGCGCTATAAAAAGACCGTCGCCAGACTCTACGAGATGGTGCGCCAGGCCGCCGCCGACTACAATCACGGAACCTTCACCCCCGATCCGCTGGACATTCGCAAGAAACGGGCCATTCCGGGTTATGAGCAGGTCCGGGAGATGTGCGAGGCGGTCAACCTCGAGATCAGGGCGGTCAACGACGGCCAGTCGCCGCTGTGCGTGTTGTCGTTCGCCAAGGGGCTGGACCCCGAATGCGTGCAGCGCGAGAACATCGCCGGGGCCACCCTGGGGGACGCGCAGAAGCTCGACCGGGATATGGCCTTCGTGCCCATCTCCTTTGACGATCTGGGCCTGCCGCACATCCCGGACCTGCCGCCCTTTTCCGAGATTAGGGACAGGCTCGACGCCCTGTGCGCGACGCTCTACGAGACCCGCAAGGCCGAAGTGGCGACCCTGCTTAATCAGGTGTGGGCGGCCTGAAGGACGCCCGCCTTGCAACCGGGCAGGGCCGGGGCGTTGCCGTGTCATATGAAAGGATGTCGCCGGGCATTGCCCGTGCGATCCGCTACGGCGTCCGCATGTGGTGGATCGTTTGGGGCAGACGTTTCGCCCGGCGTCTACGCCTTCCTTCCCCCGCCATCCATGACCCAGGACGGATCGAACAGGCAAACCCGGTTGCGACCCTGGTTTTTGGCCTGATACAGGGCCCTGTCCGCCGCCTCCACGAGGTGGGCCAGATCGGCGGCCATGCCGCAATCCTGAAGCAGTTCCGCCACGCCGATGCTGACTTCGATCTTGATGCCGGCCGTGATCACCTCCCCGGACAGATCCCGGATCACGAAGTGGTAGCGGCCGATCCTGCTCCGAATGATTTCGGCCAGATCTCCGGCCTGCGACTTGGAAAAGCCGGACAGGATCACGGCGAATTCCTCGCCGCCGTATCTGGCCGAAATGATGTTTTGCCCCGCCTCATGCTCCTCGGAAAGGCCTTTGAGCAGCGATCCTACCGTGGCCAGGGCCTGGTCGCCGATGCGATGGCCGTGTTCGTCGTTGAATTGTTTGAAGTGGTCGATATCGATCATCAGCAGCGCCATGGGTTCGCACAGCCTGCCCGCCGCCTCCATGGTCTCCACGGCGGCCCGGTCGAAGGCCCGGCGGTTGCCGATGCCGGTCAGGGGGTCGGTGAGGCTTAACTCCTGCAGGGTGTCCACATCCTTTTCCATGTCCGCGACCATGTCGTGGAATCCCTTGCGGATGTCGGACAGAACCTCGTCGAGCTCCTTGCCGCTTTCCACGGCCGAAACCGTGGCCGCCTCCAGATCCTCCACGTCGCCGCGCCGTCGTCCCATGATCTGGTACATCTCGCCTACCAGTTTGGCCGCTTCCTTGAGGCTGGCCTCCACCTTGCGTCGCCAGGGGTCGTGCAGGATGTGCTCGTTTTGGCGCACGACCTCCTTGAATTTGGTTTCGGAAAAATCTTTTTCCCGCAGCACGCTGACCACAAGCTTCTGGATGAGTTCTTTTTGCTCGGCGTCAAGAAAATCGTAGTCCTTGATGCTGCGCATGTAGAGGATCAGGCCGCGCCACTTGGATTCCCGGGGCACGCCCAGACGCTCCAGCGTGCCGCACAGGTTCTCCGAGCAAAACGACGGCGCCCGGGAGGATGGTGAGTCGTTGTTCATCCGTGTGCTCCCTGGAGACAGGCGCCCGCTCATCCCTGTTCCGGCGGCCGGAGCGCGGGATGATTCGCGCGGCCTGGCCGGAGGCCGACAAGACGGGCCGGTTTGAGGATCGGCTGCGTCACAGTGGCGCACACACCAGACGGCCCGTTGTTTGACGCAACCGGCGGCTCAAAAGCCGCGCGATCTTCATGAGCATTTTCACCCCGACGTCGGGATGGTCCCTGAGAATGGCCTGAAACTGTTCTTTCGGCAAAACCAGGAGGGTCACGTCTCCCTTGGCCCGGGCCGTGGCTGAGCGCGGTTCCCCGTCCACAAAGGCCATCTCCCCCAGGTGGGTGCGGGGATGCAGGGTGATGACGACCGACTCGGTGGCATCGCCGCTTTCCTTGACGATATCCACCATGCCGGACACGATAAAGGCCATGAAGTCCTGCCGATCTCCTTCGCGAAAGACGTTTTCCCGGTCGGAAAAGGTCGCTAGGTGCAGGTGGGAGGCGATGATGTCCACTTCTTCGCGGGAGAAATCCTCGCCCCACTTGGTGCCGTCGAAAAGATCCGCCAGCCGTGCCGTGCTTACGCCCGGCTCTTTGTTGGGTGCGCGTGTACGCATGATGGACGCTCGCTACCACCTTGAGGGTCGTGTTTTCAGGTTGCCGGTCCTGGGTTTTTTCGTGTCCTGTACCCTATCCTCGCCGCCGTCCGGAGGCAAGCCGCAACCCGCTGCAATGGCCAGGCCGTGCGACCGGGCGGGATTGGCGGCAGACCCGGCGTTGCATTGTTTGTCCCGGAAAGGTACAAAGTCAAGGCGGCCTGCCAGCCCGGATTGCGGCGCGGCCACGGCGCGCCGTCAGGTCGACGGCCGAGCAGGGCTGCGATGCGGAGGGGCGGGTGTTCCAAAAGATCAAGACCCTGTTTCAGGGCCTGCTGACCAAGCCGGAGGCCGACACGGCATCCGCGCTTTCCGACGAGGACATCCAGGCCGAGTTCAAGAAGCGGTACCATCATTTCAAGCTCCTGCTCACGGCCAACAAGAAGGCCTTGGAGGTCATGTCCCAAATGGAGCAGGCCTTGCATGGCGGCTCCGCCTTCGGCATGTCGTTTATCCGTTCCCACTCCACGGCCGTTTCGGTCAACGTCTATAAGATCATTGAGCATTTAAACATCATCGCCCCGGGGAAATACGCCGCCCTGTATCCCCGCATGAAGGACATACAGAGGCAGGTGGCCACTGTTTTGGACAACCTGTCCCCGCCGTCGGCCACGGAACTGACCCTGCCGCTTGCCCGCATCAACCGGGACATGTCCGACCAGGTGGGCGGCAAGATGGCCGGAATCGGCGAGATCATGAGCCGCACCGGGCTTCCCGTGCCGCCGGGATTCGTCATCACCACCCGGGCCTACCGCCGCCTCATCGACCACAATGATCTGCGCGACGAAATCAACCGCCTCCTGCAATCCGCCGGACCCGACGACCAGGAAAACCTCCTGGCCCTGAGTTCCCGCATCCGCAACCTGATCGCCATGGCCGAGGTTCCAGACGATGTGGCCGGGGCCATTCGTGCGGCCTATGCCGCGTTGTGCGCCGAGGCCGGGGAGGGCGCATGCGTCTCCCTGCGCAGCAGCGCCCTGGGCGAGGACGCAGCCGGGCAGACCTTCGCCGGGCAGTTCGCCACCAAGCTCAATGTGGCCGCCGATGACCTGCTTGAGTC
Source organism: Desulfolutivibrio sulfodismutans DSM 3696 (assembly GCF_013376455.1). Lineage (GTDB taxonomy): Bacteria > Desulfobacterota > Desulfovibrionia > Desulfovibrionales > Desulfovibrionaceae > Desulfolutivibrio > Desulfolutivibrio sulfodismutans. The sequence continues at coordinate 2,280,985 of NZ_CP045504.1, read as the reverse complement.
CTACAAAGAGGTGGTGGCCAGCAAATACAGCCCGCAGGCCATGACCTACCGCCTGAACAGGGGCATCCCTGACGAAGACATCGCCATGTGCGTGGGCTGCATGGCCATGGTCCGGGCTGCGGCCGGCGGGGTCATCTATTCGCGCAATCCCCTGGACATCCGGGACGATTCCATTTTCGTCCATTCTTCCTGGGGCCTGCCCAAGACCGTGGTGGACGGGTCCGTGGCCTGCGACGAGTTCGTGGTGTCCCGGGAGGACGGGCTGGCCTTGTCCGACCGGCGCATCCGGAGCAAGGACCGGGTGTTCGTGTGCCACGAGGGCGAGGGCGTGTGCGTCATGGAGACGCTTCTGGACAAGCGCGACCAGCCGAGCATCGACGACGGCACGGCCTTGCGCCTGGCCGAGGCGGCCGTGACCTTGGAGGAGATGTACGGCTCTCCCGTGGATATCGAATGGGCCGTGGATGCCCAGGGGCGGCTCTCTTTTTTGCAGTGTCGCCACCTGACCCAGATGGAGGTCCAGGGCGGCGCCCCCCCTCCGAAACGTACGACCCAGGGCGTGATCGTCAGCGGCGGCGCCACGGCCAGCCCGGGAGTTGCCTGCGGTCCGGTTTTCGTGGTGCGCCGGGAGGCGGATCTGTTGCAGTTTCCGGCCGGGGCGGTGCTGGTCAGCCTGGAGGCCCCGCCGCGCTGGGCCTCGGTCATCAACAAAACAGCGGCCATTGTCACCGAGAAGGGCGGCGCGGCCGGACATCTGGCCAACGTGGCCCGGGAATTCCAGGTTCCGGCGATCATGGCCGTGCCCGGCGCCTTGGCGGCGCTGCCAAACGGCATGGAGGTCACGGTGGATGCCGACGGCCTGGCCGTGTACCGGGGCCGGGTGGATGAGGTTTTGGCCTACGCCCGGCCGCGCAAAGCCCCCGGGAGCCAGACCCCCATGCACGCCATCCTGCGCCGGGTCATGGACCACATCACGCCGCTGTATCTTCTGGATCCCAACGACGCCATGGGCTTTCGTCCGGAAAAATGCCGCACGCTGCATGACATCACCCGGTTCTGCCACGAGAAATCCGTCACCGAGATGTTCCACTTCGGCCAGGATTTCCATTTTGCCAAGCGCGCGGCCAAACAGCTCAGGTACAAAAAAACGGCCATGAAATGGTGGTTCATCAACCTTGATGACGGGTTCGCCCATGACATCCCGGGCCGGTTTGTGACCCTGGAGGAGATTTCCTCCATCCCGGTGCATGCCCTGTGGACCGGGTTTTTGGCCATCCCCTGGCAGGGCCCGCCGCCGGTGGACGCCAAGGGTTTCATGTCCATCCTGGTCCGGGCTGCGTCCAACCCGAACCTTGAGGAATCGGGCCAATCGGCCTTCAGCGAACGGAATTTTTTTATGATCTCAAGGCATTATATGTGCCTGAGTTCCCGCTTCGGATTCCACTTCTGTACGGTAGAGGCCCTGGTGGACAACCGGCCGCAGGAAAACTACGTCAGCTTCCAGTTCAAGGGCGGAGCCGCCGAGTTCATGCGCCGCCGCCTGCGGGCCGAGTTCGTGGCCGGCATTCTCGAGGACCATGGTTTCTTGATCGATATCAACGAGGATTCGGTATTCGCCAGACGCAGCGGCGGCACGCCCGAGGAGATGGACGAGGCCCTGCGCATAGTGGGCTATCTGCTCATGCATACCCGACAATTGGATATGATCATGCACAACCGGCCGCTGGTCGAGACCTACCGCAGGCGTATCGACGGGGAGATTGCCAGGGTCTTGGCCGAAACCACCAGCCCTGTCCCCGATTCCGCCGCCTAAACCGCCATAGCCGCGCAATTGCAAAAAAAAGCCCGGGATGCCCCGGGCCTGCGTGTCGTGCAGCAACTGGACGCTGGGGGCGTCTCAGACCTCTTCGGCCGTGACCAGCCCCAGGCGGCGCAATTCGGACAGGACGGATTTTTCATCCACGGGCTTTTGCAGAAAGGACGTGGCCTCGCCCAGGTACATGGCGTTATGGGTGTCTTCGGCATCCTCAAGGACCGAAGTGATGATCACCCGGGCCTGACTGGCCTTGTCCACGCCGAAATCTCGCTCGATTTCGCGAATCTCGCGCAAAGCCTTGGGACCGTCAATGACCGGCATGAGCAGGTCCATGAACACAATGGAAAAGGGACGCTTTTCCTCCAGGGCTTTCTGGAAGGCCATGACCGCCTCTTCGCCGTTTACTGCCACGTCGCAAAAGGCATACGGGTGCATGATATATTCCAAAAAACTCCTGCTATAGAAATCGTCATCGACGATAAGCGCCCTCATGGCGGCCTCCCCGTGGAGGTTGCAGGGAAATTCAAGAAAGACAAGATGTTGAACGGCCTTCTACCTACAGCCCAAAAAGCGTTTCTGTCAAGCAGGCAAAGGGCGAATTGTCGCGAGCCAGTGATATGGTCGAAGAGTGACGGCAGGCAGGGGAAGTCGTTCATGAAGCGCCAAGGTTATCTTGGCTCCACGCCAAGCAGAATGGTCGCCAGGCGGCCCGAGCAGTGGCATTGGGATTCATGGCGGCGGTGATATTCCAGACGGGTCCGCAGGCAGGCCAGTTCCCCGTTCTCAAAAACAGCCCACACGTCGCCATAGCCCAGGCAGAGGAAGTTTTCGTCGGGCGCTCCCTGGAGGGACGTACTTGGTTCCCCGAGCAGCCCCAGCACCTCGGCCTGGGACATACCAAGGCGCAACTGCCGTTCTGCAAAACGCGCGGTATCCTGCATCTGGCGACGAATCTTTCCGGCCTGTTCCTGAGCCGGATCGCCTGCGGATCGTCTGGCGGCCTCGGCCTCGGCCCTGGCCGCCCGGTACTGGGCCACGGCGGAGGCGCGAACATCGGCGTTGGCGACATAAAAGGGAAGTTTTTGGGCAAGATTGGCCATGTCGGCCACCCCCCGGCCGGCCAGGCGCACGGTCAGCCCCTCCGGACCCGGCTCGACTTCTTCCCGGTCGGCCTCCATCCGCACTACCCCAAGGGTGTAGGCCGCAATTTCTTCATCCGTCAGGGACAGTCCCAGAGACGCGGCTGCGGCGGCCACCCGCTCGGACATCTTGGCCACGAGACGGGTCCGGGCCTTCAGGAGGCATTGCCGCCGGGCATCGGCCTCGGCCACGCCGGGACCAAAAACGCAGGTCAGGCCAACGGTTGCGAAGAGATCCTCCCGGACGGCAGAGCGCAGGGTGGCGGAGGCGTCGTTTCCAGCCGACGATTCCTCCGTGATCGGGTCCGGCAACTGGGCATGGGCCAGGGGCGTAGCGCCCCACAGGGTCGAAATGCCGCCAAGGGCAAGACACAGGGTGAGAAGTACGGTGGCAGGCATGGGGATTCCGTGGTTTTTCTGACGCTCTGGAACGCAGAATTAAAAATGCAAGATTGATTCCACGCCCATTTCTCGCGTAGAGTATGCAAAACAAGGAGCTCCCGATGGCCCTGAAATTGACGCTTGTCCGCTATGAGCCCTCCATGAGCGTCGGAAACGAGGAACTCGATGGACAGCACGCCCGTTTTTTTGAACTGCTGGGCGATTTCGGCTCCGCCTTGGCCGATCCCTATCATCCCATTACCGATCCGGCCGAGCGTGCGGCAGTTCTCGATCTGGTCGGGAGGCTGCGCGAGTATGCCTTGTTTCATTTTGGGACCGAGGAGCGACACATGCAGGAATGCGCGTTCCCCGGGCTCGACGAGCAAAAACGGGCTCATAACGAGTTCATCAGGTCGGTCCTGGCCTTCGAACGGGATCTTGAGGCCAAGCGTCCCCTGGCGGCGGTCAAGATCCGGGATTTCATCCACGATTGGTACCGGGGGCATATCCTTGACGCGGACAAAAAATACGCGCCCTTTCTGACCGGTCAGGCCAAAAAGGGCGCGTAGAGAACGCTTGATGAGCGCGGGCTAGGGCAGAAGCGCCTTGCCCGCCGTGAGCGCCAGATCGTAAATGGGCGCGGGAAGCACGCCAAGCAGCAGCACGCAGGCCGCCAGGATGCCGCCCATGGCCACCTGTCCGGATGAAATGGACGTGGCCGGTGCGGCGGCGTCGGATTCTTCGGTGTAGGCGTGGCGCACCAGGTTCAGATAGTAGTAGATGGCGATGGCCGTATTCAAGACGGCCACGATGACCAGCCAGTTGTAGCCATGGTCCCAGGCCGAGGCCAAAAGGAACAGTTTTCCGGCGAATCCGGCCGTGGGCGGCAGGCCCACCAGGGCAAAGGCCGAGACAGCCAGGACCAGGGCCAGGCCGGGGCTTTTCCTGTACAGGCCGTTGAGGCCGTTTAAGGTCACGTTCTCGCCGTTTACGGCAATGCGGCTGATGACGTAAAAGCAGGTCAGGTTCATCAGCAGATAGACCAGGGCATAGAACGTGGCTGCGGACAATCCTGCGGCCGTGCCCGACACCAGGCCCAGCATGACGTACCCGGCGTGGGAGACGCTGGAATAGCCCAAAAGCCGCTTCACATCCTTCTGCACCAGGGCCGTCAGATTTCCAATGGTCATGGACAGGGCGGCCAGGATGGCCAGGATGTTGGTCACCTCCATCCCCGGGGAGAGAACCGAAGACAGCCGGACCAAGACCACCACCGCACCCAGCTTGGGCACCGTGGCCACATAGGCCGCTGTCTCGTTGCTGGTTCCCTCGTAGACATCCGGACACCAGAAGTGGAAGGGAAAAAGCGCCAGTTTGTAGAAAAATCCACCCAAAAACAGGGTCAGCCCCACCACGGCCATGGGATTTTCAGCCATGCTCCAGGTCTTTTCCATCAGCCCCTGGATGTAGGTGGTGTGCTGCGAGGCCATGATATAGGACAGGCCGTAAAGGGCCACGGCTGTGACCACCGCGCCGAAGAGGATGTACTTGATGGCCGCTTCGGAGGCGCGCCGGTCGTTGCCGCGCAGGGGGATCAGCGCGTACAGGCTGTAGGAGGACAACTCCAGGGCCAGATACAGGGTGATGAGCTCGGCGGCCGAGGCCAGGAGCATGAGCCCCCAGGCGGACAGGCTGAGCATCATGAAATAGTCGGTGCGCTTTTGGGTCTCCAGGGTGGGCTGGTTCTGGGCGTTGATCACGGTCACGCAGAACCCGAGGCTGATGGCCACCTTGAAAAACTGGGACAGGGCGTCCACCCGGTAGACGTCTTCGAAGAGCACCCCCTGCGCGCCGAGCTTGGAAGCGGCCACGACCACGCCGATGATCGCCACCACAGGGAGCCAGCGGGGGCCCGTATCGTCGCGCCCCCGGACCACGCTTTGCACGAAAAGCGCGACCACCACCAAAAGCTGGAACAGTTCGGGCATCACGAGATCGAAGTTCACAGGCGCTCCTTTCCGGGAAGGGACACTGGGGAGGCCGCGCCGTCAGCGACACGGGCGGTCGGTTCAAGCTGCATGCACTCGGCCAGCGGCATATCCTTGTGAAAGCCGAGGGTCTGGTTTTTCTGCTCAACGGTAGTCAGCACGGTCGTAATCGACGGGCTGATCATACGCAGGGCCGGACCAGGGGCAAAACCGATGTAAAAGACCAGAAAGGCCATGGGCATCAGGTAAATCCATTCCCGGCCGTTCAAGTCGCCCCATTTTTTCTTGTACGAGGAGGGATCGCCCCAAGCCACCTTCTGCATCAGCCGCAGCATGTAGGCGGCGGCCAGCATGGCCCCGGGGATGGCCAGGAAACCGGCCCAGTTGTTGACCTCGAAGGTTCCGGCCAGGACCAGCACCTCGCCTACGAAGCTGTTGGTGCCGGGGAAGGCCAGAGACGACAGGGAGAAAAGGCCCCAGAAGAACATGAAGGCGGGCATGAATTTGCCCAGCCCCTGATTGTCCACAATCTCCCGGCTGTGGCTGCGTTCGTAGATGAGCCCGATGAGCATGAACAGCGCCCCGGTGGTGATGCCGTGGTTGAGCATCTGGAGGATGGCCCCCTCCACGCCGCGCTGGGTGAGGACGAAGATGCCCAGGGTGACAAACCCCATGTGGGCCACGGAGGAATAGGCCACCAGTTTCTTAATGTCCTTTTGTCCCAGGGCGATGAGGCCGCCGTAGAGGATGGAGGCGATGGAAACGGCGATCATCATGGGCGCGAAGTACACGCTGGCGGCCGGAGCCAGAGGCAGGCACAGCCGCAAAAAGCCGTAGGTGCCCATCTTCAGGAGCACGGCGGCCAGGATGACGGAACCGGCGCTGGGGGCCTGGACGTGCGCCGCCGGGAGCCAGGTGTGCAGCGGGAACATGGGCACCTTCACGGCGAACGCCAGGGCCATGGCCAAAAACGTCCAGAACTGGAACTCGAAGGAGAAGGTCTTTGAGGTCAGGACCGTGATGTCAAAGGTGCCGCCCACGGTGCGAAAGGCCACGATGGCCGCCAAAAGCAGGGTGGAGCCGGCCAGGGTGTACAAGAAGAACTTGATGGAGGCGTATTTTCTTTCAGGCCCGCCCCACACCGCGATAAGCAGGTACATGGGGACCAGCATGGCCTCCCAGAAGACGTAGAAGAGCACGAAGTCCAGGGCCGTAAACACCCCGACGCAGGCTGCGGTCATCAGCAGCAGACAGAAATGGAACTCCTTGATCCGCTTGCCGATGTAGGTCCAGGAGCACAGCACGCACAGCGGCAAGAGCACGGCCGTGAGCATGACCATAAACAGGCTCAGACCGTCCACAGCCAGGTGATAGGTGATGTCCCAGGCCGGAATCCAGGCCACGGTCTCCTCGAATTGATAGCCGCCGTTTGGCACGTAGCCGAAAAGCGGCAGCGCCAAGAGGCATTCGAGGATGCCCACCACCAGGGTGAACCCCCGGACGAAACCGTCCTGCCGGATGAAAAAGAGCGCCACCGACGCCGCAAGGGGCAGGAAGATGAGGCTCGAAATCACCGGATATCCCGCGTCCGTCATGAATCGCTCCCGTCGTTTGGTCCGTCTACCACAAAGCCCACACCAGCGCGAAAATCGCCAGCCCCAGGGCCGCCACGCCAGTCAGGTAGTCCTGAAGGCGGCCGGTTTGCAGCTTGCCGGTCACCCCGCCGAAGTTACGCACGCCGCCCGCCGAACCGTCCAGCACACCGTCGATGCCCTTGGTGTCGAAGACAATGGTGGCCTTGGCCGATTCCAAGAGCCCCCGCAGCCCCACCTTCTCGTAGACGTCGTTCCAAAGCCCGTCCAAGAAGGCCAGGGGCACGCTCACCAGCCCATAGAAAAGCCTGCCGACGATCCGGTAGAGCACGTCGAAGTCCAGGTTGCGCCCGGGCTTGGGATGCAGGATGTTGCGCATGTAGTAGAAACCAAGGCCCGTGAACCCGAGGAGCAGCGAGGACTGAAGCACGTGCCAGGGGGTGTAGGGCACGTAGTCCGTGGGGTAGGGCAGAAGCGAATACAGGGCTTGCGGGAAAAGGCCCGTGAACAGACACAGGAAGGCGGAGATGCTCATGCCCAGGTACATGTTCCAGGGAATGGGCTTTAAAGGCATGTCGTTTTTAGGCTTGGACCAGAAGGCGAAGTAAGGGAGCTTGATGCCCACGGAGAGGAACGTGCCCACGGCCGCGATCTCCATTCCCAGGGCCAGCCAGGTGTGATGGGCCTCGGCCGCGCCGGTGATGGTCATGGTTTTGGACACGAAGCCGTTGAAAAGGGGCATGCCCGAGATGCTCACCGCGCCGACCATGTAGCAGATCATGACCAGGGGCAGCCGCGAGGCCAGACCCCCGAGTTCGGACAGCTTGGCCGAACCGGCGGAGTACAGCAGGCAGCCCGCGCCCATGAACAAAAGTCCCTTGTAGAGGATGTGGGCGTAGGCGTGGGCGCAGGCCCCGTCGATGGTCATGGCCGTGCCGATGCCGATGCCCGCCACCATGTATCCCACCTGGGAGACGATGTGGTAGGACAGGATGCGCCGGGCGTTGTTCTCGATGGTCGCGTAGAAGACCCCCCACAGGCACATGACCACGCCCATGATGGCCAGGATCTCGAACCCGGCGTAGGCCCGGGCCAGGACGTAGACGGCCGTCTTGGTGGTGAACGCGCTCATGAACACCGCGCCCGTGACCGAGGATTCGGGATAGGCGTCGGGCAGCCAGGCGTGCAGGGGCACCACGGCGGCGTTAACCGCGAACCCGGCCAGGATCAGCCAGTCGTAGAAGCGTGCGGCGTCCGGCGACACCGGCATGAAGTCGAAGGAGCCAGTGGCCTGGTGGCGCATGAGCAGTCCGCCCAGAAGCAGCAGCCCGCCCAGGACGTGGAACAGAAAGTAGCGAAAGCCTGCGGCGGTGGCCCGGTTGTTGGCGCCGAACCAGACCAGGCAGGTGGAGGCCACGCTCATGAGTTCCCAGAAGATGAAAAGCGTCAGGTAGTCCCCGGCGAACACGCATCCGAAGGCCCCGGCGATGTACAGGGAGGCCGCGATGTGCTGGCGGCGCTCGGGAAGGTGCAGGGCGTAGAGCATGCCGATCAGCGACTGGATGGCGAAGACGTGGGCGAACACCAGGGACAGGGCGTCGATACGTCCGAACTTGAGGTTGACCCCCAGGTAACGGATGGGTTCGATCATCCTTGGGCCGTCCGGTCCCAGGGTCAGCGACACCACCGAGGCGATGGCCACCACGGGCGGCAGGAGCAGAAGCCAGCGCCAGGCCGCGTGGTTTTCGGCTTTAAGCCACGGCAGGACCAGGGCCAGGGCCACGAAGGCCAGGCTTGGGTGCACGAAGCTGACATCAGTCATAGGATTCCTCGGTGCGGTGGATGAAGGGGAAGATGATCTTTTTCAGGACAAAGGACATGACCACGGCGAAAATCAGTCCGAAGGCGGCCCAAAAGCCGGGGATCTCCTCGCCGGGGAAGTGCGGGTGGTGGCTGACGATGAACAGGTTGAGCACCACCAGGGCCGCGAGCGCCACATACATGAGCCGCCTAAAACTTGCGGATGCCGCCTGGGCCTTCTCCAGCAGCCGTCCCAGGGTTTCGCTTTCTTTCATGTCCCACTCCCCGCTTCGACGTTTACGTTTCCTGTCCCGAAAATTCAGGGTCGCGCGCCACTCGCCGTCTTGTGCATCCAGTCCGATCAGAAGTGGCCAAACGCCCTGGCGAACTGCAGAAAGGTCTCGGGGAAAAGTCCCAGAAAGACCGAGATTCCGGCCGTCAGGCACAGCGGCACCACCATGACCAGGGGCGCTTCCTTGTAATGAGAGAGATCGACGCCTTCAGCGGGTTTGCGCAGGAAGGCCCGGATGATGACCGGCGTAAAGTAGGAGGCGTTTAAGATGGTGCTGGCCAGAAGGGTGGCCAGAAGCCCCAGCCTGCCGATCTCCAGCGCGCCGTTGGCCATATACCATTTGCTGACGAAACCGCACACCGGCGGCACGCCGATCATGGACAGGGCAGCCACGGAAAAGGCCCCGAAGGTCCAGGGCATGCGTCGGCCCATGCCGCCCATGAGGCTGATTTTCTTGGTATGCGTGGCGACGTAGATGGCCCCGGCCGCGAAAAACAGGGTGATCTTGGAGAAGGCGTGGTGGGCGATGTGCATGAGCCCGCCCTGGACGGCCAGGGGGGTGAGCATGGCCACGCCGATGATGACGTAGGAAAGCTGGCTGACCGTGGAATAGGCCAGCCGGGCCTTGAGGTCGTCCTTGGTCAGGGCGATGATGGAGGCGGCCAGGATGGTGAAGGCGGCCAGGTAGGCGGTGACCAGCCCGATGCCCAGGGAATCGAGGAGGTTGACGCCAAAGGCCGAGAGCATCACCCGGGCCACGGAGAACACGCCCGCCTTGACCACGGCCACCGCATGCAGCAGGGCCGAGACCGGCGTGGGCGCGACCATGGCCGAGGGCAGCCAGTTATGCAGGGGCATGATAGCCGCCTTGGCCAGCCCGAACAGGAACAGGAAGTAGGTGACCGAGACCATGATCGGATTGGCGTCCTTGGGGAACATGCCGTTTTGGATGTCGGTCAGGTTGAAGTCCAGGGTGCCGCAGATGACGTAGGTCAGGATCATGGCCGGCAGCAGAAAGAGCTTGGAGGAGCCCATGAGGTAGACGATGTACTTGCGGGCCCCGTTGTAGCCGTCGGTATCCTGGTGATGGGCCACCAGAGGATAGGTGAACACGGTGATGATTTCGTAGAACAGGTAGAGGGTGAAGATGTTGGCCGAGGTGGCCACGCCCAGGGCGCCGAAGATGGCCACGGCGAAACAGAAATAATAGCGGGTCTGGGCGTGTTCCTTGAGGCTTCGCATGTAGCCGACGTTGTAGCTGGTGGCGAAGATCCACAAAAACGAGGACACGATGGCGAAAATCATCGCCAATCCGTCGGCACAGAATCGCAGGGAGATGCCGGGCAGGATCTCGGCCACGGTGTAGGTGCGGATCACCCCGGACAGGGCGTCGGGGACAAGCAGGAGCACCGACAGAAATGTCAGGCCGCCGGCGACGAAGGACACGCCCTCGCGCATGTTTTCATTCTTGCGCGCCAGCCAGATGCCAAACGGCGCAAGGAACGTGATGATCAGGGGCACAAGGAGCAGGGCGCTTTCCGTGAATTCCGGTCGGGCTGTCATGTCTTATCCCTTAAGTTCGGAAACGGTGTCGCAGCGGGCGTTGCCGAAGCGGCGGGCAACAACCAGGACAATGGCCAAAACCAGGGTGGCCTCGGCAGCGGCCAACCCCATGACGAAAAGCGTGCCCAATTGGCCGAGGACGCCGTCCATGGGGGTGAGCTGGGCGGAGGCGACCATGGACATGCCCGCGCCGTTTAACATCAGCTCCACGCCGATAAGCATGCCGATCAGGGTTTTGCGGGAAACCACGCCGTAAAGGCCGATGCCCAGAAGCAGGGCAGCCACAAGTTGATACCAGCTCAGCGGACTCATCTGGGCTTCCTCCGTTCGAAGGCCACGAGCACGGCCCCGGCCATGGCCGCCAAAAGGACCACGGAAATGAGTTCAAAGGCCAGGGTATACGGGCCAAGGAGCCCTTGTCCCAGGGCCTCGGGACCGATGTGCTTGGGCAGGGGCAGGCTGTCCACGGGGACGAGCACGGCGGTCAGGGCCAAAACCCCCACCGGGACCACGAAGACCAGGCCCGAGCGGGCGTATTCCCACAGGCTGGCCGGGGCGGCCTCGTCGCCGTCGGGAGAGGCCTGGGCCAGCATGATGGCGAAAAAGATGAGCACGCTGACCGCGCCCACGTAGATGAGGATCTGCATGAGGGCCACCAGGGCGGCGTCCATAAGCAGATACATTCCGGCCACGCCGAAAAGGGCCGTGACCAGGCCGACCATGGCCCGGATGAGGCTTGGGGAGCTGACCGCCAGGGCCCCTCCGGCCAGGATGACCGCCGCGTAGAAACCGAAGGCCAGCCGTGCGAGAAGTTCCATGTTCATGACATGACGCCTTGTGCCGTGGGTTTTGCCGCTCCCGAGGCGGGACGGCGCGGTGTGTGGGCCGAAGAAGAAGGGGGGGAGAGAGGTGCCGGACGCCTGGGGGATGCAGGCGCGGCGCAGAAGCTACAGTCGCTTCCGCGTTCGGCCCGGCCCCCGGCTTTTCGGGGCGTGGTGACGCCCTCGCCTGCATGCGTGTGAAGCAACCCGGCCTCCCGGCGGAAAAAAGGTTATGTGCCCAAAACTGCTTTCCCGAAAATGTTCCATCTATTCGGGAACCTGATGACTAACCGGATTCTCCGTGGTTTTCCACTGAGGCGGCTTTGTGTCAAGTTTTTTCCCAAGTTTCTTTTTTCACAAGCTGCCTCTGGGGGCAAATTTTTGTGTGTTGAGTTGGGAAGTTACGCGCCTTCGTCAATCGTCCGCAATCCGTATCGCCGCTTGAGGCTGGAAAATCCGCCCAACCTCGTCTCCGTGCTTTCCCGGCAGCAGGCGACCGGGGTGCGCCGTCACGGCAACCGTTTGCGGATGCAGCGATTTTTCCCGCACCGTGGGTTACGCATCGCCATTACGCCACCTGCGCCACAATGTCGCCAATTTTTTTGACTTTGGGGAAGGATGGGTGCGCCTCAGGGAAACAAAAGGGGGCGTTCAGCCGCACATCTTCATGAAAAAAGGCCCAGGCCGGTTGCGAAATCCCCGCTAGGCGTGGATAACCACATGAAAACAATGGCCTTGTGAAATAATGGACCATGCCTTCGGCAGGTGTTTGATCCCTTGCCCATGTCGGGCCGCTCCCTTGAAATACGGTGTGTTATCGAAAAAACTGATAGGAACGGGGCTGGTGTCGAGAAATTTTCGGTTCCTTTCGGTCTTTCAATGCCCTGCCGCCAGCGTACCGGAGGAGAAAACGTCGGGCACGGATGGGTATGCCGACCATTCCAGGGTCCGCCCGACACGACAGGGTGGGTGCTCCTCCAGGGCCGTCTGCGCCGCCGTTAGCGGCATGCGTCCGTGCGTCAGTACATCCGGGCGCTTTGATTTCGGACGCATCCAGGCTACCGTGCGGGGCACAGGGGCCACGGCCCCGGGAGCGACCACCATGCCACGTACTGCACGTTGTTTCTTCTTGTTTCGCCTGCTTGCGGCCTGGATATGCCTGGTCTGCCTGCTTACGGCGCAGGCGGCCCTGGCCCAAACGCCCGGCCCAGGTCCTGCGGCCCCGGATGTGGCGGCGTCGCCTGGCGAACCGGGCGTATCGGATATCCCTGGCGGGCCGGACATGTCGGCCGGGGCGGATGCCCAGGCCGCGCCTGCTGTCGTCGCGGCCTCCGGAAAGGACACCCCGGGCCGTTCAAACGGCCTGCCAGGCGGCCCCTGGTCCCTGCCGGGCACGCCTGCCGCCCTGGACATGCCGCGCAGCGCCACCCTGGCCGTGCCGCCGGAGTTCCTGGCCGCCCTGCCCGCCGCCGTGATCAAAAACGAGGCGTTCGCGCCCTTTGCCGCCTATGTCCAGGGGGTTTCCCTCTTGCGGGCCGGGCGGTTTCAGGAGGCGGCCACGGCCCTGGCAGCCGCCTCAGCCCATCCCCTGGCCGGATTTCTGGCCCGGGACGCGGCGCTATTGGCTGGATACGCCCATGAGGCGGCAGGGGGGGCCGCCGTCGCCCGCACCTTCTACGAAAAATGGCTGGCGGCCGGGCCGGAAAACAGCCTGACGCCCACGGTGCTCGTGCGTCTGGGGGCCACGGCAGCCGCCGTGGGGGATTTTTCGGCGGCCCGGGACGCCCTGCAGCGCCTGTGCCTGTCGCGGCCCTGGACCGGGCAGGCCAAAAGCGCCTCGGCCCTGGCCCGGGAGCTTTTCGCCGCAGGCCGAAGCGACTGGAACCCCGACGCGCCCCATGTGGCCCTGGCCCAGGCCGAGCGGGCCATCGACGCCCTGCGTCCCGACGCCGCGGGGCCCATCCTGGACCGCCTGGCCTCGGCGCCCGGGGAAAAGGACGTCGCCCGCCTGGACTATCTGCGGGGCAAGGTCGATTTCGCCAAACGCCGCACGGACGAGGCCCTGGCCCGGTTCCGGGGCGTGCGCGCGCGTTTCCCGTCCTCGCCCATCGCGCCCTGGGCGGCCTACCACGAAGCGCGGTGCCTGTGGCGCAAGACCGATCCGGAGAGCGCCCGACTTATGGAGACGCTGCTGCGCGGGCTGGTGGACGATCCGGCCGTGGAGGTTCGGGCCCGCGAGGTGTCGACCCGGCATTTGATGCTGCTTTTAACCGAGCAGGGGCGGCTGGCCGAGGCCCTGGCCGCCGCCGACGTGCTGGCCGGGCTCGGCAAGGGCGGGGATCTGGCCGAACAGGCCCGGGGCCTCTCCGGGGTGCTGTGTTTCGCCCTGGGCCGGATGGAGGCCGCCACCTCCCGGCTCTCGGAGTATTTGCGCGAGTATCCGAAATCGGACTGGGCCCCGGGGGCGCGCTATTGGCTGGGCCGGACCCGGGGCGCCGTGGGCGACGACGACGGGGCCGCCGCCTGCCACCTGGGCAACATGGCCCTGTGCAAAAACACCTATTACGGCCTGCGCAGCGCGTCCCAACTGCAAGCCCTGGCGAACCCGGGCCGCGTGAACCCGGCGAGCGTGCAGCCGTTTTTGTATCCGCAAGGGACTCAGGCCGCGCCGCAGCCGCCCGCCTCCCCCTCCTGTCCGGGCGCGACCCCGGCCACGTCTCCCGGGGCGCGCCCTCCCGGCCTTCAGGCCATGCAGGAGCGGGCCGCCGTCCTGGACGCCTCGGGAATGCCCGAGATGGCGGAATTGGATCTGGCCTTTCTGGCGGCGTCGGCCCCGGCGGACGCGGAACTGGCCCTGGCCCACATCCGGCTGGCCACGCGGCTTTTCCGGCTGGGACCGGCTACGGCCACGGCCAGGCGGACCTTCGGGGACTGCCTGCTCTGCGGTGATCCGGCCCGCTTCGGTCCCCTGGCGGCGGCGCTGTATCCACGGCGGCACACGGCCGCCATCCGGGCCGCCCTGGCCGGGTCCGACGTCTCGGAAGACCTGATCCTGGGGCTCATCCGCCAGGAAAGTTTTTTCAACGCCCAGGTGGTGTCCTCGGCCGGGGCCGTGGGGCTCATGCAGCTTGTGCCCCAGACGGCGGCCAACATGGCCGCGCGGCTCGGCATAAAGCCCTATTCCGCGAAATTGCTCACGGACCCGGCCACCAACATCCGGCTTGGCGTAGAATACTACAAGATGCGTCACGCCCAGTACGGCAACCCGGAACATACGCTGTGCAGCTACAATGCAGGGGCGGGAAAGCTGGCGGTGTGGATGCAGGGCATCGGGAACCTGGAGCCGGACCTGTTCGTGGAGTTCATTCCCTACGAGGAAACGCGCGATTACGTGCGCAAAGTCCTGACCAACGCCATGTTCTACGAACGCCTGCCCAAGGAGGACTAGTGTTGCGTCCTCGAAAGACGCATATGCGGACTTGAAAATAACTGTTTGAAGCAAGTATTTTTCTTAAAAAATGCTGTCGTATTTTTTAAGAGGCGCGACACGAGACCCGCACGTCAGCAGTCGAAGACCTCGTATTACACGGCTTTTCCGGCGCGACGCCAAAACGGGCCCAGGGACGCCGCCATAGGCCGTTTGTGCCGACGGGCCGGGTGAACAGGGGGCGTGCGTCTTGCCGGTAGGCGCGTCCACGTAGTCCCCTTCCGGTTTTCCTTGAAAAAAAGATCACAGCCATACCTTTCCCGAACCGCCAGTGCGCCCCTGCCCCGGGCGTCGGAGGATCCTTCCGTTTCTGTCCACGCGCCAACGCCATTCCTCGATGGAATGTTCGTTTTAATGCCGCCAATGCGGCTTCAGTTGCCTGCCTGTTCCGGCTTTCCGGAGCAATTTCAACTGGGGTTTCCGGTCGGGGGCTGAGCCTTCTTTCTCCTTTCGAATGGTGGCCCGCTCCAGGTGCGTGGGGTGCGTCCAGCCCGGGGCACGTCCGGGGGGCTGATGGGCGGATCAGGAAGGATTCCTGCCGACAGGCCGTATGCAGAAGTTGTGCAGTACATCGTTAATAGGCGGAATTTTCATGCATAATTCATCATATCGCCAAAGAAAGATTCCTATCTTTCTTGACGGAACATATTTTTCCAGGCAAATGGTGCATACTAATCAAAATACAGGCAGCAAAGGATGTTGAATGCAATAAATTGTAGTAAAAAAGAATGGGTAGAGAAGGGGAATGGTGCGATGAGCATATATCTTGAAGAATATCATCGCAAGTTGACATCTCCGGAGAAGGCCGTTGAGCGCATCCGCGAAGGGGACAATGTCGTTCATGGGGTGACCTTTGCCGAACCTCCGGCCCTGCTGCATGCGATTGCAAAAAGGGCCAGGGCCGGGGATCTGCAAAAGGTGTTCATCTATTCTTTTAATCCGCAGCAGCATGCCGCAGAATCCTATCTGGCCCTGGATATACAGGATTTCATTTTCGCCAGATCGTGGTTTCTCGGTCCCTCGGCCCGCAGGCTTGCCGCTGTGGGACTGGTTCAGTATATTCCGTCCTATCTGCATCAGGTTCCGAAATTTTTGCGCGAGAACATGACGGTCGATGTCTGCGTCACCACGGTCTCGCCGATGGACAAGGCGGGATTTTTTAGTTTCGGGACAGCCAACGACCTGACCTCTACGGCGGCCTCCCTTGCAAAGACGCTCATTGTCGAGGTCAACAAAAACATGCCCCGCGTTTTCGGGAGCTCCATGGCGCATATCTCCGAGGTGGACGCCGTGGTGGAAAACCATGTTCCGCTCATGCAACAGCCCCTGCCTGAAGTGAAAGAACAGGATGCCGTCATCGGACGGCTCATATCTGAAATCATTCCTGACAACGCCGTGTTGCAGCTCGGCATTGGAACCCTCCCCAACGCCATCTGCCCGTTTCTGGAGAACCATAAAGATCTTGGCATCCATTCGGAACTGTTCGGCCCAGGCATGAAAGACCTCATCGTCAAGGGGGTCATCACCGGGCGGAAAAAGACGCTGCACCCGAGGAAGCATGTCTTTTCCGTGGCCTACGGCGGCGACGACACCTTCGCCTTCATGGACGACAACCCGAGTATGGCCAGTTATCCCTCGGATTACGTCATGGACCCAAAGATCATTGCCCAAAACGACAATATGGTATCCGTCAATTCCATCATCCAGGTGGATCTGACCGGCCAATGCAACGCGGAATACCTTTCAGGGAAGATGTACAGTGGAACCGGGGGGCAGTTGGACTTCGTGCGTGGCGCCTATGCCGCCAAGAACGGCAAGTCGATCTTGACGTTTTATTCCACGGCGATGGCGGGAAAAGTCTCCCGGGTCGTTCCGTTTCTGGATAGGAACGCGGCTGTGACCACGCCGCGGATGGACGTGCATTACCTGTGTACGGAATACGGACTGGTGAATGTGAAAAACAAGTCAGAGGGGGAACGGGCTCTGGCTATTATCGATCTGGCGCATCCGGATTTTCGGGAGGATCTCATCCGCTGCGCAGAGCAGATGCGGATATTATAAAACCCGCCACAACGTGGCGAGCGATTGCTTCAGCCCACTCTTCCGCACGCAACGCGAAGCTTACGTGGGGTCCAGGGGGCGCTGCCCCCTGGTGGTGGAGGGGTATGGGGAGGAGGCGACGCCTCCTCCCCGTCCCGCGCTATTCCCGTACCAGATGCCGGGCCAGGGCCGCGCCTTTTTCGCCGCCTCCGGCCATGCGGGCCAGTTCGTCGGCCACCTGGGCGGGGTCCAGGCAGGCGCAGCGGGTGGAAGTGATGTCGGCCTCGATCTCCTTTTGCACCTGGAAATGGCGGTCGGCCTTGGCGGCCAGTTGCGGCCAGTGGGTGATGAGCACGATCTGGGATTCCCGGGCCAGGGCCACCAGCCGGTCGGCCACGCTGCCCAGCGTCAGCCCGCCGATGCCCGCGTCCACCTCGTCGAAGATCAGCGTGGGCTGTTCGGACTCGGCGCGCAGGCTGGTGACGGCCAGGAGGAACCGTGACAGCTCGCCGCCCGAGGCGATCTTGTCCAGGGGTTGGGCGGGCTGGCCGGGGTTGGGCTTCCACAGGATGCGGGCCCGGTCCTCGGTCAGCGGCGCGGAGAGATGCGGCGCGGCGTAGACCGTGGCCGGGGTGAACTCGAAGAGGATGTCCAGTTGCGGGGCGAACCCAAGGCCTGAGAGTTCCGATTTGAGGCGCGCGGACAGGCGTTCGGCGGCCTCGCCTCGGGCCGCGGACAGGGCCGTGAGGGTCGCGGACAGGGAGTCGCACAAGGCCCGCTCCTCGCGGCGCAGGGCGGCCAGATCCAGGCCGCAGACGTCGAGGAAATTCAGGTTGCGTTCGATGTCGTCGCTTAAGGTGACGATCTCGTCCAGGGGCTTTTTGAGCTTGCGCCGCAGTTGCGCCAGCTCGAACAGCCGGGCCTCGATGGCGTCGGGATCGTCGTCCGGGGCGGCGGCCAGGGGCGTGGCGCGCAGGCGCTGGGCCATGTCGCGCAGGGTGTGGCGCGTGGCGGCCACGGTCTCGCGGTCGGCGGCATATTCCGGGAACGCGGCGGCCACGGCCCCGATCTCGCGTTCCAGATCGGCCAGAAGGCGCACGATCCCGGCCTCCGAGGCCAGGAGGTCCATGGCCCGGGCCACGGATTCGCGGCCTTTTTTGGAATGGGCCAGGGCGGCCTTGCGGGCCAAAAGCTCGTCTTCCTCGCCGCGCACCGGGGCCACCCGGCCGATCTCGATACGCTGGTATTCCAGGAATTCGCGCTTGGCCTCCAGGTCGCGCACCCGGTTCTCGATGTCCGCGATGCGTCCGGAAAGCAGGGACAGCCGGTGCAGCAGGTCGGTCTTGTCTGCGGGCAGATGGGCGGCGTCCGGAGCCAGGAAGGCGTCCAGCAGGGCGGCCTGGAAGGCGGGTTGGAGGAGCTTTTGCTGGCCATGCTGGCCCACGTGCATGAGCAGTTTCGGGCGCAGGTCGCGCAGGGATTCCTGGGAGGCCAGCCGGTCGTTGATGGTGATGCGGCTGCGGCCGGTGTCGGCGGCCAGTTCCCGGCGCAGGATGACTTGGTCGTCGCCCAGGTAGAACAGGGCCTCGACCACGGCCTTTAGCGCGCCCGGGCGCACGAGGTCGGCGGACATCTTTTCGCCGGTGAGGAAATTGAGCGCGCCGACGATGAAGGATTTGCCCGCGCCGGTCTCGCCGGTGAGGGCGTTTAGGCCCGGCGCGAATTCGAGTTCCATGTCCTCGATGAGCGCCAGATCCTTGATGCGCAGAAGTTCGATCATGATGCCTGCGTCCTGTTCGGCGAAAAAGGGGATTGCCCGGGGGGCGTCATCGCCTGAGCCTGGGGTCCAGGATGTCCCGCAGGCTCTCGCCCAGAAGATTGTAGCCGAGCACGGTGAAAAGGATGGCCAGCCCAGGGAAGATCGACAGCCAGGGCGCGATCTCCAGCACGTCCTTGCCCTCCATGAGCATGTTGCCCCAGCTCGGGGTGGGCGGCTGCACCCCAAGCCCCAGAAAGCTCAAGGACGACTCCACCAGGATGGCCCCGGCCACGCCGAGCGTCGCGGACACCAAAACCGGGGCCAGGGCGTTGGGCAGGATGTGATGAAACAGAATGCGCGCCGTGCCCGACCCGGCCATGCGCGCCGCCAGGACGAATTCCCGGTTGCGCAGCGTCAGCGTCTCGGCCCGCACCAGCCGGGCCACGCCCATCCAGGAGGTCAGGCCGATGACCACCATGATGTTCACAAGCGACGGCTCAAGGAAGGCGATGACCGCCAGAATCAGGAAAAAGGACGGGAAGCACAGCATCACGTCCACGCCACGCATGATGGCCTCGTCCACCAGCCCCCCGAAATAGCCCGAGATCAGCCCCAGCGCCAGCCCGATGGCCACGGACAGGCCCACGGCCACGAACCCCACCCACAGCGACACCCGGCCGCCGTAGAGCATCCGGGCCAGCACGTCGCGGCCCAGGGCGTCGGTGCCCATGGGGTGCGTGAGGCTCGGCGGCTGCAGGATCGCGTCCACGTCCAGGCGCGTGGGGTCGTGGGCGGCGAGAAGCGGCGCGAAAAGCGCCCCCAGGGACATGACCCCAACCAGCAAAAGCCCGGCCAGGAACATGCCGTACCGGGACCAGAAGAAACGGGCCCGCGAGGCGCTCATGACGCCCCTCCGGCCCGGCCCGGGAAAAAGGCCGGGAAGGCCGCGTCGTTTGGGCGCGCCGTCACAGGGCGGGGCGTCCGGAAGAGGGCGGCGGCGCTAGTCATCGCTGTCGCCTCCGGCCCGCACCCGGGGATCGGCCAGGGCGTAGCCCACATCGGCCAGGAGGTTCCCGCCCAGGGTCAGGATGGCCCCCAGCACCAGATTGCCCATGATCAGCGGATAGTCCCGGGACATGACCGCCTGATAGAAAAGCTGGCCCAGGCCCGGCAGGGCGTAGATGGATTCGATGATCACCGAGCCGCCGATGAGGCCGGGAAGCGACAGCCCCAGGATGGTGATGACCGGCAAAAGGGCGTTTCGCAGGGCGTGCTTGAAGATGACCACGCGTTCGGGCAGGCCCTTGGCGCGCGCGGTCAGGATGTAGTCCTGGCGCAGCACCTCGAGCATGGAGGAGCGCATGAACCGCGACATGCCGGCCAGGCTGCCGAAGGTGTAGATGAAAATGGGCATGGCCAGATGCCGCAGGAGGTCGAGGGCCTTCTGCAGGGGGCTGAGCTGCGCGAAGTCGAGCGAGGTCATGCCGGAGATGGGCAGGATGGGCCAGTGGATGCCAAAGGCCAGCATGAGCAAAAGCGCCAGCCAGAATCCGGGCATGGCGAAGCCGAGAAAGACCAGTACGGTGGTGGCCCGGTCGAAGAGGCCGCCCTGTCTGTTGGCGGCGATGACCCCGATGGGGATGGCGATGGCCAGGGTGAGGATGAGCGAGATGACGTTCATGCCGATGGTCAGGGGCAGACGCTCCTTGATCTTGTCCCAGACGGGGCGGTTGTCGCCGCCAAGGGAGCGGCCGAAGTCGAAGCGGACCATGCGCGAGAGCCAGTCCAGGTATTGGACGTGGATGGGGCGGTCCAGGCCGTAGATTTTTTCCAGCCGCTGCCGGGTTTCGGCCGTGGCGTAGGGGTTGAGCGTGGTTTGGAGATCGGTGGGCGAGCCCGGGGCCAGATGAATGACGCCGAAACTGATGACGGTGATGCCGAGCAGGATCACGGCGACCCAGAGGGTTTTGATGGCGATGGCGCGGAACAGGACGAGCACGCGTTCTCCTTGTGGGGCGCGGCGAGGGCGCGGGGTTACGCGGGGGGAATCTACTGAAAACGGGGCGTGATGGGAAGGGTGGCGGCGGGTGAAGGATTTTTTGCGGGCATTTCGGGCCAGGGTGTTGACTTCGGGCGGCAGGAGTGGCACAAGGCATTCCTCGCACGGGGCTGTAGCTCAGTTGGGAGAGCGCTTGAATGGCATTCAAGAGGTCGTCGGTTCGATTCCGTCCAGCTCCACCACACTTTTCAAGGGGTTATCCAGAAATGGGTAACCCCTTAGTGTTTTGGCCCCGCCAACACTGCGCCAACGTTCTTTGTTGGCGGCCCCGGCGGAGCAGCACGATGTTTCGCACCATCAATCCAGCCTGATCATCCCCAGGTGGGGGCGCTTGAAAATTTTCAAGGGGTCGCCCCCTGCCCCTTTTTTACTCCCGTCGACAAATATTTTTATCCAATCTTCCCAAGATGATGGCCTAGAAACCAGCCCAATGCCCCTTGGGAGGTTTTCAAGAGGTCGCCCCCCCATTTGGACATCTGGACATCCAGATGCATCACCTGAAAAATTCTGAGATTCTAGTTCGAGGGTGGATACCATCCCCATGGGCCATGTCTCCGTGGCTTCTAGAATGAGCATTGACGCAGGGCCTGATTCAGGAACTGCCGGAGTGAGCACTATGGCTGCGGGAATTTACCCGGCCCCCTTGACCCTCTGGAGCTGTCCCGGTCCCCCCTTCCCGTCACCTCCCCTTGCCCCTCCGGTTCGCGCGGTAAGGGGCCTTCCTGGGATTTTCCCTGCGGCCCCTTTGGGTTTGGGCCTGGGAAAGCCCCTCGTCAAGGAGGGGGCAGGTATGGGGGAATGTGCGTTTTTGCAGGCGAATCAAGCTTTGCTCCCCATACACGAGACGGGGTCGTTGACAATCCCTCGTGCAAGCGTAAAAGTTTAAAAAAATAAAGTGAGTTAAATATGAATAGCACCTACTCGTGGGAACCAAGGTCTTGGATTGTGCCGCCAGGATTAGTCGAAGCGCTGGCGCGATTTGAAATTCGCTGCGACGCGATCATAAACAAGAGAAAGGCTGGAGAGCACTCCTGTCTATTGATTCGCGGGGAAACCGGCGTTGGTAAGAGCATGTTTGCCGAGTGCTTTGTTCACAAGTATCTCAAGCAGTATCCGGGGAAAAGGGTTGTCGCTATCAACTGTTCTGCAATACCAGAAACGCTATTGGAGTCTGAACTTTTTGGGTATAAGAAAGGAGCGTCTAGCACGGCGGTCAAAGATAAAAAGGGAATTCTAGAAATTGCTGGAGATGGTGTTTTAATATTAGAAGAGCTTGGAGAAATGGAAAAAAATCTTCAAGCAAAGCTTCTT
Source organism: Desulfolutivibrio sulfodismutans DSM 3696 (assembly GCF_013376455.1). Classification (GTDB taxonomy): domain Bacteria; phylum Desulfobacterota; class Desulfovibrionia; order Desulfovibrionales; family Desulfovibrionaceae; genus Desulfolutivibrio; species Desulfolutivibrio sulfodismutans. Next base: position 2,258,937 of record NZ_CP045504.1, on the reverse strand, counting down.
GTTGCGATAGAGAGAAGAGTGTTTTTTGCGCTTGGCGACACAAAAGAAACGAGGCTCAATGCTCAAATTGTCGCAACATCTAACGCTTCGCGGGGAAAATTTAGGCCAGATTTTTGGTTCAGATTTGAGACCTTTGCAGTTTCTCCTCTTCATGAGCGCCGGTATGATGTTATATATTATATTCAACACTTTGACAAAGAACTACTTGGGTTGCTTACAGGAGGTGTCGTTCTGGCCCTGTTCGGGTATAATTGGCCAGGGAATGTTAGAGAGGTAGAGATTGTATGCAATGCTATCCGTGAAAATATTGAATATGCTAGAAGAAATAAATTCATAAAAGATGACAAATTTGAGTTTACTGTCAGGGCATTTCATCGCCAACAATACAGCGCATTGTTTCGACAGAGGTCTGAAGAGGGTTCTTTTTGCTTCGGCAAAGGAAGTGAACTGGCGTTGAGGCTGAAACAAAATGGCGTTGATGTTAAATGCATTGAGACGGTCCTAGATGAATTTCGATTGGGGCTTGACAGTTTTTCTTCAGTGATAGTCGGGTCCGTTGAAAAGGATCTGAACAATACTGTTGAATATGTAGTATCGTCGATAGGCGAAAGAATCAAGCTTGTTGATAATAGTATATTTCAAAAACTATACGGCGGGTTTGGGTTATTTTGTTTTGCGTTTTCTCAGGACATAAACTCTAGTAGCGACTTGTTGGATTTGAAAAGTTCAGTTGTGTGCAATAAATTTGGCAAAGAAAGAATAACTGAGCGGATAGAACAGGTGGTTCTTAGCAATGAGGCGGTAGAAAGTGCAAGTAAACATGCCCCAGGCAAGTTCAACTATGTTAATTTTGTCAAGTTTGTATACGATGATGACCCGCAAGCTCTAGAAATATTTAGCATTCTTACTGATGAGATGAAGCAGGTTGTTCTTGAGTGTACTAAATTTTTGACAGGCATCAAGGATATTAAAACCGATGATTTGCTTGATATGCATGCGCTGCGCAAGCGCTACAGAGGAAATGAATTCTTGGCTCACTATTTAGGAGAAGAAGTGGAGGCTGACGGTGAGGAAATTCATATCGAAAATATTTCATTAAATGAATTGCGCGACCTTTATTATGAAACGCTGTGCTCTGTTCTCGGGACAGCCCATGGGTATCAGAAGAAAATTGCGAAGATTGCTGGCCGTACGGAGGGTCGAGTGTCGCAGGTGCTTGATAAAAATGGACTTAGTGATAAATTTAAAAAACTAAATTATACGCCTAGGAAAAGGCTGGCAATTCTGAAGTGAGAAATATAAAGCAACGTAATATTAGATAGTTACAAGATCACTGTCTGCGGCACGTCCTTTGGAAAGGGGTAGTGTAGGCGCGAACGAAACTCGCCACTGTGGCGGGGACGGAAACGCAACAACCTTCCTCCAGAGGAGCCCTTATGTCCAACTCAACGCTGGAGGGCCTGCCGCTTGGCCAGCCCCTCACCGAAATCCCCCAGCATTCTACCGTAGAAACGGATCCTTGGCCTAGCTCAGCACTGGACCCCTTTGCTGACCCGAGTGTCGTCCACCCCATTGATGACGACACGGCGGCTACAGACGGTGAGGTTGAGGCGCAGTCTTCCCGTAACGCTATTGCCGTAGGAACGCCCTCTATCGACCCTACTCAGCAGGCGCGGCGTGTGCGCTACGTCTTTGACTTGCTGGGTCAAGACGGCGAAGCCAAGCAGGAGGGCGTCAGGGAATTCAATAAGCTCGCCGACGACTTCTGCGGCATCCTGTCCAACAAATCGCCAGACAATCAAGCGGAGATCACGGCACGGGTTTGGAACGACGTCTTCAACCCTGTCATGGTCCAGGCCGACGTCGTGCGAGTGGTTTGCGCTCTTATCTGTGGCCGCATGGCCAACACCATAAAAGCCTCCATGGCTCATGGCGAATGGTTGCCCACGGCGATGAAGCACTTTCCCGGCAAGAGCATCAAGGTTCTTCAGGAGAATATGCGGCTTGCCAGCATTCGCAAAGTCGAAAACCATTGCGATAAAGGCCTGACACTGCTCAAAAAGTTGTGCCCCATCGCCGAAAATCCTCCGTTCAGCGCCAACGATGATCCGCTCGAGGCCGTGTTTGAGTATGTGCAGGCGAAGTCCGAGGCAATCGAGTGCGACTATTCGATCCTTTCTGCCCTCGCTATCGGCGACCTCAAGCTGAAGAAAGCGGGCCTGGTTATCCCGATGCCTGCCCTTCGTACCTTCTACGAGCAAAAGTTCGAGCTTAACGCGGCGGACATCAAGGAAATGCAGGCGATGAAGAAGGTGGGGCTTGATCCCGTGGCCCATCTGGAGAGCATCAGCAAAAACGCGGGTAGCCGCGTTTTTTCACTCACGAATCCTGGCAAGAAAAAGGGTGCTGGAGATCAGCATAAAGTCCCTGACATCAACTCCACCTTCGTCACGACGAGCCAGATTATCACAGCAGCTATAAAGAGTGGCAAGGTCAGCGCCAACAATGTGAACCGTGAGAACTACGATGCATTGATCGCGGCGTTGGAAGACTTCGAGAAGGTTGCTTTTTCTCCCAGGGCCTAACTGAAACATCAATGTGGCTCCCCTGGTTGCAAATCAGGGGGGCCGCTTCGGAGAAAATCATGGACATCTATTTGTCTTCACCGACGGACGAGGTAATGGACGAACTTGTTGCTCGCTGCCCAGGACAAAAGTTTAACATACTTTTGACTCGAGCAAGAATGCCCGTAGGAATGCACAGCTATTTCGAGAGATATAGCTCGATAGTCAACAAGAAAGCGTTAGACTGTGGCGCATTTAGCTTGAACAACTCCAACCTCGGGCTCACGGAAAGTCAGCTCTATGCACAGTACAAAGAATTTGCGAGGCTCAATGATGGTTTATTTGATCTTGTGTTTAGCTATGACCCTGATTTCGATGCGCATGGCCTCATGAAAAACCTACTGTACTATCTTGAGTTGAAGAAGATCGGCTTGAACGTTGTCCCTGTGATTCATAGCATGAAATCAGGGCTGGAGGCGCGAGTCTACCAGAGTATCGGATGCGATTCGATCGCAATTGGAAAGCAGGAAGGCAAGGCAGATCCCCTGGTGCTCTTTCCTCAAGTGTTTGGACTGAATGATGTCAATGTAAAGATTCATTTGTTTGGCATTACAAAGTTTGAATTAATCACAGGATGTCCTGTGACTTCATGTGATTCAAAATCATGGCTCGATGACGCCAAGACAGGGGTTGTCCGTTACTGGAACGAGGGCAAGAATGAATTCAATAAAACTGACGTGTTGTACTTCCCGAATAAGCTTGAAGGCCACAAGGATGGCACGGTGAGGTATGACATTTACGACGATCTGTGCAGCTTTAAAAGGCATATAGACAGATTTGGGTATAAAATTCAAGATTTGATCGGCATCCATGGCCAGCGGAATCGTGCCGTTTTGGGAATGCTCTACTACAAGCAGATTGAAGATGTTGTCACCGATCTTCACAATGCAAACCCGTTGATCCTCTAGTATTTTTCAAGGCCTAGAGATGAAAGAAAGGGCAGCCACTCGGCTGCTCTTTTTTTGAGCAAAGTCAGGGGCAGTCCTCGCCCCCGTGACCGACCCGCCTGCCCCAGGCTACCCTCCCTTCCTTTCCCAAAAATCATCAACATGAGGAAGGATGGATGGCTATGCACTCTATGCACGCTGGAAATGTTCAAGTCGCAGACGTAAGGACTATTTTGTCTGAGGATTTTTCTGCCACAACAACCAACCGAGTCATCATGGCGATAAAAACGTCTTTGCCGGATGTCAGCATCATTGCATTGTCAGATTTGCGCACACTCCTTGCCGATGACTTCTCTGAAGAGAAGATCAACAGGGTCATGATGTCGCTCAAGTGCTTCTGCTTGAAGGCTTATCAGTAACCCCGCAAGCTAAAACTCGAAGGAACTGCCATGTCTGACGAATCCTGGCCCATCATTTTCAGTTATTCCCGAACCCAGGCAATAGAGGACGGGGTTTTGATCGACGTCACCGCCGAGGCAAAAGCTTACGGATTCAATCTGCCCTTTGTCATCGGGGACAACCTGTTCAGCTACGTCACCCCTCCACCTGGACTGGAAGGCGAAGGGCAGTCGCAGGAGGGTCGCCTGCACGACTTGATGAGCCTTGCGGCTCTTTCAGCACGGAAGGGGCTCCAGCAGGATCGCGTCTACTTCGAAGTGCTGTTTCTGATGAAGCCGGGGAAGCATGAAAAGGTCCGGTGCGTTCTCCATGTTGGCCCTGGTGATCATGGCGAACCTGTCCTGACTCTGTGTCTTCCGGAGGACCTGTGAACGCTCTGGAGGGAGAGACGGGGCTGGAGGCCCAGGATCACTTGGATCAGTTGGATATGCTCATTGAGCACTTCCGGCCTATCGAAAAGCTCTTTCAGTTGATGGGGGCTGTTGCCCCGGATGCCCTTGGAGGAGCCTCACTTGTCAGGAGCTCTTCGGAAATCGGGCTGAACCTGTCGGCGCAGTTCCGGGAAACCCTGGAGCGTGTTCTCAAGAAACACTGACATGATCCAGGGGTAGCTCCAACACATGACCGAGACGCCGCCCCTGCTCCGATGGCATCTTGCCTGAGCCCAGTCCAAGGGAAGACGTAGCCCCTGCCTGAAAGAGAACCAGGGGGGCGGGAATCAACCCTGCCCCCTTCGTCACCTTGGGCTTCCCGTCCCGCCACTGTTGTTCACATCTGACAGGGCTTGATCATTCACCGCCATTTCGCCTTGTCGAGTAAGCCTCGCTGAGAGAATTCGCGATCCTTGTAGCTGTCGAAATCGAATCGGCCAGGGACTGATCCGTCGCCCCTGGATTTGCCGCCGAAAATGACAACTCCGATGGCGATGGCGACCAACACGCCGCCGATGATGAACCATTCCATGCCCTCAAGCGTATCAGAATCGCCGTCAGGAATCATCTGGCATAAATCGTACATGATTTAGGGAGGCTGGCTCGTGTCGGTCAGGGATGAATCGCACGCAATTCATCTGGAATTGGTATGAATTCGCCGCGTTTCGATTTGAGCCAAGGTGGGAGCGATCACCGAATGTCCTGCGCGGCCCTGTCCTCGTGTGGGAACGCACAAAGTCAAACCCCGGTATTTTTCGCACCGCCCCTTCATTTCCAGGGGGCTGATGGTAACTCGTTTCCGCCAATGTCTCCGAGGTCAGGGTTGCCCCTGGTCCGCTCCCTCAGACTCATTCAGGCACCGAGCACGTCATCGGCCTCACCCCTCGCTGATGTTCTAACGGAGCAAAGCAATAAAGATATAACCCCATTAGAGTGCTGAAATCTGGTCGCAATGATCAATTGCGTCGGCCAGTGTCAGGAAACAATAATCAATGGGGGTGCTAATGAGTAACGTCTTAACATGCCAAAGGAACATCGGAATCACTCTTTCGAATGAGTTTGCAAAAAAGCAATTGGCCACACATGCTGTAAATTGCGGACTGATTTGCGGTCATGCGTGCAAGTATTGTTCAACACCGTCGCTGATAAGAACGCATAGATTCTTCAAGGAGAACAAGATCACTTCTTTTGCTGCCCTTGAAAGCGGGACGGCTATTGTCGACTTGTGGACACATTTGCGTGTTCAACGCCAGAGCATGAAGCTTGATAGTAACGATGTCGTGATGATGAGCACGCTAACGGATTGCTGGGCTCCAGAGGCAAGGGGGCGCGATCTTGGGCGTCATCTTTTGTCGACGATTTTGTCCAAGAGCACCTGCTCCGTACGGATTCTCACGAAGAGCGCTTCTATTGCGTATGATTATGACCTGATATCGAAATATCGCAATAGGGTGATGGTTGGTTTGAGCATTACTGCTCCGGTTCATAATGAGCACCTCGCGAAGATCATCGAGCCGAATGCCTCCAGCATCACCGAACGCTTGCAAGCCCTGCATCTGGCTCGGGACATGGGCATTCGAACCTACGGAATGATATGTCCAGTTCTGCCTGGTATTGGCACGTCGCAATCCGATTATGAAAGCATGCTCGATTCTGTTTTGGCTGCAAAACCTGAAACGATTTGGACTGAACCTTTGAATGCGCGAGGGCCTGGGATCGTCAACTGCGCCAAGGCGCTTCAACAGAAAGGGTATGGATTGCATGCTCACGAATTCGATATGATCCGGTCATCTCACTTTCATCAATTGTACGTTGAAGACTTGATCAATACCGCAACCAATGCCGCCATCTCCAGGGGTTGTTTGGATCATCTCAAGATTTTGGTTTACTCTGATGGTGACGGATACAATGTCAATGACGCAGCAGTGATCTGGCTGAAGCGGTAAGCGTTAAAAGAGGGCCATCAAGTGAAAACTTGGTGGCCCTTCTTCAAAGGAAATCCGAAATGAATACGAATCAAACTGTCAACACAAGCAGTATGAGCGCAGTTGCTCAAGATATAGTTCTTAAGACGATTAACATTCAACAGCGTATTCCCAATGCGCCAGTATCAAATGCGTCTGAATTGCCGCATCGGTATCTGTTTGCGAAGGACCTGAGCCTTGTTAAATCGACTGATGCAGGCGGGATACGGCTTTCACCATGCCCAATCGTGATTAGCGAATGTTCGGAGAACAGGTCTACGGGGCTGCATTATGTCACATTGTCCTGGTTACGCGACGGGAGGTGGCATCAGCATCAAATTGAACGCGGAGTCATCGCAAGCAAGACCAGCATTGTCGGATTGGCAAATTACAACTTCCCCGTCACGAGCATTAACGCAAATGGCATCATCGAGTATCTTCAAGAATATGATCGGGTTAACAGTGGCAACATCCCGAAGACGTTTGTGGACAGCCGCCTGGGTTGGACCGAGGACATGGCGGGGTTTCTCTGGGGGCACTCGTACTTGAGTGGGACTTCCGCCGGTAAACTTCCCGGCCAGGCCCCGGTGGTTCGTTTCAAGGGTGCCGACCAGGGAGATGAGCAATTCGCAAGCGGCTTTGTTCAAAAGGGAAGCTTCGCCGCCTGGGCCTCCATGGTCAATGAGGCGCTGGAATATCCTGACGTCGCCTTTGCGCTGTACACGTCCTTGGCCGCGCCATTGCTTCCGATCCTGGGGGTGGACAACTTTACACTCGAACTCTGTGCTCCAAGTTCTTCAGGGAAAACCACCGCGCTGATGCTGGCGGCATCGGCATGGGGAAATCCTTCGTTCCATGCGGGCTCGTTCATCAACACCTGGAACGGGACCGACAACAGGATCGGTAGGATGGCGGCTCTGCTCAATGGGCTGCCGTTGTTCCTTGACGAAACTAAGCTGGCTAGATTGCAGAACAAAAAGAACAAGTACGGCAGCGACCTCGTCACTGACTCCATCTACATGATCGCATCCGGCATGGATAAGGGCCGAGCGACCCTCCATGGCTCTGATCGGGTGCAGCCGTTCAGGACCATCCTCTTCTCAACTGGAGAGACGCCAAGCCTGGACCTGAGTACAGACGGTGGTGTCAGGGGCAGGATCATCGACCTTTGGGGCAACCCTTTCCTCAGGACAGACGCTGAGAGCAAAGCTGTTGTCACCAGGACCAAGACAGGGGTCACTGACCACTTCGGCCATGCTGGACCTCGCATGGTTCAGTTCATCCTGGACCATCGGGATCAATGGCCCATCTGGAAGGAGGCGTATGCCGAAGCGAATGAGCTTCTTACGAAATCGCCTGATCTGACGCCAGTTGAAATGCGACTTGGAGAATACTTTGCCGCTGTCGCTACTGCGATTGCAATCATCCATGCGGCTCTACCGGAACTGAAACGGAGCACGCCAGTCCGAAGCCTACTCGATTCAGTCTGGTCCAGGGCAATGAACGAAGCAAAATCTGCAGATATTGCTTCTCAGGCATTTGGGTGCGTAGAGGAATGGATTAGCAGTAATCAGAATCGAGTGTATTTGCCAGCCGAGGCGCGTCAAAATATCCCTTGGTCTGGTGACATGCATGGAGCGTATTGCGACGTGACTGACGATGGAGAATGGACATTCACAGGGTTAACGAAAACGATTCTGGATGATATTCTTAGAAAGAATGGATTTAAAGCCTTAGAAATGGTCCGTCTCTGGAAGGACAAGGGCTGGCTCATCACCGATGACTGGTCCAAAGGGTATCAGCGAAAGGTCGTCATCCCTAAAACTGCTGGCGAGTCGAAGAACGTAATAGTGCCAATGTACTGCTTCAGTGCCAAATCCTTTTGGGACGGACGGGGAAGGACCAGCCCTAAATAGCTTGTACGTTCCAAATTTTTGCATCCCTGTCACCCTGCTCCTGTGACTGTTCAATGTGTACATGTGATTCATATTCTTATTATACGTTCCAAATAACTAAAATAAATTAATTATATATAATTATTATTATGATATCATTATAATATAAATAGCGACGGTGGTGGCAGATTTTTGTTGGGTATTTGGAACGTCGAAGCCGCTGGCGATTCCAGTTCTATGGAGATGAAGCTTTTGAATAATAACCATGCGAAGGAGAAAGCGACATGGTCTTCTTGAACTTCCTAAAAGGTTTAGGACTTGACCTGGAGACGTTCTGCCCATTCGACATTGAAGTGGTCAATGCCGAGTCAGATGCCTCTTGCGAGGACGAGATAGAAAGTAACGTTTCATTTTATAAAGATAATTATGAAAACAACCTAGCTCATGCAGGTGGTGGTGAGCTTCAATTGAATCGTGTCCATGTTGATCAGGCCAGTAATGTTAAGTCGTCTGCTCCAAATATGATTCCGAATGACAGGTCCTGCTCGGACTGTGATTTCTGTCAGCCTGATGAGGACTTCGAAACAGGGTCTGATGGGATGCGTTGCTCGGTCATGGGTTTTGTGATTGCCGACGTCAAACAATGTGCTTCAACTTGTTCGAGCTATTACTGTCCTGAGCCAGTTGAGGATATGTGACGTTGGCAGTTGGTGTCCTGCAGCTGGGTTTGAAGGTTCGTGGTCTGCGAGATTTGAGAGATTTTGATAGCATAAAGCGAAAGATGTCCTCCCAAGTCGCCAGTATTTGAGTCGTCGACATCGTCGACAGTTTTGCCTCGCTTAACAAAATAACAATTATGTAGCGTCTACGCCTGCAAATTCTGTATATCTATTTTGAATTGCAACGACGACAATGACAAATGCGATGTCATTTTAAGCCGCGTTCATAGAGATATTAGAGGGTATCGTACGGTGGCTGAGCAAGGCCCTTGGCTTTTCGGAGTCAAGGGCTTTGTTCTTTACTGGAAGTCGATGGAGAACAGGACAACTGACGAAAAGGAGGCACTATGGTTTTGAGAGTCGTCATGGTTCTCATTGAATCAAAGCTTGCGAGGGAAATACTGAAGCAAGCGCTAATCGTTGTCATAAAAAGATCAATCTGACCCCGTTCCAGCACGGAGGGGTTTGTCCTCTCCGTCTCTTTGCTTCTTTGTTTGTTGATCCGTGTTGTTGGCAAACTCGTGGGCATTCGCCATCCAGTCTTACATGTCACTCAGCCTGGATATGTTTCACCAGGATAATCGCTGGCATAGCATGGCTATGAAAAAGTAGAAAGCAGCCTGGATATTTAGTTGAATTGAAGACAATCGAATCATTACAATGAGGTTATTGGGTATGTTGTAATGAGCTTTGCGGTTTTCATGTGTGCAGATGTCATCAAATGTGAGCCATCAGTCTAGCTGATGGCTGAATGCTTGTCGCATGAGTATTGGAGGAAGATTGATACGGAACCAAGCCATCATGAAGCAGGGCTAAATTTTGGGTTTGTCCTCTACGTCTCTTGGGTTTTACGTGTGTCATGATGTCCTAAGGCTATTATCGTTCTGAGCCTGTTTTAGTTGGTAGAGATTAACATGGAGATTTTATCTACAGAATAAAAGACAAAGATAGTATGGCTCCGGAGAAGGCTGGTGTCTAGCTATGAAGGAAATAATGAAAACATGGTCGAACAATTTGTGTTTTTGCTGCTGGCTAGCAGTATTTGTGAGTCGGTAAGTAGCTGCGTACGTTTGAATGCCATGCTTTAGTTAGTCGCCTAGTTGACTTGCAGATGGCTTTTACTGTCTTGGTTTCGTTTGATGGGTGAATGCAAATACTTTGCCTGCGAAATTAGCCATAGATCGAATCTATGGCTGTTTGAGAAGGCTAAATGGATATGTAGAATACTGATGAAAATATGCAGAAATATACTATTGACCGATGTGATCCCATTCGCATTTATTTGCTTTGAATTGACATGGTTGGTTATGCTTCGTGTACAGCGATGGTTATCACCTGACATCGCCGCCCTGGCGGGGCAACGATTAGGCTGCTTCGTTCGCGTGGCCGGTTTCCCACCCCTCTAGGTCTGAGTTGGTCAATAAGATCCAGGAATGAAATTCCCGGTACATTGAAGGACGCATAATGACTCACAATGTATGAAATAAATGTTCAATAAGATGCGGAAAGCTGAATGGCTAACATATTGTTTGGTCGCACAATTTCCTTTCTGTCAATGTGTATTCTTTGTGAATGCCAATTCGTCAGCTTTCCACCTCTCCAAAACTCCCGCCTCCTGCGCTTTCTGGGGCTTCCCCAGGGTTGACCCTGCTTCGGACCCGAAAACCCCGTAGGAGCGATCCTCGGCCCAACGAACGTTTCCGCCTGTCGCAACGGGAAAGCTTCTTCCTTTCTATGACATTATTCGAGTCATATCATATAGATATTAGATTCTTATACCACCGCCTAAAACAAAGGAGGCAATATGTCAGCGAAGAAGGTTCAGTCCATTGAGGGTGAAGAGTTCGATGGCGTGGGCGAAAAGAAGCGCCCTGAGTCGAAGTACAATGCTTCGCTTCTCAGGGAGTGCATCAGGGAAGGTCTCGACGCGAAGTCCATCATGGAAAAGATGAACATTACGCATAAGCCGACCCTCAAGCACTTCGTCCTCAAGCTCATCAGCCAGGACAGGCAGTTCTACGACGTCAAAGGACTCTATCTCAAGAGTTCTGCACGTCCCTACGTCAACAAGAAGGGCGAGGTGCGGATCAACGTCAACAAACTTGATCTGGGCAGCCTCGACGTCAATGAAGGCGACGAGTTCGCCGTCACTGTCGAAGACAATCGCATCATCCTGACGGTGATCTGAAATCAACCATCTACGAATGCCATGCTCCAGAGAGGTGGCATTTTCTTCTGTTTGAATCCTGCTTTCCGTCCTCCGTGCAACATAACATCTGATTCGCAGTCTATCAAATTGTCACTTCAATTTTCTGGCAGAATGCACAAAGTAATACAGATATCATTGGTATAATGCGAACACTCTACAACGGAGGAAAGAACGATAATAGATAGAATCGTACATTGGATGAGCATTGCAGCATAAGCCGTTGTATTACAACGGGATACTCCAGCACTAGCTGGACGGTCCCAGCCATCCCTGGTTTTGAATCTACGATTTGGTTGGGTTTGGAAGCGAAAAACAACGTTGCAAAGGAGGTGCTCATGAAAGTCGAGCCCATTATCGACCTCAAGAACATCAAGAGCATCAAGAAGCTCTTGGCGGATCAGCCGCGTAATCGGCTACTGTTTACCATGGGGGTGAACTCTGGGCTCAGGGTCCAAGATATATTGGCCTTGAAGGTTTCAGACGTGAAGTATTGCAAGATTGGCGACCGCGTCTGCCTCAAGGAAAAGAAAACTGGCAAAGAGAACATCTTCATAATGAACAAGGAAATCAAGTCGGCTCTTGCCGAGCATCTTGCAACTTCGAAACTCGAAGATGAACATTTCCTGTTCAAGAGCCGCAAGGGGAAGAATTATCCGCTGACCACGTATGCCGTCACCATGATGGTGCAGCGCTGGTGCGACGAGATCAATCTACAAGGCAACTTCGGAGCGCATACACTGCGGAAGACGTGGTGCTACCATCAACGCAAAACATTTGGTGTTTCATGGGAGTTGTTGGCCAAGAGGCTCAATCACAGTAGCCCCTCGATAACGCGAAGGTATCTTGGGGTACAGGATGAAGAGGTGGAAGAAATCCTCCTCAACGCATTGTGATCAAACACTTTAGCAGGGTCAGAAATGGCCCTTTTCATTATCTGGAGAATCGCCATGAGTACTAACCGCTACACGTCGCTGGAAACTTTGCAGCACGCCTCTAATATTGAGAACATGTTGCGTTTGTTGTGCATGATTCCGAATCTTCAGCTTCTGGTTAAGATGGATGAAGAAAATAATTATCCGTTCGAACATGTTGAAGATGGCCATTATTCTAAACTGCTTCTTGGGGGCAATAGCCTGACGATCGAGTTCTGTCTGGATGTGTAAGGTTTAGTTATTCGATTCCGGGGCGATCGATCTGGTCGCCCCATTCTCTTCATAAATCATCTGCAATCACCACCAACGGAGGGTGCTCAAATGGGCGTCTATCAACGCGATGGACGGTTCATGGTCTATTGGCACGAAGAAGGTAAGAGGCGGGACAAGTCCTTCGGTAGGGGCGAAGTGGCCCGTCTCCAGGCTGAGGCGTTTGATCTTGCGATCCAGCAAGCGAAAGCGAATCTGAATGTGCCTGTTCAGGAGGTGCAGGTCACTGAGCCGGGGGCGGAACCGGTTGCGCACCAGGAAGAGCCAGGGGTTGGGGCTGAAGAGGTCCAGGCTGAAATGCCGCTGGCGACGTCGGTAGCGACGGTGGCTTCTGTCGCCGTACCTGCCAAGAGGGTCACCTTTGGTCAACTGTCGATGATGTACCTGGATCACCTTCGGGTGTCGGGTCGGACGCCGAAGCACATTGCTAACCTCGAGAACCTGCTCAAGAGCATGTTCTTCGACATCCTTGGTCGGGACACCCTGGTCGAGGGCATGACGTACCTGAAAGACATCGTCCCGTTCATCAAGGAGATGCAAGGGGTCAGTCCTCAGACGAAGAAGCCACGGTCCCAGTCCTGTGTCAATCGCTACTGCGACTACCTCGACGCGATCTTCAACTTCGGCATCGAGATGGAACTCATTTCCAGGAACCCAATGAAGGGGCGGAAGAAAGCCAAGGAGAAACCTCGGGACGTCCAGGTCGGCGTTGATGACCTGCGCCGGATCATGGAGTGTGCTGAGCCTCATGTCCGGTGGGCCATGGAGGTCTGCTTTAACCTCGGGACTCGGCCTGGTCCTTCGGAACTGTTCGCATTGCGCTATGAAAATGTGGATTTCAGCGCTGGCACGGTGCGAATTTTCGCTACCAAAACGCAGACCTATCGGACTGTCCCGGTGACTTCGGCATTCCTGGATCGCCTGAAGGAGATGCGGGGGCATTCAAGGTCTGGGTACATCGTCGAATACGACGGGAAGCCGGTGACAACGATTCGCAAGAGCTTCAACAAGGCCTGCGTGAAGGCTGGTATCACCGTGGATTTCAGGATGTATGACCTGCGCCATCTCTTCGCAACGACGATGCTGGCGAACGGAGCCGACTTGGCGGCGGTATCTAAACTCATGGGCCATTCCACGGTAAAGATGACCGCAGACGTGTACTATCACTATCTGGAAGGTGAGAAAGAACGGGCTGTTAGCAAGTTGCCCAGCTTGATTGCCGTTTAACATGAACCGGGGGCAGGAGTCTTGTGAAGAGAGTCCTGCTCCAATTTTTGATGAGGAGAACTGCCATGAGGGGATATGGGGAGAGTGTGCAATGTATGGATTGCTCGAAAGGGTTCACGGGACATTTTGAGGACGACAGCGAAGTTATTCTTTGTCCTAAGTGCAACGTGGAATTTGAGAGCTATGTCGCTGGAGATGAGTCGCGTAGCTATGGCCTCAGGTTGTGGAAAGAGTTCATTGGTGTTCATGGTCACCGTTCCGAAAGGGAGAGACGTGAGCGATTCAGTTTAGTCGACGAATTGCTTGCTTAGCCGCGTTTGAGTGTTTTGGGGATCAGGCCGGTTGCGCGGTCTGGTCCCTTATTTTGCCTGATTAGGGCTTTCACGGTGTGCCTGATAGGGTTAGTTACGAAGGCCAAGAGCACCGAAACCAAAAGCGCAGTCTCCTGCGCATTTGGAAATGGTAGGGGCTGTCTCCCTGTGCAGCCCAGTCGAAAGGCTGCCGACGATACTTTTTCAGGTCAGACAAGCGGTTGTGACCTAGACATCGTCAATGGGATTGGCCTATTGTTTCATAATCTTGGGCATCCAGTCCTCCCGCCGGAGGGTGACGAGTTTGATGGCGTTGGCAGGATTGTATTTGTAAGCAATTTAAGGTGTTGAGCAATATTTGACTATGTGAGGGTGCGAGGAAATCGCTCAAGTTAGGCTTCATATTCTCCACTTGCTGCTCCTTGCGCGAATGGGTGCCGTAAGTTAAGATCGTTTCTGAGTAACTTTTCCTCATGAGCGACTTCATCTCTAACAAGGGGCATTTCGGTGAAAATTTCGCGAAAATTAGTTATATTGACGGCAATTCCGCTGATCGCGTTCTTTATCGTAAGCTTGGTATTTATTAAAAACAACATCGATGAATCTAATATTGTCAGTGATATGGCTAATAATACGAAGTTATTGATGGCCGTATCTGATCTTATACATGAATTACAGAGAGAAAGAGGGCGGACTTCCATTTACTTGTCAGGAGGTTCTCGCGAGGATATGGAAGGTCAAAGAAAGTCAACTGACTCAAAAATACCCTCAGTAACTAGCGCGCTAAATACATCAACAATTTCATCTCAAATCAAAACAAACACGGCAGAAGCAATATCTGAAATTGAAAAGGTTCGAAGCACTGCCAATCAAAAAGGACCAGCTAAAGACGTTGTCGACACTTATGGGAAGATTATTTCTGCTTTTATGTCAACTGAGACAACAATAGCCAATTCAAAGACGACAAGAGGATTTGGGAAGGCTCTGACAACTATCATAATTCTGGAAACTGCAAAAGAAAATGCTGGAAAATTAAGAGCGACCGTATCCGGTGTTTTGACGGCTGACAAGCCATTCGACGAAGAGCTTTTCACTCGGCTGATTACTTTTAAAGCTAATATTGATGCGAACCTAGATTCGAAAGCGATTGTACTGAGCTCAACTGCCAAAACACTCCTTGAAGATAGTAGGAAGTCTGAAGCATGGGCCGGTGTCAATAAAGTATTCAATGTTGTACTGACAAAGTCTAAAGACGGAGAATTTGGCATTAGCGGCAAAGACTTTTTTGCTACAATGACAAAAGTTATTGATGACATGTACTCAGTCCGCAACAAAGAGGTCGAGTCGATAGTTAATAACTTGTCAATAATTCAAGACGAAATTGCCAGCACCCTTTTAAAGGTTTACTTTTCATTAGGGTTAATCTTGCTGTTAGCTTTGATCTCTGCTTTCTTTCTGGCGCGTTCAATTACTGCTCCTATCAATCATATAATTTCGTATTCGAAAGATGTTGCGAGTGGAAATCTAAATGCAACACTTGTTGAACGGTTCAGCCATGACCTTGGGGTGCTTCAAGCGTCTTTGGAGGCTATGGTTGAAAACTTAAAATCCAAGATTCTAGAAGCAGAGCGAAACAGTTCTATTGCCTCTGAGCAAACTGAAAAAGCTTTACTGGCCATGAAAGAAGCCGATGTTGCAAGACAGAAGGCCGAAAGTGCCAAGGCCGAAGGCATGCTTCAAGCAGCTCATCAACTTGAAGGCGTAGTAGAAATTGTTTCATCAGCTTCTGAGCAACTTTCAGCCCAGGTAGAGCAGTCGAGCCGTGGTTCCGAGGAGCAGTCTCACCGGGTGAGTGAAACCGCCACCGCTATGGAAGAGATGAACGCCACGGTCCTTGAAGTTGCAAAGAACGCTTCGCAGGCTGCTGAAACTGCTGGCAAAGCCAAGGATAAAGCAGAAGATGGTTCACAAGTTGTTGCTTTAGTGGTCAAGGGGATCGGCGAAGTTCAATCATATGCTCTTGATCTCAAAATGGACATGACCTCTCTTGGTAAACAGGCAGAAGGCATAGGACAAATCCTCAACGTTATCTCTGACATTGCAGACCAGACTAACTTGCTGGCCTTGAACGCAGCCATTGAAGCAGCTCGGGCTGGTGATGCCGGAAGGGGTTTCGCAGTCGTCGCTGATGAAGTCCGTAAGCTCGCAGAAAAGACCATGACCGCCACCAAGGAAGTCGGTGACGCCATTCGAGGGATTCAAGAAGGGGCACGAAAGAATATCGCGAATGTTGAACACGCGGTTTCAAGGATTGACGCAGCTACTGGCTTGGCGGGTAAGTCGGGTGACGCCTTGAACGAGATCGTATCTTTGGTTGATCTGACCACCGACCAAGTGCGGTCGATAGCAACAGCATCCGAACAGCAATCAGCAGCCAGTGAGGAGATCAATCAGAGCATTGAGGCCATTAATCGCATCTCTTCCGAAACCTCTGATGCCATGCGGCAGTCTGCCCAGGCTGTGGGTGAACTTGCTCACCAAGCGCAGGTGCTCAAGAGCTTGATCGACCAGATGAAGGACGAGGGCGGTGCAGGGGCTGGTTCTGCGAAGTCACTTGGTACGCGCAAGCTGGCACTGGCCCAGCGGTAAGGAGGCTTGTGATGGATGCTGATCACCTATCTGTGCAGGAGAATGAGCTTCTTCAACTCGTGACGTTCGCCATTTCTGAAGAAGAATTCGGAATCGATATTCTTCGTGTACAAGAGATCATCCGCATGATGCCAATCACCAAGGTTCCTAACTCTCCTCATTCGGTGGAAGGGGTAATTAACCTTCGTGGCAAGGTTATTCCTGTGATTGACTTGCGAAAGCGGTTTAGCATGGAGTTTCATGCACACGATAGCCAAACTCGAATAGTAGTGATTAAGATTCATGGAATGATCGTTGGGTTTGTCGTCGATCAAGTATCTGAAGTTTTGCGAATTCAGTCAAATACGGTAGAACCTCCTCCACCAGTTGTTTCTGGGGTTGAGTCTGAATACATAAAGGGAGTTGGAAAACTGGATGGACGGCTGTTAATTCTTCTTGATTTAGAAAAGCTGTTTTCTCGTGAAGAGATTCAACGTGCTGCCAACTAATATATGAAGGCAAAGCACGTTTTATTTGTTGTCGCACTGATCGCATTTCTTCTGTCTAATGCAATGGGACAGGCAAGGTTCAATGTGATATACATTGAGTACCCTCCCTATTGTTTCACAAAAAACGGGAATCCAGATGGGTATTTGTTAACGCGCGCGTCATCTGTTTTGCGCTGTGCAAAATTAGACTTTCGCCTAGTGGGGTGTCCGTCAAACCGCGCTTTGCACGAGGTAAAAACTGCTTCAAACACAATTTCTATTGGATGGTTCAAAACCCAGGAGCGCGAGCAATTTGCAAAATACTCTATTCCTCTTAGTCAATCTCGACCACAGGTGGCAGTCTTTTTGAAAAAAAATGAAGATGGGTTCGCAGGGTTTAATAGTTTGAAAGACTTGCTTTCTAATTCAAATTTGAAGATCGGCGTAATAAAAGGGCACTCTGAAGGAGAAATTGTTGACTCAATAATGAGCAATAGCAGGGACAATGTAATTCTCGTGAGTGCTGAACAGGTGAATTTAATGTCCATGCTCAAAGCAGGGCGTTTTGACTACATATTATTGCCACCGGAAGAAATTCAGCACCTCCTGCGCACATCAGGAATGAATCCTCGTGACTTCGAGAAGAAACAACTTGAAGATATACCGCCAGGAAATAAAAGGTACATAATTTTTTCTAATGATATAGAGGATGAAACAATTCATGTCATAAATACGTGTATTGCAAAATCACATTTTGAAAGGTGATGCATCTTGGGATGTTATTTCTGTTTTGCGCTTTATTGCTGCAGCTTGCCGGGTGAAGGGTTACTTCATCCTGGGAAAGTTGTCTGGCCTGAGGCTGTCCCGGTCAGTCGTAATAGTATTTTTTGTATTCCGTTTCAGTCCCGTCCTTTACCATGCACCTCCCTTGGCTCCCATCTGTTCCTATGCTCATCTAGAAGAATCTGCCATCAAATTGAAGCATGACAGGAATGGTTGTGTGAATCGAAGGCTATAAGGAATGAGAATGGCTGCCAGTACGATGTGTTATTGAACGTTTGCAGAATTTTCTTCCCAAGAGAAAATCGCTGGAATATACAATCTTCGTCATGAATGGCGAATTAGGTTTGCCGCTAGTTTCTGGGCGAGAACCCTGTAAGCATCGCCAATATAATTCAATTGAGGGTGTGGCATGTCATCTTGCTTGATGAATAAGACGGGTCATGAATGTTTCAAAAACATATTAGATCAGTTTCCTGTGCCGGTAGTCATAGCCGGGTTTGGAATTGGAAAAATATTTTATATGAACGAGCATGCACAGAAACTGTTAAGGACAAAAGGAGAAACGCCTGAATTCGTGAATACAACGGATTTTTATGTTGATCCAGGCAGACGAAAGCATTTTTTAAGCTTAGTAACTTCCGCAGGGTTTTTGAAAGAATATGAAATTGAATTCATAGACAGTCTCGGTGTTCGTTTTTGGGGTATGGTGTCGTCAAAGCGAATTGTTTACAATAATGAGGATGCAATCCTGTCAACAATAATTGACATATCTTTGCGTAAAAAACTTGAAGAGGAATTGGTGTATAGCTCGTCGCATGACTTTCTGACTGGTGTCTTTAATAGGAGGCATTTTTCATCGGTGATGACGTCAGAAGTGGTCCGATCTAAAAGATATTCTACAAGCCTGTCTCTGGTAATGATTGATTTGGACAACTTTAAAATAGTTAATGATGTTCATGGGCATATTGTTGGCGATGAAATTCTCAAGCACTTTTGCACAATCGTACGAGAAAATTTACGGCAGACTGATACGCTAGGCAGGGTTGGTGGTGAAGAATTTGCAGTATTGTTGCCCGAAACTGATTTGATTGGTGCAGAAAAATTTGCAGAGAGGGTTCGGAGTACAGTGAGTATGGCCGAGTTTTTGTATGAGAATAAAAGTATTTCTTTCAGCATCAGTAGTGGAGTAGCATCGTTGACTGTAGATGAAGATGCTGAAAGACTGTTGAAGCGATGTGATGATGCATTGCTTGTTGCAAAAATGACTGGTAAAAACAAGGTTGTTGTTTGTAGTTCGCAAATAATGTGAAAATTTCTCACAAGCCGTTTGTGCTTGTCTCGTTTTTGTTAGTTGTGTTTGGTGATAAATCTCCTTGTGCAGATTTGCGCAGGGTATTCCGCCGCTAGAGGTGTGCAAGTGCTTACTACTGTGCGAGCAAAGTTTTATTTTCTTTATATATGCATGGCGTTGTTTATGGCTGCTGTTGCAGTGGCTGTGGCTAGTTTTAGTTGGGGCAAATATTCAGAAAGACAAACACTGCTTGAAGAGTACAATGTTTTCAGGCTGTCGACTAAAGCTATTCACATGCTACAAAAAGAGCGCGGGCTCACTGTAAAAAGTCTCTTTCGACCTACGCCGAGCAATATTAATGAACTCCAATTATGGCGTGCTGAAACTAGCGCTGCCATTCTAAAGTTGTCGAATACTTCATTGTCCCGAGAAATCTCAGGAAGGCAGATCAGGCTTCGCGGCTTAAGTGATTCTAATGCGATTTCTCTAGAAGATTGTTTTCTAGAGTACTCTGACATAATATACGAAATTATTGCAACTTACAGTTCGGATAAATCTTACGAGCATATTCAACATGATCATTTGTTTTTGTCGTTAATGAATTTGTTGATGGCAAGGGAACACCTTGGGAAAATTCGGGCCCGAATTTCCATGTCGGCGATGAATAATTTTTTAGATGGGGAGAGTCAATTTTATGTAAAAGAAAAGTTTGGATTTTACAAGATATCGAAGGAAGAGTTTTTGAAAAGCCTTAAAGGAAAATATCCAGGTTATGTTGGCATTGTCGCAGATGACGAGAAAGTCAAAAAAACGGAAGCTGCAATTTCTTTGTATTTAGACGGTAGACAGCAAGAGTTTGATTACGATAGTTGGTTCGGAATGTCTACGGGGGCAATGGATGTGTACTATTCGGTCGAAGGTACACTTGCAGACACGTATGGTCAGTATTTGAAATACGAAAAAAGAAAAGCTCAATTAACTGGATTATTGATATTGTGCGTTACAGCCCTCGTCCTTCTCGTTTCGGGGCTTTTCGTTGGGCGGTTTATCAAGTCATTTTCGGCGAGGGTCGAAAACATTGATGATAAAATGCGGTTTATTTTGAGAACCAACGATTATAAAATCGAAATTACCGACCAAAGTCATGATGAGATTTCAGGTATTTCGAATTCTCTGAATTCTCTGCTGAAGTTTACTAATCAATTGCTTGAAGAAAAAGAAAAGATGGCTTCAACGGATAGGCTCACTGGGGTTTATAACCGAACCAAGTTTGTAGATATTTTTAATTCAGAGTTTCAACGGTTTTCCCGCTACAAAACGCCTTTTAGTGTGATAATGATGGATATTGATCACTTCAAAATAGTCAATGATACATACGGTCACAATGTCGGAGATGATGTTCTAGTTGAAGTCGCGTCCATGGCATCTAAAATAATCAGGGCGACAGACATATTGGTGAGATGGGGAGGGGAAGAGTTTGTGGTTCTGGCCCCGTCAAGCGAGTTACATTCTGCCGTAGCACTTGCTGAGAAACTTCGGTCAGTTATAGCTGGGCACTCTTTCCCGTCCGGTTTGAAAGTAACTATGAGCTTTGGCGTTGCAGAAATTGACGAGAGTGATTCTCTCAAAACAATTATGGCTCGGGCTGATGCAGCTCTTTATGAATCGAAGCGCACTGGTAGAAATAAGGTTTGCACGTTTAGCGCGATAAAATGAATTGGTTTGCCTTAAACATATCGAGGTAAATTATCTGGCTCATCATTTTTGCAGGCGGGAAGTAAACTACGATTGTTCGTCACCAAAGCCTTTGCCAAAGGCAGCTTCGAGGAGGTTCTCCGCGTCAGCAAGGTCTTTCAGGTGCTTAATGGCCTCAGGGGGAACCGAGCAGATAAGCTTGGCGAAGCTCAACAAGAGCTGAAGACACTCGATACATTTTAATGACAAAGGGGAGCCGAAGCTCCCCCTTCGATTTTACTGGCCTGTCATCATGGCCGCGATGTCGTCCTGTACAGTGCCTATGGGCTTCAGGCCGAACTTCTCGATAACGACCTTAGCCACGTTCGGGGACAAGAAGCCCGGCAACGTGGGGCCGAGTCGGATACCCTTTACGCCGAGGAACAGGAGGGCAAGGAGCACGGCCACGGCTTTCTGTTCGTACCAAGCGATGTCGTAGGACACGGGCAGTTTGTTGATGTCGTCGAGACCGAAGACCTCTTTGAGCTTCAGTGCGATGACGGCCAGGGAATAGGAGTCATTGCACTGGCCGGCGTCCAGCACGCGCGGGATGCCGCCGATATCGCCGAGGTTTAGCTTGTTGTAACGGTACTTGGCGCAGCCCGCCGTGAGTATGATGGTGTCCTCTGGCAGAGCTTCGGCCACTTGAGTGTAGTATTCGCGTGACTTCTGACGGCCGTCGCAACCGGCCATTACCACGAAGCGCTTGACAGCACCGGACTTGACGGCTTCCACAACCTTGTCAGCAAGAGCCATGACCTGGTGGTGGGCAAAACCTCCGACAATGGCTCCCTTTTCTAGCTCCGTGGGCGGCGCACACTTCTTGGCTTGGGCGATTATGGCCGAGAAATCCTTGGCCCCGCCGGTCGGACGGTCCGTGATGTGCGTGGCACCCTCGTAGCCGACTACCCCTGTGGTGTAGAGGCGGTCGAGGTACGTGTTATCCTTCTTGAGCGGTACCAGACAGTTGGTGGTCAGCAGGATAGGGCCGTTGAAGGATTCGAACTCGGGATTTTGGTGCCACCAGGAGCCGCCGTAATTGCCGATCAAGTGTTTGTATTTTTTGAAGGCTGGGTAGTAATTGGCCGGGAGCATTTCGCCGTGAGTGTAGACATCCACGCCCGTACCCTCGGTCTGCTTGAGCAGCTCGTCCATGTCTTTGAGATCATGACCGCTGATAAGGATGCCCGGGTTCGTGCCTACGCCAATATTGACATGGGTGATCTCTGGGTGCCCATAGGTGCTCGTGTTGGCCTCGTCCAGCAGGGCCATGGTCGTCACGGCCACTTCACCTGCTTTCATCACCATGCCGACCATATCGTCCACAGACAGGTCTTTAGTTGTTGATGCCAGAGCCTCAAGCATGAATTCGTCGATTTCCGGTTTACGGAATCCAAGAATGGCGGCGTGTTCGGCATAAGCGGCTACGCCTTTGAGGCCGATGATAAGGAATTCCCGCAAGGAACGTACATCCTCGTTCTCCGATGCTAAAATACCCACGGTCTTCGCTTTTTCGGTGAAAGATGAGGATGGGCCGCTCCAGGTGGCGGCGTCTGGCAGCTGATCGCTGAATTCCTTCCCATGCTTTGCTTTGTAGGCTTCATGAAACTTCGTTTTGAGCGCATCGCGACGCTTCAGACCATCTTCAATCATGCCTTCGAAACGAACATCGTTCCAGTTGGCGTTGGTGATCGTGGCGAACAGACCCTGAAGCACGAAGTCATCGTTCGAGCGGTCAGGCTGTCCCAGGTCCTTGAGTCCTTCACCATACACGGCAATGCCCCGCAATACGAAGATCAAGAGGTCTTGAAGATTGGCAGTCTCCTCGGGTTTTCCACACATGCCCTTGACAGTGCAGCCGGTGTTTTTTGCGGTCTCCTGACATTGAAAGCAGTACATTACGCCTCCTTGAGGTTGATTGTTCTGTGATTCAAGCATGTTCTGGTTTAGTCCCGGCAGGTACGGCGACGCATGGCGTCCGTTTCTCACCTTGTTATCAATAGTCCTCCATTCATCTTAGACAGCATACCTGACATGGGTCAAAAGAAGCAATCGAGGCTTTCCGGGGGCGAGCGAGTGGTCATTTCCCGTGCCTTGCCTAACCATCCTCATATCATTCTGAATGATGAACCCACTGTCGCGTTGAATGTGATCTCGGGGCTAAGAGGTCAATCGAAATCCCGGATTGACAAGCGCTTCAACGCTTGTTAGTTGTTAATAACTAACCAAATGGGGAATGTCTATGGGGACGCGCAAGAAAAGTGCCGACAGAAAGGCCGAAATCGTGGCAGCCATGCTTACACTGGTTGCCGAAATGGGGCCTGGATGTGCGACCACCCAAGCGGTAGCCGATCGGGTAGGCGTTACACAGGCTGGCGTGTTTCGGCACTTTCCGGCGAAGAAAGACCTTTGGATTGCCGTTGCGGACTGGTTGATTAAAGAAGCCCAAGAACGCTGGGCGAAAGCACGCAATTGCGAGAAAAGTCCTCTTGATGGAATAAAGTGCGTCATAGAGGCGCAGCTTGAATTTATTCAGCACACTCCGGCGGTCCACTCTCTGATATTTTCACGCGAACTCCACGCACAAAACGACGAATTGCGTCGATCTTTTTACTCTATGAGCACGGACTTTCATATCATGTTAACCGATTTGGCTAAACAAGCCCAGGTCGATGGCGAGTTGTCAAGTGACTTTGCCCCTCATGAAATTGCCAGCGTACTGTTGACGTTGCCGTCAGGCCTAGCCACACGCTGGTCACTCAGCGGGCGCAGTTTCAACCTCGCGAAAGAAGGTGCACGGCTTTTGGAAGTCATGCTGTATGGCATGAGCAAGGTTCATTGACGCTCAAGGGGTATCGTTCATGTCCAGATACAGAAAGAGAGTGATATTGGCAGTAGCAGGGGGTATGGTCGTTGCCTTCATGCTGATTCACCTGAATTTTCGCCCAATTTCAGTCCGAGTCATGGAGCCGGTCGCACAGGGGGCGCTCCAGGTATTCGGCCTGGGCACTGTGGAAGCGAGAGTACTTTCCAAGGTAGGCTTCAAGGTAAATGGATTACTTCGTGAATTGAAGGTTGACCATGCTGACGAGGTAAAAGCGGGGCAGCTTCTGGCGTTAATGGACAGCGGCGAGCAAGAAAGTCAAGTGGCCAAAGCCTTGGCCAACCATGAAAAGGCTCAAGCTAACCTCAATCTGGCAAAGGCAAGTCTAAAGAAGTCCCGCACCAGCCTTGCCCTGAAGCAACAGCAAAGCCATCGTCGCCAAGCGCTTAAAAGTAAAGATGTTCTGGCTGGGGAAGAGGCCGAAGTTTCATTGGCTGCAGCGCAAACGGCAGAGGCAGAAGTGCTTTTGTCAGAGGCAGAGATGGCTGCTGCTGCGGCAACCGTGAAGGATGCTGAAGCTCAACTCAGCTTATCACGTGTAGTCTTGTCCCAACATCTTCTGGTGGCTCCATACGATGCCGTGATTATTGGTCGCCACAAGGAGGTGGGCACGATAATGCAAGCAGGGGAGCCGGTCTTCACATTGGTGGATCCCTGCTCGGTCTGGGTACGGGCTTTCGTGGACGAGGCCAAGGCCGGTTATATAGAAGTTGGGCAGCCGGTTGAGGTGCGACTCCGCTCCCTTCCTGGAAAAAGATTCCCTGGAAAAGTCGCGCGTATTGACCTGGAGAGCGATCGGGTCGGAGAGGAACGACGTATTTACGTAACCTGGGGAGATTGTCCCCGCGATTTCCATCTCGGCGAACAGGCAGAGGTGGTGATCAATAGTGGCTGGTTAGATAAAGTCGTGCTGGTTCCAGAAGCGCTTGTTTTCGAACGAGATGGTAACAGTGGGCAGATATGGATTTTGGAAAAGGGCCAACTCAATCGGTGCCAGGTGGTTTTCGGGCAAAGCACCCTGGATGGACGTCTTCCGGTGATCCAGGGGGTGCCTGAAGGAGCCCAGGTTCTGTCAGCCTTACCGTCCGGCCTACGCCAAGGAAGGAAGGCCACGGTGCAATCCGGAGGCGGTCTATGAACCTGGCGGTGCGCGATATCCGGCATAACCTCGGTCGGTTCCTACTGACGTGTCTGGGATTAAGCCTGCTGTTAGGTCTCGTGTTGTCTATGATCGGCATCTACCGTGGATTGGTTGAAGAAGCCCTGTCCTTGTCCAGGACACCGGGAGCCGACCTTTGGGTCGTGGAGGCAGGAAAAAGGGGACCTTTTGCGGAGTCGTCGCGGATACCTGGTGACACCCGCGAAGTAATCGCCAGTCTGTCACAGGTGGTGGAAACGGGATCAGTGACGTATCAATCAGTGGAAGCTATGCATAACGGATACAAATTGAGGCTTTACGTGGTTGGATATGAATCTGGAAGGCTAGGAGGACCTGCAAGTATACTTGCTGGCCGCTACATGACCCGTAGCCACTATGAAATGCTGGTCGACTCGAAGAGCGGGCTCATGTTGGGTGAACAGTTGCGTCTTGGTCGCAATGTCTTTACTGTAGTTGGATTGACCCGAAATCAAGTTTCTTCGGGTGGCGATCCTGTGGCCTATATTACGTTACGAGACGCGCAGCGCCTCCAATTTGAATTGGAACCCCCGGTAGCCCGACGGGAGGCCGAACGCGGCACTCCACAGGTCGGCACGGACATCGTCAACGCTGTGGTTGCCAAAGTCGCGCCAGGAACGACCCCGGATCGGGTGGTCGAGGCTGTCGGACGTTGGAAGCACCTCGCCGGATTGAGCCAGTCCGCTCAAGAGAATATTCTGACCAAGTCGGTGGTGGACAAATCTCGACGCCAAATCGGACTTTTTACAGTAATACTTCTTGTTGTTTCGGCAGTTATCATCTCGCTCATACTCTATACTATGACAATGGATAAAGTGAGGGAGATCGCCACGCTCAAACTAATAGGTGCGCCGGACAAGACCATTATCGGACTTATCATTCAGGAAGCCGTCGCCATGGCCGTAATCGGCTTCTCTGTGGGAGCTCTGCTCATCAACTTGACCAGAGATTTCTTTCCTCGGCGAGTGATACTTTTGCCTCAGGACGGATTCGCTTTGGCTGTTGTGGTGCTCGTCTTATGCGTGCTTGCCAGTGGGATGGGGGTGCGTCTTGCACTCAAGATCGAACCTGCCGTGGCTTTGGGAGGGTAGGGCATGAATATGTCCACCCCAGGGACCCCTTTGGTAACCATCAGCAATCTTAACAAATCCTTCGGGCAGGGAGACGCGCGAGTCGATGCACTGAAGCAGGTCACGCTGCAAGTGTATGCCGGGCAGGTGGTGGGGTTGCTTGGCCCGAGTGGTTCCGGGAAAAGCACCCTGCTCAACATTATTGGTTGCATCCTGGAGCCAAGCAGCGGGCGCATGGAACTTGATGGGCAAGTGGTCTATGATGGCAAATGGCTACAGAGTGATTTGCGTCGCCTGCGTTTGGACCGAATCGGGTTCATCTTCCAGTTTCACAACCTGCTTCCTTTCCTGAATGCCATTGAAAATGTTGCCGTAGTTTTGGAAATCGCCAACAAAAGTGCTATGTCAGCCCGCCAGCGTGCTCTAGAGTTGCTTAGTTACCTCCAGGTAGAGCATCGTTGCGAAACAATGCCGTCAAGACTTTCTGGAGGCGAAGCACAGCGAGTGGCTATTGCCCGTGCGTTGGCTAACCATCCTCATATCATTCTGGCTGATGAACCCACTGCCGCTTTGGATTCAGAACGTGCTGGTGTCGTGATGGACCTGCTGCGTAAGGTAGCAGCTGAACAGGGAGCTGCGGTATTGGTCGTCACCCATGATGAAAAAATTTTCGACCGGTTTGATCAGATATTTTACCTTCGCGATGGGATGCTGACAGATATAGGTGGTGCGCAAAACAAATCTGAATAGCGAGGCCTTCTCACAAAGCGTCATCATCATGTGCAGGTGACGGTTACTGGTTCGCAAAAGTCACAGGAGTCTGTGAATCTGGACGTGCCACTGCCGCGTTGTCATCTCTGTGGCTGTCTAACCACTGTCTCACCAACTGCGCAACCACTTCTACTAAAGCCCTGTTGGCGGCACGTTGGCAGGACCGCCACTGAAAGCCACAAATCTGTTGGCAGACGCCAAAATGTTACGTTGGCAACCGTTGGCTGGCTAGCCAAAGTCTAATGATTTCAAAATGCTGCTGGCATGGCATTCAAGAGCGCTCAAAAGGACAAGTGGAGGGCAAGTGAGTTATTTCAGATAGTTGAAAGTTATATTTCGGGATCGCTTGAATTTCTATTCAAGCGATCGGGTGACGAAAATGAGCACAAAAAAGCACAATTCGCACGAATGAAGCTTTTGGAGTTCAGGCGCAGAGGAAGCAGCGTTGAGAGGTCGTGCCCCTTGTGGGTTTTTCAAGCGATCGCTGCTTGGGAGTGCTTGTGCTTATCCTAAAGGGGCGGAGAAAGTTTCTCTTGGAAGTGATGGAGGGCAGGACTGCGACGAGATGGTCGCGAAGGCGAAGGACGCTTGATGAAAATTCAAGAGGTTGGGACTGCTGATCCCCCCTTTCTTGGAAAGAAGCGCGACCGGTCAGCCAGTCTGTTGTGATGGACACCGTCGATGAAGTTTGTTTTAGTTACTAAACTGGTTCTTCCAGTTGGTTCTTCCAGTCCTCCACCCGAATGGTGACGAGGTTCTTGGTGTCGGATGGATGTATTTGTAAATGGTCTCTGGAGGATGAGCAGCTGTCGGGTGTATGAAGGCGCGAGAAAATTGCTCAAGCTAGGTTAGGCAAGGTAACATAACATGGATAGAAAGGGATGGCCGTTGGTTAAGGACAGTGAATCGCTCACTCCGGTTTTCCGTGGGGCCAACAATCCGACGGCTAACGCAACGAAAAACGGATTAGAAATCCCCGTGAAGTTCAAGCTCGTTGTATTTATGTTTCTTGTTCTTGCCGGCTTGGCCGGAAACTACCTCAAGTTTCCAATCTTTTTGAATATCGATTTTCTCTTTGGCAGCATTTTCTCGATGATTGCACTGCAACTTCTTGGTCTCGGCTGGGGAATTACGGCCGCCGCACTGATCGCCAGCTACACGTTCATCCTCTGGTTCCACCCCTACGCCATCATCATCATGACCACCGAAGCGGCCGTTGTCGGTTGGCTGATATATCGCCGCAACTTTAACATCGTGATAGCCGACACGCTCTATTGGATTTTTATCGGCATTCCGCTTGTTTTCCTGTTATATTATTTCGCCATGCACAGTTCATCGTCCAGCACCCAGATCGTAATGGCTAAACAAGCGATCAACGGAATAACCAACGCCCTAATCGCGCGAGTGATCATTTTCAGTTATGGGTTAGCGACCCGATCCATGCGATTTTCCTACCGTGAGATCGTCTATATTTTGCTGGCCAGCTTCGTTCTGCTCCCTATGCTTGTAATATTGTTCATCGCCAGCAGAAGCGACTTCACCGAAACCGACCAACGCATTCGCACCCAGTTAATTGCAAAGAGCGAGCAAATCTCACGGCGTATGGGGGTCTGGATCGAGGACCGGATGGCCAGCTTGAATACTCTGGCAGAACTCGCTCACACATTGCCGCCTGAAGGGGTACAGCCCTTCCTGGAGCAGGCGACCAAATCCGATCCAAACCTGGTTCGGGCAGGCCTGTTGAACGCTGATGCCATAATTACCGCCTACTACCCGCTGCTCGACGAAATGGGGATGCCCAACATCGGCAAGAGTGCCGCAGACCGCCCTTATCTGCCCGAGCTAAAGAGCAGGCTTAAGCCGATGCTTACGGAAGTCATGATCGGCAGGACTGGTGGTCCGGTGCCGATCGTCTTGATGCTTGCCCCGGTTGTTGTCGGAGGCCGATTCGAGGGCTACGTCGTCACAGTTCCACGACTGTCCCAGATCAAGGATTTCCTTGACCTGAACATGGATCTCGAGGGCATGCGTTATATTTTGCTGGACAAGAACGACAAAGTCATCATGTCCAATGTCGTCGGACTAGAGGTTATGCAGCCCTTTGTACGTAACAAGGGGAATTGGGCACACCAGGACGGAGGCATCTCGCAATGGGTGCCCGAGGTGCCGCCAAACACGAGCATCATGGAGCGATGGCGACAAGCGCGCTATATCATTGAAAGCTCCATCGGCGGTATGGGTGAATGGAAGTTGATCCTGGAACAGCCCACAGCCCCTTTCCAGAGATATCTCTACGA
Organism: Desulfolutivibrio sulfodismutans DSM 3696; assembly: GCF_013376455.1. GTDB lineage: Bacteria > Desulfobacterota > Desulfovibrionia > Desulfovibrionales > Desulfovibrionaceae > Desulfolutivibrio > Desulfolutivibrio sulfodismutans. The sequence goes on along the minus strand of NZ_CP045504.1, from coordinate 2,229,886 downwards.
CCGATACTCCAAGGCTTTGTTCCTGGCCTTGCTGATCCTGTTCGTAGCGCTGCTACTGGCTTGGCTGCTCAGTCGCCGGATCATGCGGGGACTGGAGAGTCTGGCCGGAGCGACTGCCAATCTGCCACTTAACCTGGCGCAAGGCGTCACGAAGCATTCCCTGTTGCAAAGCCGGGTGTTGGAAATTGACTACCTGACAGCCAACTTCCGTATGATGTCTGACGCCTTGTCTATGCAGTTCAAGGCTATCAAACAGGTCAATGATTCGCTGGAAGAGGAGGTGGCGAGTCGCACCAGGCAGTTACAGGTGGCCAAGGGTGCAGCCGAAGCCGCCAACAAAGCCAAATCCGCCTTCCTGGCCAACATGAGCCATGAAATCCGCACTCCACTTAACGGAGTGTTTGGCATGCTCCAACTGTTGGGCATGGAGCCACTCACTGACGATCAGTTACAGTGCGTGACAATGGCCAAGGAGTCGTCCCAGAGGCTTTTACGCTTGCTCAACGACATTTTAGACATAAGCCGCATCGACGCCGATAAGTTGGAAATCATATCGGCGCAATTCAGCCCTAAAGATCTTCTGGAAGAAACGATTGCGATGTTCGCCCGCACTGCCGACAGCAAAGGGGTGTCGTTGAGCTACGAATACGAGCGCACTATCCCTGAAACCTTGGTTGGAGATCAAGCCAGGATTTTGCAGGTGCTTTTCAATCTGGTCGGCAACGCCGTCAAGTTCACCGAGCAGGGCGAGGTGATGATGACGAGCGCCTTCACCAGGATCGAAGCCGATCCTACCCAAGGCATGCTGCTGCTGATTGTCTCGGACACTGGACCCGGCATACCCGACGACAGACTTTCGAGCTTGTTCCACCCCTTCGCCCAGGCCGACACGTCATTTACTCGCAAGTATCAGGGCGCAGGGCTTGGCCTGGCTATTGTCAGGCGGTTGGTGGCGCTTATAGGCGGCACGATCTGCGTTGATTCGAATGAAGGCAAGGGTTCGACGATCTATGTTACCTTCAAGGTTGGACTTATCGAAGCAACCCGAAGCGAACCAGCCCCGACCACGGCACCCAAGCGCAATACAGGCCTGCATTTTCATATCTTGGCAGCGGATGACGATGAATTGAGCTTGAGTTTCGTGAAGAAAACGCTGGAGATACAAGGCCACCAAGTGCAGACAGCGACGGACGGCATGATGGCGATTGCCCTGTTGGATGCCGAAGCCTTCGACTTAATCCTGATGGATATTCAAATGCCAGTCATGAATGGCATGGAGGCGACAAGATCAATCCGCACTTCAGGCAAACCTTTTGCCGACATCCCGATCATCGCCATGACCGCTTATGCCATGACCGGGGACAAGGAGAAGTTCATGACCGCTGGGATGAACGACTACATCTCCAAGCCAGTGGATATTGAAGCTCTGAAAGCTGTCATCGCTAGGGTGATGGGCAAAACCAGAGTGGAGGCCTGACATGAGAGTGTCATTATTCTTGGGGGGGTAGGTTGCCGGGGTTGCAAAATTCACAGGCTCCTGTGAATCTGGACCAGCCACTGCTTCATTGGCTGCCCTGTGGCTGTCTAACCACTGACTCACCAACTACGCAACCACTGCCACCAAATAACTGTTGGCTACACGTTGGCAGGAGCGCCACTGAAAGCCACAAAATTGTTGGCAGGAGCCAAAATGTTACGTTGGCAACAGGTGGCTGGCTAGTCAAAGTCTAATGATTTCAGCATGCTGCTGGCATGGCATTCAAGAGGTCGTGGGTTCGATTCCCTCCAGCTCCACCAAGAATTTCAAGGGGTTAGGAACCAAGTTCCTGGCCCCTTTTTTCTTGCCCAAGGGGCCTCAAAAGTTGGCTTGATGCCAACAGAAAACTTGGCCCGCCCCCGCCCCTGCCCCTTGATTCCAGATCGTAAGGAACCGGAAAAATGCCCTACAAAATTTCCTGGAAGACCAGAGGAGTGATTTGGGCATTCCATGGGACGATTACAGGTCAAGACGGCATCAGCGCAACCCAAGCTATCTATGGTGATCCACGATTTGATGGTCTGCAGTACGGGATTATCGACTTATCAAGGGCTAAAAAGTTCAACCTGTCTGCCGAAGAAGTGGAAATCGCAGCCGCCTTGGACGAAGCAGCTACCCTCATCAACCCACGCCTCGTTCTTGCCATCGTAACCGATGAGGAAGAAGCATTGACTTTTGCAGAACTATACAAGTCCGCCATGAGTGAAACCACTTGGAAAGTCGAGATATTTCCATCAGTGGAACATGCTAAAGATTGGATCAGTCGTTCATGTGAAAAGCAGAAATATATACATACGCCACTTTATTAATTTACCTCCTGCCCCGCCCCCGCCCCCTTCCCCCCTGGGAGTTTTTGGCCCCCAAAGCGCCCCCCCAGGGGGAAGCCTGGATTCGCGTGGGCAGGCCCCTCCCTGGGCTTTTACCTGGGGTTGGGGGATTGGACTCCCGGGACAGCCCCTCGCCCAGGAGGGGGCAGCTATGGGGGAATGCACGTTTTTTCTTGATGATCAGCCCCTTCAGTCGGCGGCGAAATGTCACCAGGTGCGCAAGGTTGTCTGGCTCAAAAATCTGTGTTTATTGAATTAATTGCGCAGTGACAATTGTGACAACTTCGCAATCGGTTCATGCGAACATCCGTCGAGGAATCGGGGAAGGCATCAATCGCCTTCTAAATGGCCCAGCCGAGTGCAGCATTTTCTTCCAGACCGAGCATTGACACTGGGGTAGGCGCATTTCCAGCCGGAGCAAGTCGCAGGGCTATGGTGATCTTCCCGCCCCAGCAATGCAGGTCAGACAGTCGGCTGTGGCATGGACATCCTTGCCAAAATTTGCTTATTTCCCATAAGTATCGCCAACCACCGCCGACAAAGGAACACGACGCATGCTTCGAAAAACCGTATCCCTGCTTTTGACCTTCTCCGGCGTCTTCGTCCTTTTGACGAGCGTAGTGCTTTACATCGAACCCGAGGGCCGGGTTGCTTATTGGGCCGACTGGAAACTGCTCGGGCTTGACAAGCCCCAGTGGGGCGATCTCCATGTGACGACGGGCTTTTTGTTTCTCGTCGCCCTGATGCTGCATGTCTGGCTCAACTGGAAGCCGATTCTGTCCTACATGAAAAACAAGGCCCGTGAACTGACCGGGATCAACGCGGCAAACCTGACCGCCTTGGCCGTCACCCTGTACGTGGTCATCGGTACGCTTTTCGCCCTGCCGCCCATGCAACAGGTTTTAGAACTCGGCTCCGCCATCAAGGACTCCCATGTGGAGACTTACGGCAATCCTCCTTACGGCCACGCCGAGCTTTCCACCTTGGAACGCTTCGCCGCCTTCATGAAGATGGACCCGGAAAAGGCGCTCATGGCGCTTCGGGAAAAAGGCTTCAAGGCTGAGTCATCAAAAATGACTCTCCGCGACATGGCCGACGCCAACGGCGTCACTCCCAAGGCCCTGTACGAAGCCATGAGCGACGCGACTACGCCGGAGCTACCCGATATCGCCCCCGAGGGTACGGGCAAGCTGCGTCTTGGCGATCTTTGCAAGCAGTTCGGCTTGGACGCCCAAGCGGCGGTCAAAGGCTTGGCCGCGACAAATATTAAGGCGTCGGCGGACCAGACCATGAAGGAGATCGCTTCGGCGAACAACCTGTCGCCGACCGAGGTTTATCAGGCCCTGCGAGCGTGGTCTTTGTCCAGGAAACCCAGTTCCAGCTAGGAATCCGGCTGCTCGGGTACAGTTGCATGACTGAAATTCTTCCCCCCCGTGGTTGCTCTTGATTCGCCACCAGGAAAAGTATTTTTGGGAAATCTCTGGACAATCATTCAGCGCAGGCCTATATGGTAATCGTGTCCCAGGTTGTTTTCAGGTTGCAACCTCAACGGAGGCGAGACCATTGGACAATACCGATTCGGCAAAGGCCTTCTGACGTAGAGCAAAACAGGCCAGTGAAATCGAACATACTGGCAAACTTCAGGTGGAGTAACCACCAGCTCAACAGAATTGGCTAAAACAACTGCCAGAGAACAACAACATCATATAGCGATTACCACCTACTGGCCCCGTCCATCATGGATGGGGCCTTTCTTTTTCCCAAAGTTGGCTTGACCCAACAGAAAACTTGGCCCACTGGCCCGCCCCTGCCCCTGCCCCTGCCCCTGCCCCTGCCCCCTGGGAGTTTTTGACCCCCAAAGCGCCCCCCTCCTGCCCGTTTGGAAATTTTCTGGACTAGGGCCTGGCCGGCCCGCTAGAATCCAGGAAATCGCAGGAGGATCCCAAAGCCTGTTTTTTGGGGTTCTCTTCCCCTGGATCGGCACCTCGGTTGAGAATGAAATGTCACATCCGCCAGTACCAGGATGACAATAACTATCCAAAATAATTCATCAAATAGCATGGTGACATTTGTGACATTCCTTTCGGCCGTTCCTACAGAATCGCGGTATCGGCCCAATCCGCCGCCCCTGTGGCACGAATAAACGCCATTTCCCAGCATTTATGCGTGTGTTAAACGCATGTTGATGCGAGAATGCCGAAAACGATCAATTAGATGGAGAAAACAATGAGTTTAAAAAATCTTATACCCATTAAAGACGTCGGGAATATGATGTGTGAACTTCTGTCCAAAGAAGAACATAACATCGTTGAAGCTAAAAACTATCTCGACATGTTTTTTCAAACAGATAGTTCGGACATAAAAGATCTTGAGGAGGTGATAGATGAATTTCTAGACGGGTACATAAGCTTAATTGATGCAATAAAAATCATTGACGAGTTAAACAGGTATATCCTCGCTGAAGAAAACGTTGAAGCAGACCTTAGGGCAAAATACGGCCATATTAGCAAAAAATTCGAAGAAATATCCGACACTTTTCGATTTGTTCGATGTACATCGCCAAGAGTTGAAAACATATGGGAGATGAAGAAATATGATCGAGATTACTTTAATAAGATACTGAAAATTGCAACACAGGAAAACAAGGAGGTCATGAAAAATCAGGCAATAGTCCGAATAGCTCTTCTCAGGTTTTACATAAAAAATGTTTTTCGGACTATGAAGGACGCCAATTTTGCCAACCAGGATGGCCGGGCGGATGTGCTGAAAAGCGCAATAAGCTTAGGCATCGGATTGCACCAAATAGAATTATTTTCCGAATTTACTGAGGACACATTTCTCGGAAAATTTCATTCAATAGGCGCAAGCGCGAATAAAAAGAAAAGAGACGAGCAGAAAAATAGCGATATCGGAGCCATCGCGACAGAAGCATGGGAATATGGATGTGAGCTTTTGCATACGCAACTGCTTCATCTTTTTATCCTGACGGGAGTGATTGATCATTCTAAAGAGGTTAGCGCGAAGAACAAGTTAAAAAAAGTTGCTCCATCAAGTCGGATATATGGCCCTGGCAGCAAAAAGACTATTGATACATGCCCCTGCAACAAAGAGCACGGCTGTCCTCTTCTGCAAAAAATCCCAATGAGAAAACGCCTTGACCTCCCGGTATCCAAAAAGCATCTGAAATCCAAGTAGTTGCTTGACGGTGTCGCGAAATGTCACGGGGAAGCCGGAGCATTTCGACGTAACTATCTTATATAAAAGATTTTTTCATGCCGTGACATTTGTGACATCTCGCTGAGCCCCCCACGACATTCACCGCCGCCCGTTTGACCAGTTGGACCCATTTTTCAGGTTTCTTTGCCTACCCCCCCGGTCATCATGCCAGAAAAAACCCTTTTTTTGGGCCTAGGCTATCCTGGCTCAATCACGGCCCGCTCGGGCCGACGACAAGGAGGGTGTATGCTCAACAATCCAGAATCCGCACCAACCCCGCATGACGAGGAGCACAAGGACGACGCGCTTTCGGCCCGTGATCAGGCCGAGGGAACCGGCGGCTACCCGCCGCCGAACGAGGAAGAGCACGCAGTTCCGCAAGGAGGGGAACAACCAGCGCCTGAAGAAGCCGAGGCCCCGGCGGCCGATCCCGAGGTGGGGGGGAGCGTCGTCCGGCCCCCCACGGTAAAGGTAGTGTCCAACTTTGACGAGGTCGGAGCGAGCCAGCGTGTTCTTGCCGCCTGTCAGGACAGCCTGCGGTACCTGACCGACCGAAAGCTCCTCTATGCCTGGGACGGCACGAAGTATGGCGACCATGGCCATCTGGCAAAGCGCTGGGCGCTGGAAGCCCTGGACAAGGTCCACCGCGAGTTCGAGGAGGGCCGCATCCATATGACCGAGGACGGGCAGCCGGTCGACAAGGAGGACTTTCTGAAGTTTCAGGGAAAAGTTCGTTCCCTGGGAATGATCAACAAGGCCCTCGCCCTTGCCAGCCTCGCGCCGCGCATCCAGGTGACGTCCCGCGAGTTCGACGCCGACCATTATAAAATCAACCTGCAGAACGGCCTGCTCGACCTGGAAACCCTGGAGTTGGCTCCGCACCACCCATCGCAGCAGGTGACGAAAGTTGCACCTGTCACCTGGGAGCCGGATGCCAAATGCCCTTTCTGGGAAGACAGCATCACGAAAATGTCATGCGGCGACAGGGACTTGGCCGATTATCTACGGCGGCAATTCGGCTACAGCATGACCGGCTCGACCTATGAGGAGGTCATGACCATCCTGCACGGTTGTGGAGCGAACGGGAAAAGCCTCTTCCTCGGGACCAACCTCCGCATCCTGGGCTCGGGCGAGTACGGCCTGACGCTCAATCCTGAGATGATCCTTAAATCGACAATGTACGGCATGTCCTATTTTTATCGGCAAGTCGAAGGGAAACGCTCAGGCTTTGCAATCGAGACTGATCAGGACCGCACGTTAGGCGAAGGGGTCATGAAGGCGCTGGTGAGCGGAGATGAGTTATCCGGGCGCGGGGTTGCAAAGGATCCGGTCCAATTCCGGCCTAGGATAAAAATATTCATGGGGGTGAACCACCTTCCGGCACTTTTGAGCACGGATCACGCGATGCGTCGCCGGATTCGGGTCGTACCTTTCCGCCACCAGTTCGACAACACCGTCAACAAGGAAGAGCTTGAAGGCAAGGTCGAGCGCGAACTGTCCGGAATTTTCGCTTGGGCTGTACGCGGCTTCCTGGAGTGGAGGAAGCAGGGGCTGAACCCGCCCAAAGTCGTCCTCGATGCGACGGCCGCCTATTTTCAGGAAAACGACCACATTTCGCGGTACCTGGAGGAGCGCACCGATATCTCCGACCCCAACGCCCGGACCCAACAAGGCCTCCTTTATTCTGACTACCTGGCTTGGACTCGGGACTGTGGCTCGAAGGCTCTCGGGAAAATCCAGTTCGGAAAGATGCTCACAGCCCGGCACTTTGAGGCGAAAGGCGGCAACCCCAGCCGTTTCTGGCAGGGCATCGCAATCAAGCGCATCGGCTGAGCGTCGCGGAGGCTCCGCAAAGGGGCCTCCGCATTTTCATTCAACCTAAGGAGGAAATCATGGAAAGCACCTTCACCACGCACCTGGCTCCGGCATTTTCGCCGCCACTTCAACCCCTTTGCACCATAGCTCCTGCGCGCTACAAGGCGTTCGTCGGGCTCACGCGCCAGCTGGTCGAGCTTCATGGGCCGCGTCCGATCTACGCCGACAATTCCAGGATAGTGCAGGCAATAGGGACGCCCCACTTCTGGGTGGACATCGACCTCGCCAACATCCTGCTGCCGGCTAAAAAGTCGATACCCGTCGGAGTTCAGCCTGTCGGCACAAGCGACCCGGGGGTCAGTTTCGGCTTCCTGGCCAGCGCAAAGGACATCGACAACCTCGCGAGCTTGGCTGGGAAGTCGGAAATTGAAATCCACGACCTCGGCACTGAGCTTGTCTTCACGAACGGCTACACCAAGGCCCAGCTCACGAAGCCCACGCCGCAGGAACCGACGGCCTCGGTAACGCTCCCGAGCGAGAAAGACAAGCTTGGCGAAGAGGTCGAGGTCGACGACCTGGACGCTATCAAGAGATACGTGGCCAAGACCAGGTTTGTTTTTTTGATGTGCTTCTCTCGTCAGTTCGAGCAGGTCGAGATTCGGGGCAAGAATCCCTACTATCTTCACAAGCCCTCATTCACGTCGTTGGCTGATCGCTCACCGGACCTGATGCTCACGAGCAGCAACTTCTTGGCCCTGGCGGGAAAGCTGGGGCTGAGCTTCGGTGTCTACCGCAACGTCCACGGATACTGGCTGAGAACCTCGTCGAAGCCGAACATGATCAACAACCTCACGACCTACGAGCTTCTATACGAAGGGCGTGTTTAACGGAGACAGGGGGGGGGAGGGAGAGCCTCCCCCCTCCATGGAGGATTTGAAATGGGTTACATCTACGTCGCAGGCGGCGGGACGGACGTCGCCATGGAGCAAGCGATAACACGTCAGACGAAATTCGCCCTGTATTCGCTGATTGGCGGCCTGAGGCAGCAAGACTTCGGGCTAGACACCCTCGAGAAGGTGGCTTGCGATATCCGCGAGTTTGCCAGGCTTTTTACCGTGCCTGTCGGGGGGAAAATCGTCACGGATTCTGGCGGCTATTCATTCATCAAGGGCGATATTCCGCCTTCAAAAATCCTCATGCTGGTCGACTGTTACACGGTCTATCTCGAAAGCGAACTCGAAGAATATGATCGAATATTCTCGTTGGACATCCCTTTCAGCCTGAAATACGAGTCGTTCAATACGGTCGCCAAGATATTACAGGCGAACACCGACTCGTTATGTGCCTCGCGGTCTGTCTTGGAGCGCCATGAGGCTCTTCAAAATAAATTTTTCTTTGTTTGGCACTTCAAGATGCAGGAGCAGTTCGCCATCTGGAAGCATCTTTATGCCGAACTGGGGATGGAGAAATTCGTTCGAAACCACGCCATTGGTGGGATGGTTGGGCTCAAGGAAGCCACGAATATCTCGTTCACGCCCTTCACCGGCATGAGCTACTACATCCTCTATCGGCATATGCAAGGGCCGCACGCTGGAGACGGCCTGAAGATCCATTACCTTGGCGTATACGCCCCCTCAGATAGGTTTCATATTGTTTTCCTGGAAAAGCTGTTTCGAGGCTACTTCGGTGGGGCAGCGGATGTGCAGACGTCGTATGATTCGATCAACCCCATACATACCGTTCGGATGAATGCTGATGTGCCGCTGTACGTAGCCCAAGGGGCGGATTTTCAGATATATCCATCCTTGCTGGACGCCCCGCAGGATATCCTTCGCGGGATAGCCGCAGACGACAGCCATTATCAGGTGCTGCTTTCGGAAATGGATCGCCGCCGTAATGGCGTAAGGCTTCAGAATGCGGCGGCCTTCAGCCCTTTGAACGTGTTCAGCAATCTTCAGTTGGACGAGTTCTTTGGGATGGTCATCGACCAGTACGACCTTATTGGGGAACTCGGCAAGGCAACGAGCCCGACGAATTTGAAAGGGCGCTTGACCAGGATTTTTAAGGACATTGCTCAAAAGTACCCGAAGGCATTTTCACCCCACATGGAAAAGACCATCACCATAACTCTGGAGCGGACTTGGTTCTGGCATAAATGGTTCGTCGACCGGCGGGACGAAGCGACCCTTGAGGAGTATATGGTGCGGACGATCAAGGACATCGGATTTCCTTGCCACTTGAAGTAACCCCCCCTTGGAGGATAAGAAACTTCGATAGAAAGACTTTGGGAATATTGGTTTCGCTGCAATTCGAGAAACCCAGCAGCGGGATCGATGTCCCCAGCTTTATTTTATGCGGCAAAAATTATTTAATATACTCGATCTTCATATAGAAATTAGGTTAACAATATATACTTTGATGAGATTTTCAAACAATTTTAATGAAGCTCGTTTCTTTACGCGATCACGAAATAGTTCAATTCCAATCTCTTCAAATCAATTTACAGAATTGCATGCACGAGGCAGTAAAATGCCGTGGGCGCTATGCATCATATCACCGGTCCAGCGTTTTGGCGTAGGCATTATACCTGCGCACACTAGCTGAAATCAAAAAATAGTTCACTCAGAATACCCTTCGCATCCGACTCCATCGAGGTGCGCCGCCTGAGGAATGCCAACCAGGTACGGAGCAATCCGGCTTGGGGAGGGGCTGCGATTTTGGGCTGGCCCGTATTTCGAGCAATCGAGAGAGACCACGGTGGCTCGTATGCCGGACGAAGTTCACGGCAAACTGAAGTTCATAGCTGAGGCATGCGGACGCGATTAGGTGCGGGACGGTCCTTTATGGACGGATATGAGACCATAGGAAGCCCCTGAACAAGCTGCTTCGGCAGGGATTTGTGGAGGAATCCGCTATTTGGGGGTGGCTGCGTGTCGTAAGGACACGGCGGAAGATGAAACGCATGAAATTTTGAAAAATTGGTTTGAATGAAGATGGAAGTTGGACTCATGGTGGCTTAAAACAAAGCGACTTTGAAATTGTACGAATACACATCTCAAAAAATAATATCCATTTATCTTCCGCTACCGCCGGATGCGGGAAAACCGCCTGTCCGGAAGTGAAGGGCGCTTGGAACGGTGACGTTTCACTCGACCCTGAAACCGACTCTCCTTGGTGAAGTATCATCTTCGCCAGGGAGAGTTTGGAATGCCTCATTTAGATGAGGAATCTCGGCTCAAACCGGGGTTCCTCTTTCTTTTTTTAGCTCTGTGCGGGGCCTCGGCAATGACTCCTGAAAACAATGCCTCGCAAAGCTCCCCTCTGCGGCCTTTTTGACCCTTTTCCCGAGCTTTCCCTTGCCCGTGACCCAAAACGCGCCTGAAGGCATTCTGGGGTCAAATCCAGGGTTCCCCATGAAACGAGATGCAAAAGCTCCCTTTTTAGGTGGTTTTGCGCGCAAAATTCATATTTATTTGCATAATCTTCCGTCAAATATAGAAATATAATACTCAAAGGAGAAAAACATGACAAAGAAAACTGAACATGAAACCACGGAAAAGAAATTCGAGTCTCGATACAACCCCAAAATGCTGCGCGAATGCATCAATGCAGGAATGCATGCGGATGAAATCATGGCAAAGCTTGAAATCAAGCACCGCCAGACGTTCAAGCAGCATATTTTGAAGCTGATGAACGATGACAAGTACCTTTACGAAGTCAAGGGGCTCTATCTCAAGGGCTCGAATTGCTACCGAGTCAACAAGAAGCTCGAACTGAAGATCTACCTGGAAAAGGTCGATTTGCAGGGCATGCACATCGAGTATGGGGATGAGTTCAGAGTCTCCGTCGAGGATGAACGCATCATCCTCACCAAGGCTTAAGCGCGAGAATGCCATGCTTCGAAGCGTGGCATTTTCTTTCGTTTCTGCGCCAAAAATTCTTTAACTTTGTCAAAAGTTATATAAAAATAATAAAAATGGGAAAGTACGTTTCTATGTAGAAACGGACATTGACTGGGATTGGTTGTTAAAATCCAAGAAATTTAACGAGTTATTAAATAGCCTCCCCAAGGGGAGATGCCCGCCGGGTTTTTGAATGTCCGGTTTCACATCTCTGGGAGGCAAAACTGGAATTTGGAGGAAAATGCATGAAAGTGGAACCGATCACCGCCTCCAGCGACATCCGAAACATAAAGAAGATTTTGCGAGAAAGTCCGAGAGACCTGCTGCTGTTTGTGATGGGGGTGAACTCTGGGCTACGCGTCCAGGATTTACTGAACCTTCGGGTCCAGACCCTGCGAGACTGCAAGGTTGGCGACCGCATTACCTTGAAGGAGAAAAAGACCAACAAGGAAAACGTGTTCATCGTCAACAAGGAAATCAAGACTGCGCTGGACAAGCATCTGACGGCCGCACAGCTCGGGGACGCTGACTTCCTGTTCAAAAGCAGGAAGGGCAGAAACTATCCTCTGACCACTTTCGCCGTCACCAAGATGGTGAAGCGATGGTGTGCGGCTGTGAACCTGAAAGGCAACTACGGCGCGCATACCTTGCGGAAAACCTGGACCTACCAGCAGCGCAAGAAATTCGGCGTCTCCTGGGAAGTCCTGTCAAAACGGTTGAACCATTCGAATCCGTCTATCACACGGCGCTATCTTGGAATCCAGGAAGAGGAGGTCGAAGAAATTCTGATGCATGAAATATAATAGTCTAAAAATCGTTAAAAAAAGGGGGCCTCATCGGCCCCTTTTCATTTGGATAACCTCAACCCCATGGAGTTCCGTTATGGGAGTATACCAGCGCGACGGTAGGTGGATGGTCTTTTATCACGATGACTCGGGTAAAAGAAAAGACAAATCCTTTGGCAGAGGCCCCGAGGCATTCGGCTTGGCAGAAGCTTTCAACACCGCTGTGAAGTCGGCCAAAACGTCAGGAACTGAACTTCCTGATGCTGTTTCCTTCACGTCACAGACGAGATTACAAGATCACCCGTTTCTGACTTTTCAGCGCACTCTCAACAACCCTGAAGAGTCAGCCGTGAGGTTCAAGGACTTGGCAAAAAAACACCTGGAACATCTGGCGGCATCCGGAAGGACGCAGCGGCATATCCACAATGTTTCAGTGCTTTTGAAAAATCAGTTCTTGCCCGTGCTCGGGGAAAAGGTCGTGGACCAGATGACCTATCACGGCGACATGCTCCCTTTCATCCGGCAGTTTCAAGCGGAAAGCTCTGTCACTGGAAAGCCGAGGTCCCAGCACACCGTCAATCGGTACTGCGATTACGTGGACGCGATCTTCAACTTTGGCCTGGAAATGGGCCTGACCAAGGTCAACCCTCTCAAGGGCAGGAAGAAGTCGAAAGAAACGCCTCGGGATGTGCAACTCACCCTCGAGGACGTGAAGAAGATCATGAAGGAGGCGGAACCTCACCTTCGATGGGCCATGGAGGTCTGCTTCAACCTGGGAACACGGCCGGGGCCGTCAGAATTGCTTTCCCTGAAATGGGCCAATCTGGATTTGGAGAAAGGCACCGCCCAAATCTATGCGACAAAAAACAAGCAGTTCAGAACGGTGCCCATCAATCCGAACTTCATCCCCCGGCTGAAGGAGATGAAGCAAGCTGCGACCTCGGAATATGTCGTCGAGTATCGCGGGAAACGGCTCACGACAATGAGAAAGGCATTCAATAATGCCTGCGAACGAGCCGAAATAAAATATTCAGCCAGAATGTACGATTTGCGCCACCTCTTTGCCACTACGCTTTTGAGCAAAGGTGCTGACCTCGCCGCAGTATCAAAGATGATGGGTCACTCCACCGTCAAGATGACTGCGGACACGTATTATCACTACCTGCAGGGCGAGAAGGAACGCGCCGTGAGTTTGATGCCATCTTTGTCATAACGACATCATAACGGGGGCCGAGAAGGCCCCCAAAACCGGGCGTTACGAGGTCTGCCATGTCAAAAGGAAACAAAGGAAAAATCAAAATGAAATGTCAAAGGGGTGGTCACGGGTTCTTCGCCAATCCTGATGAAACGTGGAAATTCTTATGCCCTGATTGTTACAAGAAGTACTATGTACCGCTTTCAAAAACGCACTCATATGAAGAGATAAAAAACAATCTTGATGCCCTGTATGAGGAATATCGCAAGAAACAACTCGCGCTCTCAGATAAGCAAGCTGAAGAATATGAAAATGATGGCTATTACTTCGATTGGGTCGAAGTGAAATGCTAAACTAGAAGCATATCCCACCGTGAAGGGGGAATGGTTGAAAAAGCCTTCCCCCTTTTCTTATTGCTCGCGTCTTCGCCGTCCATTCCTACGATCCTGCGCATCACCGCCTTCAGGAAAATAGCCAGCAACCCTCTGTCATCACGTACGTAATTGGCCTGATGTCGGCGCGCCGACATTGCGAAACAAATCTAAGCCAACTCCATTGGCGTGGAGTTGTTTGTCCAGGTGTCATCATGTCTATAGAAAAATTCAACGAAATCGTCTTGAAAACATTGTCGGAAATCGATCTCTCGAAAGACTCTAGCAGGATGCAGCTCTATGAAGGATTGGCCTCTTGCTTCTCGCTCATCCCCCTGCACCAGAACCATTCGAATCCAAGTAGAAACAAATCTCCCGTGGAATCAGGATGGCAACGCTGGTGCCATGTCAAAAGACCATTTAAAGCTGAAGACTTCAAGGGGATGAACGCTGGGATCACCGGCGGGCCGTCAAATACCCTCTTGATCATCGACGAAGATCACGCTGAAAAGTTCAATAACTATTTATTTGAAAAAAACTTTTCTCTACCTGAAACCTTGACAATCAAGTCGGGTGGCAAAAGTCGTCACTTCTACTATAGCACCCCTTCCGACGGTAAAATATACAAAAGTAGAACTGTCAAGGACGATGAATGTGTCATCTTCGATCTTATCGGGGATGGAAGGCAGGCTGTCGCGCCAGGATCAATCCATCCTGCTACGGGTCAGCCATATCGCATTGAATACTTTGTTCCAATCGCTCCCGCTCCCGACTGGCTTCTTGCGTTGTCCCTTGGCGGGGAAGAACGGAAGGAGACCTCACGTGTCCAAGAGGCAGTTTCAAAGGCTGTTCAGATCGATCCAGACACGTTGCCCAGAATAGACCTGCAATCCATGAATGTGCCAGATTCCGTGAAGGTGAAGATTTTATACTCACATCCGAAAGGAACACGCTCAGAAGTAGAGATGTCCGTTATTGATAGTTTGGTTCTCGCGCAAAAATCAGATGAAACTATTCTATCCATTTTCGAACAGTTCCCCATCGGTGAGAAACACCGCGAATATGGACAAAACAGAATCAAACGGTTGGTGCATCAGATAGCCGTCGCACGGGTCTTCACCGAAAATATGTGTGAGGCTAAGCCCATTGAAACAGTCACGCTTGGCGATCTAGAAGTTCTAAAGCCGGAGATGGAATTCATCATAGACGGCCTCTGGCCCAAGTATGAACCGCTCATGATTCTGGGCAAAGGGGGTGTTGGAAAGTCTCTCTTCACACTGGACATGCTCATGCAACTGGCTTCGCCGCCGGAAGAGGGTTTCCTTGGCCGGTTCAAGATCAATGGGAAGTATCGGTCACTGATTTTCCAGGCTGAAAACAGTGCTGCCAGCATCTACAGGAGGCAACAGTTGATGTTCGACGGCAAGCCATTGCCTGAAGATGTGAGGAATAACATTATATTTGCCGGAGAAAAGGGTGATGCACGGGCAAGAGGCATTTTTAGTGACCCGCAATTCCTATCGTCACTTTCCAGAATAATACACAAGGTAGCTCCTGATATCCTGGTATTCGATCCGCTTATTAGTTTTCACGATGCCGACGAAAATAGCAACCAAGCCATGCGCAAAGTCTTGGATGGAATCAAGGACTTCGCTTCTGATCTCAAGGTAACATTGATGGTGGTACATCATCTTGGCAAGGCGGATGGCGGCAATGGGAACTCGGGTGGTCGCGGTGCAAGCGCCATTGGAGACTGGAACTCGGGAAGTTTGGAACTGAAAAAACGCAAAGATGACTTGTTTGAACTCGTCAATCTGAAAAGCAGAGACTCGGAGTCACTTGGGTCACTGAATCTTCGCCGAACCCCCAACCTCAGATATGAAATCGTTGAGAACGAGCCAGTTAAAGCAAGCAGTAAAGACAATACCGTATTGGCAGCAATACATGCGCTAGGCGGAAAAGCAGCTACTCATCAAGAATTAGTATCGAGGATGACCGACATCTTGACTGAGAAAGGGCAGAAGTCACCTAGTCGAAATACGCTTAGAAGTTGGATCACCGAAGCGATTGAACGGAGTATTATCGTAGAGGAAATGCAAGGTAACAAAAAGAGTTTATATTTAAAAAGTTGAGAACCCTTGCTATTTTCAACCAATTCCAATTCCAAGCAATTCCAATTTCATTTGCAAAATTTTACTGTTAAATTTTATATATTTACATTCCATTTCCAATTCCAATGCAAAATATTTTGCAAACGGTAACCGGTTAAAATAATTACATTTGCAATTGCAAAATCCTTATATATATTTTTATGGGGATTACTCAAAGTAGTAATCCCCCTATATAAATTTGTATTGCAAAGATTTGAGAGTATTGTTAGATGTGCTTAAGTTGTGATAGTTTTGGAAGATGTGTTCCGCTTGCATTCCAAAAACTACCCATATTTTGAAATTCAAAATGAATTTGCATGACTGTTTCTACTAAAATCGCTTTAAGGAGGACATGATGGCTGAGAACACGGTTACAAGCAGCTATGAAGACGGCATGTTATACAAGATTCCCGTTGGATCTATTCACAAAGACCCCAACCAGTCGAGAAAATATTTCAATGAAGAGGCGCTTGATGAACTTGTCTCCTCCATCAAGAAACACGGCATCATCCAGCCCGTACTCTTCCGGCAAGACGACAAAGGGAAACTTATCCTCGTTGCTGGTGAGCGACGGTACAGGGCTTCTGGAAAGGCTGGTCTTAAAGAGATTCCTGCCATCTTCACTGCGAAGGAAGGCGAGGAACTCAACCTGGTTGAAAACCTGTTCCGGGAGAATCTGACTCCGGTCGAAGAAGCTGAAGCCCTTGACCGCTATATGCAGAAGAAGAAATGCAAGCAGGATCAGCTTGCCGAGATGATCGGGAAAAAGCGTTCCACCGTGACTGAAATCCTCAGCATCATGAGATTGCCCGAGGACGTGAGAAAAGAGCTTCGCTCGAATGCAGCTTGTTCCCGCCGGGTGTTGGTAGAGATCGCTAAGGAAAAGACCGAAGCCAAAATGCGAGCTACCTTCAAGAAATTTAAAGAGAGAGGGCTGACCAGTGACGAGGTTCGGAAAATTACCCGTCCGCATAGTCACAAAGCCGAAATGCTCAAGAAGTCGATTGAAGGTATTACTAAGGTAATTAAAGCGGTTAAAATTACCGACGAATGGACGCCTGATCAGATTGATAATGTAAAGATGGCTCTTGGCAAGTTGGAAGAGAATATAAAAGAATTTCGTCAGAAGCTTTAAAAGCAGTAGGGTAGCAGTGGGGCATTCAAGCTTTCGATTTTAGAACCAAATCCGCTGGTGCTGATCAACGCCAAAGCAGAGAAAGGCCTGAGGCAAACGCCCTAGGCCTTTCTTCGTTGAATCCCCTGCCCCGTTGATTTTTGCGGCATCCAATTGCCGCGGCTGGATCATCCAATTGACCCAGAGGCTTGAGAGAGGCGGCACGTCCTTTTGTCGGTCTTGGTAGAAATCTACTCCGCCGAGGCTTAGCCTTCCCTCCCAGGCATGTATGTAAGAAGATGTTAACGTATTTTCGAGCAGTTAATGTGCTTGCAGGGATCATAATTCAGTATTTATTTGTTATTTTTTGAATGCTCTATTGCGACGGCTTACTCGTCTTCAGGGAGGCACATGGTCAAAACGGGTTCGCCTTCATCGCCTGGGCCGATGACCGCCAGCACTGTGATCTTTTCTGTTTTCCTGGGCTCCATGAGAAACAACACGCTGAAGATGACTCTGCTTTCCCCTCGTTGGCAACGGATGGCGGCGTGAGCCATCATGAAAAGATCGTGCAAACGTCCGCTGATGGACTGCCCCTCGCCTTCGAGACCTGGAGGAGGGGAGACGTACTGGTTGAACAGGTTGTCGCCGATAGCCACCGGGACTTTGAACCCGGCGGATTTCGCTTCGTCGGTGACGTCGATCAGCACGCCGTCTTCCATGGCTTGCTTTCTGGTATAGCTGAAGATGATCGGCCAGTCGTCGTATTCATCGTCTTTGTCGACCATGGCATTCTCCTTGGTGCAAAAGTTTGGGGGCCAAAAGGAGAATACCCTGGACCATGAGGCCGGTAACGTGGTAGAGGTTTTTTGCTGGAAACTCGATGAAATTGATTTGATTTTAAATGAGGTTAGGCGGAATCATTTGCAGGCGGAGCAGTGAATGACGCTGCTGTTTCTAAACGAGTTTCGGACCTTGGCGATGCTGCGCATCACTGTCTAATTCAAAAGCGTGACTCAAACGCGGGAGGTGCGCAAGATTGCAAACTTGAGCAACGTTTAGTTAACAAGCATACTGTGACCATTTTTGAGTAACCATGAAAAATTCAAAAATTGCAAAAGATAATTCTAGAATTAAGTCGAAAAATTCTCTTCAGAGATCAACTGAAGTTGGAAAAAGTGACGTTGTACGCAAACTGATTGGAGAAGTGCCACTTCAGACTAAAGCCCTTCAGAATGCAATTTTTAACAGTGTCAATTTTTCATGTATAGCTACAGATTCGACGGGTCTTATTCAAATTTTTAATGTCGGTGCTGAAAACTTGCTTGGTTTCAAAGCTGAGGAAGTTGTGGACAAGTTCACTCCAGCGGATCTGTCCGATCCGCAAGAAATTTCTTCGCGCGCCATGGCCTTAAGCACTGAACTCAACGCACCAATCAGCCCAGGATTCGAAGCGTTAGTGTTCAAGGCTTCACGAGGCATTGAAGACATCTATGAGCTAACTTACATTCGCAAAGACCAAAGCCGTTTTCCTGCTGTAGTTTCAGTAACTGCACTGCGAAATGATCAAGAGACTATTATCGGATATCTCTTGATCAGCACGGACAACTCTTTGCGAAAAATAGCCGAAGAACGACTCGCTTTATACTCGCGAATGGTTGAAAAAAATGAAAGATTTATACGATCAATAACAAGCAATATCCCTGGACTGGTATCGTACTGGGATAAAAATTTAATCTGTACATATGCCAATAAAGCATATTTTTCGTGGTTTGGAAGAACGCCAGAACAGATGATGGGTATATCTATCCGTGAGTTGATGGGTGATGCTTTATTCAGAATAAATGAGCCATTCATCGGTTCAGTTTTGCAGGGAGATTCGCCGAGTTTTGAGCTTTCCTTACGAAAATCCGATGGAAGCACTGGATATGCATTAGCTTCCTATATCCCAGACGTCCAAGATCACGAGGTATGTGGGTTTTCTGTTCTTATGTCGGACGTCACGGAACTCAAGACCACACAAATGGCGCTAACAAAGTCTGTTGATGAATTGGAAATCCTGGCTACCACCGACCTCTTGACCGGTATCGGCAACCGTCGTTATTTTTTTGAACGGTCTGAAGCTGAGATTTTGCGAAGCATACGTTATGATCTCCCATTAATTTTTCTCATGATCGATATCGACCACTTTAAATCTATTAATGATACGTTTGGGCATGATACAGGTGATCATATTCTAAAATCTTTGGCTACTACTGCTCAAAATATACTAAGAACAACGGATGTTCTTGGGCGCATTGGAGGTGAGGAGTTCGGTGCTCTGCTTATCCAGACAGGTATAGAAGAAGGCAAACACATAGCTGAACGTTTAAGGAAGTCGATTCAGGATATAGTTTTAAAAACGAATAATAGTAATATCCGTTTAACGGTGAGCATTGGTTTGGCTGTTTTCGAAGGACGTGAAGATTCTTTGGACGCGATCATGAAACGTGCAGATGTGGCTCTTTACAAAGCGAAAGAGTCTGGGCGTAACAGGGTATGTATTTTTGTCGAATCTTGATATTAATTCGTCCGAATTTAGGCTTTTAGCCGGGTAGCTTTCAGCTAGCAGTTGTATTTGTTTCTGCGGTAGTCCGTATCTGGGTCAACTCCCAAGTCATTCTCAAAAGTAGTGTGACATTGGTGAGGCTCCTAATCACCGGATGCGAAGACTGCGGTTCGTAGCTGGACTTTCAGTCCGCTGTTTCAAAACCCACTTGCCAACTATCGCCAGAAGGGCGATAATGTTATGTTTAGAAAAATAGCCACAGATTTGAGACAAATGCTTTCGCAGTGCGTGCGAGTTGTGCCGACCGGATCATGGATCATGGAGATATAAAAATGGCTAAGAAAAAGGCACCACCGAAGTCAAACCCCAATACAGGTTTCGAGCCTTCGGTAGAAACGCCCATTAGCGACCCAGTCCAGACCCCTGTACACTCTTTCCCCATCGTCGGGATAGGCGCGTCCGCAGGAGGCTTGGCGGCTTTTGAGGCGTTCTTCTCTGGCATGCCCGTCGATACCGATCCGGGTATGGCCTTTGTTCTTGTACAGCATCTGGCTCCTGATCACAAAAGCATTCTCACTGATCTTATTCGGCGCTATACTCGCATGCAGGTGTTTGAAGTAGAAGACGGAATGGAGGTGAAATCCAACTGCGCCTACATTATCCCGCCAAACCGAGATATGGCTTTTCTAAACGGTACGCTCCAACTTCTGGAGCCTTCTAGCCCCCGAGGACAGCGTCTGCCAATTGATTTCTTTTTCCGATCTTTGGCCCAAGATCAGCATGAGAAGGCGATCGCCATTGTACTTTCTGGAACCGGTAGTGATGGAACTTTAGGAGTACGCGCCATCAAGGGTGAGGGCGGAATGGTCATGGCACAGAACCCCGAGTCCACCGAGTATGACGGGATGCCTCGTAGCGCGATTTGTAATACTAGGCTACTTATTGGACATTTTCAAGGTACTGGTTGATGGTGTCGATGGGCCTGCGCCCCATGTTCCGATACCCTTGGTGAGGACGATTGTTGTTATAGTCGTCGAGCCAGTCGTCCAAGTCCGCCTGCAGCGATTCGACAGACTCATACAGGGTTGAGCGAAACGCCTCGCGGTAAAACTCGTCCAGGGCTGTCCTGTGAAATCGTTCAACAAAGCCATTTGTTCGGGGGCTTCTGATCTTTGTCCGACGGTGCTCGATATCACTCAACTCGAGATAAAGCTCGTAGGGATGTGATTCTGTTCCGCAGTATTCGCGGCCATTGTCTGTGAGAAGAGAAGAGATAGATAGATTTTTTTCTTGATAAAACGGAAGAACATCGTTGTGCAGAACCGCAACTGCCGCTTCGGGAACCTTGGCAGTGTGAAGAAATCCAAACCCATAGCTCGAATACGTATCGACAACCGTGTGCATGTAGACGCGGCCAACGCCCTTGAGACGACCGACATAATAGGTATCCTGGCACAAAAGCTCGCCAGGCCTTGAACTTTCCACATGCCGTTCCCGAAATGCGGGATTTTGCCTTTCGATGAACGCGACCTGCTCTCCAGTGAGTTCAATGGGCTCACCGGCACGTTTCTCCTCAAGCTTGAGCCAGCGGTCATATTTGCTGGCCATGCCGTTTTTGATGAGGATGTTCTGGATGGTGGGCGAACTGACGGAAATTCCGTCCAGTTTCAAGGTGT
Source organism: Desulfolutivibrio sulfodismutans DSM 3696 (assembly GCF_013376455.1). Lineage (GTDB taxonomy): Bacteria > Desulfobacterota > Desulfovibrionia > Desulfovibrionales > Desulfovibrionaceae > Desulfolutivibrio > Desulfolutivibrio sulfodismutans. The sequence goes on along the minus strand of NZ_CP045504.1, from coordinate 2,208,750 downwards.
TGGAGAGACGGACGCATCCCCAGGCGGGATGATCGAGGCTGAAGGCCAAGATACGTTGAACCACCTCATCCGGCGTCGTCATGGGATGGCTCTTGGGGATAGGCGGCAGATCCTTGAGGCCTTCAATCCCGTGCGTCTGAAATCGCCGCTTGTACTCGTAGAACTGGCTGCGGTGCATGCCTCGCTGGCGGCAGGCCTCAGCGATGTTGCCAAGCTCCTTGGCCAACTCCAAAACGGAAAGCCTCTGCCGTGCGAGTTTTTCTTCGGCCTTCATTGGGGGGTCTCCTGGTCGTTTCGTACCCCAAAATCTGTCCGATGAGAAGCCTAGTTATTCACCTCATTATTTTGGAAATTGTCGAAGACGATCCGCGTGTTGTGGAAATAGGCCGCGTCCATGATGTCCGGCCACTCCAGGATGACGACCTTTTCCCGGTCGGCGGCGGGCAGCGTGGCCAGGGCCTGGCGGCAGGAATCCAGGATGACGTCGGATTGCCGGAAGGCCTTGCTGATGGCTTTTTCGACGTTGGCCTTGTCGAACACCTCGTTGTTGATCCGTTGCAATATGTCGACAACGAGCAGCGCGAAGCCGTCGCGACAGTGTTGCGCGCCCCAGGAGGCGAAGGCGGCGATATTTTCCGGGGTGAAGTATTTGTTGTTGATGCTGATGCCGAGGTACGGATTCCAGTTTCCGGATTCGATGGTCGCACGCGTCGTATTGAAGATGTCTCTGAATTCCATGAAAATCCCCTGGCTGCTGTTTGAGCGCACATCATGACCCGCCGCCCCGGGCCGGTTCACCAAGCGAACCGCTACCGTCACGGCGACGGACAAAGGCACCATAAACGTCTTTCGTCGGTTTTCCAACGGGCCTCCTGTAGGCAGGCAACCTGCGCCGCCCCGGGCAGAGGGCTACGCCGGAAGGGGGGCAAGAGCCCGGATGCAAGGGGGCCGCGGGCGCATTATTCAGCCTATTCCAGGGGATTTTCCTGCTGCCGGGCTGCCGCCTTGCTGAGGCCGCCAGCACGATCAGGGTGGTCAAACGCAGAGGCGGCGGCTGCGGTGATGACGTCGCCTCTGTTCGCAATAGACAGGTCACCTTTCCAGGAATTTCGCGATGAACCAAATGTTGGTCCGCTAGCCGGAGTCAACTCCAGGCGGCTTCTGCGGCGGTGACAAGTGTGGCATGTCCGGTGTACGCTTTCCCAAAAGATGCCCAGGTCGATGGCGGGCGGCGGGACAGGCGGCATGTTCTTCAGGGGGAGGTGCTGGCGTGGCCGGGCCGCAGGAATGGCCGGGCGGAGAGAGCGAGCTGAAATGGAAAAGACGACTACAGAAAACGCGGCGGGCATGACCCCGGAGGGCGGCAAGGACTTCTGGAACGAAAAGGCCAAGACCTTCCCCCGCTACGAGGCGGGCGAAGACAATTATGAAGCGGGCATATTGCGCACAATCCGGGAATACGGCGTGGATTTCCGGGGGCGCACCGTCCTGGACGTGGGCTGCGGCTGCGGCATGTACACCATCCGCCTCGCCATGGAGGCGAGCCACGTCACCGCCGTGGACATCTCCGAGCAGATGCTGGAAATCCTGCGGCATGATGCGGAAAGTCACAGGCTTTCGAACATCCGCTACGTTCTTTCCGGCTGGGAGGAATTCGAGGATCATGGCTGCTACGATGTCGTTTTCTGCTCCATGACCCCCGCCATCCACGACGACGCGACCAGACGCAAGCTGCTCCGCCATGCCCGAGGCTGGACCGTTTTTATGGGCTTTGCCGGACGCATGTCCTCCAATGTGCTCAACGGATTGTTCGCGCACTATCAGGTCACGCCAAAGGTTTTCAACAACGGCCCGGAGATGCGCCACTGGCTGGAGGATCAAGGCATCAGCCACATCAGCCGCCTCATTGAGGGGCAATGGGTTGTGCCCGCGACCCGCGAAGGCATGATCAGCTCCTGCACCGCCATGCTGATGCCGTACGGCGTAACGCCCGATCCGGAATATCTGAAAGAATACATCGAGCAATTCCGGACTGAACCGGATAAATACGTGGAAACCACCGATTATAGTATTGAACTGCTGTTGTGGGAAAAATAGCCGATACCATGCCGTGTCGCGTTTTGTGCTCTTTTTGAAGCAGAGAGCAATCGTTTTCGCCGATGGCAAAGCAGGGAAGTTTCGTCGCCAGCCGGACATAACGTGAATGTCCGCCTCCCCACCCAGCCACGCGCAGGTAGCGTTGCGCCCTTCTGGCGGCCTCTCCCGGGAACTGATATGCAGGAGCGGGCCATGCCCGCGTAGCGCGGGCCAACCGCTGTCCAACGGGGGCCGCGACGCCGCCCGGCGGCACGCACTCCAATCGCAGGGAAAACATGAGGTGTGTAGCATGGAAAACGCGCTCGTGATCATCGACATGTTAAATGACTTCCTCCTGCCGTCCGGGAGCCTCTATTTCGAAAAGGGACAGGCGGTGGTCGGCGCCATTGCCCGGCTCAAGGCCGCCTTTCGAGGCTGCGGCGTGCAGGTCGTCTATGGCAACGACGCGCATCCGAAGGATTCGCTGGAGTTTTCAGGCTGGAGCCCCCACTGTCTGGCGGGTTCGCCCGGGGCTCAGATTGTCCAGGAGTTGTCCCCGGAGGCGGGTGACATTGTGCTCTACAAGGATGCCTTGAGCCTCTTCGCTGATGGCGTTGCGCAGCGCATCCTGCGTGGCCTTGGCGTTTCCCACCTCTTCCTGGTCGGCGTGGCCACGGAATACAGCATGAAAAGCAGCGCTTTTGACGCGCTGGCCTGCGGACTGACGGTCACCATGGTTTCGGACGCCGTCGCGGGGGTGGATCTCCGAGAGGGGGACGCAGAGCAGGCCCTGGAGGCCCTGCGCGACGCCGGTGTGCGGTTTGTCACCACGCAATCCCTGATCGCCTCCCTACATTGAGGGCCGCGTCCGGGCCGTCGGCGGATTTTTCGCCACGATGGGGAGCGGGGGCCAGGCCATGGAAGCCGGGCCCGTGGGGGGCCAGTCAGGCCCGTCCTTCCCGGATTCGGGCTGCGAAGGAATGTTTCCCGGCCCAAGTATTTTGAGAAAACCCCTGGACAAGCTTTCGGCCCGGGCCTATATAGTAATCGTGTCCCAAGGCGGTTTTCGGTTGCAACCTCAACGGAGGCGAGACCATTGGGCAAGAGAGACGCGGAGATGGCCTTCTGAAGGAGAGCATAAACAGGCCGGTGAAACCGAAAAAACTGGCAAACTCAAGGTGGAGTAACCACCAGCTCTCCAGAATTGGCTAAGACAACTCCTAAAAAAAGCAAAAAACACTGAGTTTACCCCTACTGGCCCCGTCCATCATGGATGGGGCCTTTCTTTTTTGCCGTGTCGGCAGTCAGGAGGCAGTGATCCGATGCTTCCGCATTTGACAGGAATTGCGCCATCTTCTAAGCGATACGGAGTTTGAGAAGGCTTTTTTTCGCAGGATATGTACGGGCATGGAAGGGGCGTGGTGGGGGAGGCGGGCGGCGGCGGACCATCTCCCTGGGCGTCGGTACCCAGCCCATACGGACCAAGAGTTGGACACAGACAACCGGACGGAGGGAGCATGATCGACCCAAAAGACGCTGCGGGCCAGGGCGAATCGAAGACCCAGATCATCGGCCGCAGGACGTTTTTGCGTCTGGCGGTTTCCGGAGCCGCCGTCCTGGCCGCGCCGCTGCTCTGCGGCCAAGGCCAGGCCTGGGGCGCGAAACGGCAAACCCCCCTGCCAGACGCCATGGCCGCGCCTTCAGGCCCGAATTGCTCAGACGGCGACCCGGCCTCGTACACGGCCGCCACGGCGCAACGGGGCGGGATGTTCCTGCTTTTTTCCGACGTCCATTTCGACCCCTTCGCCGACCCGGCCAAGGTGTCGGCCCTGGCGGCCGCACCGGCCAGCGCGTGGCGCGGCATCCTGTCCGACTCCACCGCCGCGTACAGCCCCTATGGTCAGGACAGCAACGACGCCCTCTTCCAGTCCTTTCTCGACGACATGGCCCGCCGCGCGCCCAGGCCGGACTTTCTGCTCTACCCGGGCGATCTGCTGTGCCACGATTTCTGGACCACCTATCCCCGGCTGACCGGCGACGCCACGCCCGAGGGCCTGCTGACCTTCATCGCCAAGACCGCCGAATACTTCCTGGCCGAGGTGACAAGGCGATTCCCGGATGCCCCGCTGTACCTCGCCCTGGGCAACAACGACAGCTTCGAGGGGGACTACCGGATCGCCCCGAAAAGCCCCTATCTTTCGGCCACCGCGCCCCTTGTGGCCCGACTGGCGCTCAAGGACCAAGCGTCCCGCGCGCCCTTTCTGGACTCCTATCCGCACGACGGCTGCTACGCCGTGCCCCTGCCCGGGCCGGGGGGCGGCAGACTCGTGGTGTTCAACAACATCTTCTGGACCAAGCGATCCGGACGTGAGGCCGCCGGGAGGCGGGTGTTGGAGTTTTTGGACCATGAACTGGGCCAGGTAAAACGCCGTGGGGAGAAGGTCTGGCTCATGTCCCATGTCCCCCCTGGAGACAACTCCAAGGCCAGCGCGGCCAAGTATGTGAAAAAAGGCAAGGATGTTTTCGATCCCATGCTGACCGAGGCCTGGAACGACGCCCAGGCCGGTTTGATCGTGAAGTACGCCGCAACCATCAAGGCCAGCTTTGCCGGGCATGTCCACCGCGACGAGTTCCGATTGATGCGCCCTCGAAACGGCAACCTGCCGGTCGCCGCCATGCGGCTGGGGCCATCCATTTCGCCTGTGACAGGCAATAACCCAGGCTACCAGGTCTTTTCCTATGATCGGGAAAGCCTTGAACTGCTGGACATGACCACACACTATCTGAACATCGGCGCGGCCAGTCCGGCCTGGGCGACAGAGTACCAGTATTCGCAAACGTATGGTCGGGGTTTGCGCTCGGCCACGGACTGGCAGGAGATGTACCAGGGCCTTGTGGCCTGTCCGGCGCGGGGACAGGCGTTCGCACAGGGGTTTGACCTGCGAAGCGCCCACATCAATGAGGTCAACGGGCGCACCTTCCGCATATTCTGGGACGCCCTCAGCCTGAGCGTGGATTCCCTGTAAGGCTGCCCGGAGCGTCCGCCCAAGACCCGGAACACCTCGCTGCGCGCGCTCATGGGCCGGGCAGGCAAGTCGCCGTTCCCGGCGCCTCCGTTTTGTTCACTTGAAAGAGAATGGATATCCGGGAACGAGTGGACCGACTGCGAGCCTGCGCCGTCATGTGCAGCTGTGGGGGGGGGCAGCAACAATGTACCTGCGTTCACGGTTTGCAGGTCGAAGCGGCCTGAAACGTCAAGACTCCGGCGCCGCGATAAAAATATCTGTGCAAGATCGCTTTTTTATTATACACATTGGTGCAGATTCAAGCACGACGGATTGCACGGGCAGGGAATGCCTGCCGCAGACGGGAGGTTTCCCCGGACGGTACGCGTCATGGCCCGTGTAAACGTAATAAGCGGTTCGTGCCGATACCTTCGACTCTGAACCTGCTTGTGTTGCCTCACTGACAAAATGCATACGTGCTTTGTCAGAAAATAATAAGTATGTAACCGTCATGTTTGTGAAGTTTCAGTGTGCGAATTCCGGGGGATACGTAACGGATGGCGCATGCCTCGAAGGCGTGGCCGCAATCTGCCTCAAGTTTGCATGGCGACGTGTACCGGTGAATATCGTACGCTATGTGTATATGGTTGCATGAGACACGGTTTCAGGGGGATGAATGGGGTCGACACGCATAGAATTCCACTCTTCCATCCCTGCAATATCCGAAGAATGGCTCAGGCTGGAGAAGAGTCTCGCCAATCCAAGCATACAAAATGACTATGTGCTGCTCAACGCCTGGTACGCATGTTATCTGGCTGGCCGCAAACCAGCCTTTCTGTCCCTGTGGGACGGGAAGACGTGCCTGGGGCTGTATCCCTTCACGTTGGAAAGAAAGTATGGCGCAAAAGTATTCAATACACTTTACCATGAGTCATTCAGTATAAGTAAGCCGATTGTTGCGGCGGGGTATGGTGAATTTTATTTCAGGGAACTGATTCGCCTTTTACAGGAACAGCATGGCAAATGGGATGTGCTCAAATTCAGCAGCATCTATTGTTTTGAGCCTGAAGCGGGGTTGCTGGCGTCAGCATTTGAAAGCAACAACACGAAATTTTTTACGATTCATGATCGAACATATGTTGTAGAGATTGGAGATTCGTTTGAGGAATATTGTCAGACATACCTGTCAAAGAAAACTCGTGAAAATCTTGATCGATTAGAGAGAAAAATTGCAAAACAAGACAGCAAGTTTGTCTATTACATGAATTATGAAGCTCTTCCCCACATGGGACGATTTTATGAGATGGAGAACACGGGATGGAAAAAAGAGTCCGGTACAGCATTGTTAAACATGAAGGATAATCTTGTCTATTCCGAGTCGTTGATTCACGCATGCTGTCTTTCCGGAAAGTTTTTCATGGCTTTTCTTGAGATTGACGGGGTAAAAATTGCCGGACAGTACGGATATATCGAAGATGGGGTATATAACGGGTTAAGGACGGCATATGATAGAGACTATGCCATGTTTGGTCCGTCTGTCATTTTGATAGCGAGGACACTTCGTCTTTTGATCGACACTTTTCCGGACGTGAAGCTTCTGAATTGCTATCCGTTGTCGTATGGATACAAACAGAAATATGCACACGACAGATGTGAATGCAACACCCATGTTCTTTTCAGTAACAACATAAAAGGACAGCTTCTGTCCATGGCGTACAAAATTAAAATGTCGAAAAAGGCGACCACATAATTCTCAATATGCTCGTTTCACAATGAAGGCAGACTCTCTCCTGGAGCATGGATAATCGAACCTTCTTTTTCAGGCAGCACCATTTCCTCGATTGATCAAGCAGCACCCGAGTTCATTCTTTCATTCGCCTGGGAGGAAGCTACGTGTCCATTTTTTCCTGCACAAACGTGTGCGTCGAATTAACAGATATGCGAAGCGATTTGGAAGGTGCGCTATCACAGTGGAAGCATCTTTGCGACAAGAGCGATACGTCATATTATATTTCACATGGATGGATTGCAACATGGTGCACGAGTCTTGAACAAACGCAACAATTATACTTAATGCGGGTTTTGAAAGACGACGAGTGCGTCTATGCATGTGTTGTAACGACATCAAAAAAAATGCGCCAGGGGATCGTCCCGACGCGACTGGTGAGCGTGTATTCATGCGGCGATATCTATCTTGATTCCATTTGTGGGATATATAATCATTTCTTGAAGCTGAAAGAAGTAGGCATTTCAATCCGTGATGTTGTCAACAGTTTTCCGTTTGGATGGGATGAGTTTTATTTCCCGGGGGCTTCAACCCGGGACTTTCCAGGGAATGGTTTTTATGAATACGACGACAAATACATAATATATGACTATGACAAGCCTGCATACACTGTCGATTTGACAAAAGTCGGCAAGACGTTTGACTCATTCCTGTCGACGCTGTCCCAGAATACGCGAAGCCAGATCAAAAGGTCCATGCGGGCATATAAAGAATTCGGCGAGTTGCAGGTGCATGAAGCAGATTCGAGAGCATCTGCCAGGGAAATGCTTGAAGAAATGTACTATCTGGGCAGATTGAGAAAAGATGCCCAGGGAATCGTTTCCTCTCTTAATCCGTATGTCATCAAGTTCAATGACAATCTTCTGGAATCCAGATTCTCCTTTCATGAGATTCAGGTGTTGAAGATTACAGCAGGCGACAAAATCATCGGATACCTCTACAATCATGTGTACAATGGAACCGTTTACTTTTATCAGTGCGGATTTCATTACTCTGAAGACAATAAAATGCGCCCTGGCCTTGTCGCCCACACCCTGGCCATTGTTTACAATGCCAATAAGAATCATATGGTATACGACTTCGGAGCCGGAGAGGACAGATATAAGAAGAGTCTTTCAAACGGAAAGAGTAACCTTGTATGGGTGCGTCTTTTGAAGCCCACACTCAAAATGAAAATGTTTAAGACCTTGAAGACGTTCAAAGAGCAAAGCAGGGTTCTCCTCGGCGGATTTTTTTCCCGGACGCTGGGGAAAGATCGCGCCTCCCCCGGGAGGCGAAAGTGGTCCTTCGGGCCTGCACGGGGTGCAGGAGCAGGGCGGATGCCCGCGGGTTCAGAGGCTGATGGTGGTCTTGCAGGGCTTTCGCCTCGTCCGGATTTGTGAGAGAAGCATCCCAAGCAAGAACTGGGGGTGGATATGAAACAGTGTGTGACACGTATCCTTCGGAGAGTCGGTTTCTTGGTTATTGCGGTCTGCTGTTGTGCTGCGCATGCTGTCGGCGCCCAGCAACAGGATCCGGCGGCGGAAAGCATCCGCCAGACGTTCGCCCCGCTTCTCGCCGAATATTCGAAGATATTCCTTAGCGATGGCTCGCAGGACTGCATCGGTTTCGCACTCTCGAAAAACATCGTTTCGCCGCAACTGAAAGATCTGCTTCAGAAAGAACGGCTGTTGAGCAAAAACAATGACGGCATCGGGAACCTTGATTTCGATTTTTTCTTCAACGCCCAGGACAATGCCGGAAAGCCGTTGTCCATCGTCGGCATCGCCAGCCAGGGGGACACAGCCGTCATGCAGGTGAAAAACGGCTTTAAGGGTGAGAAACCCTACGATTTTTTGCTGGTCAAGGACGCCGGACGGTGGGTCATCGATGATGTGCGCTATCTCCAGGATGGCCAGCGTATTTCGCTGCGCGACATCTTGAGCCAACCGTGACGTGTCCTGGGTGTTTCCCGGGAACCCCGGCGAGGTTGCCGGGGGCTATCCGGATATGCCGGGCCTGCGCCGGGCGTAGCCTGCCCGGAAGGCCGTGAGCCCGACAAACGCCAGGACCAGCGCGCCCAGAACGGCCAGGGCGAAGAACGTCCATCGCTCCGGGTCAAAGAGCTCATACGGGGCGTAGTTGCCGAGAAAGGTGTTGTCCAGCCTGACCGCCTCATTGAGCGCAACGCCCCGGCTGGCGGCGAAGGCCCGGAATTGCTCTTCCGTGGTGGTGACGTTCACCGTGACGAGCGCCCTGGCGATGTACAGGACAAATCCCAGCGATCCCAGGCAAAGCAGGCCCCCCACGGGTTTTCCGGCCGGGGGGATCCAGATGGCGGCGACGGCCAGGGCGGCCATGCCCAGGGCGATGCCCGGCGGGATGTCGAAGGGAGCGGCCAGCAGGAAAAGGGATGCGGCCAGGGCCGCACAGGTGGCCGCCATCCGGCGCGGGACAGGAGAGGGACCGAGGGCGCGCCCTTCCTGCTTCTGGCGGTTCCGGCCCCGGGCAAATCCCCGTCTGATCCTGTCCGCCGCCTCAGGGTATGCCTGCGGCGGGCAATAGAGCCGGATCGGCTTGGGATTGCAGCGGGCGCGCAGAAAAATCACATGATCCTTCGGGTAGTACCTGACCGTGGACAGGTCCGCGAAGGCGATGCGGTTGTACTCCTCCGACTTGGCCAGAAGCCCTGCGCCCGTCAATCCAGGTCTTCGCGCCAGCACGCCCAGGGCGACCGCGAGCCGGTTGCTTGTTTTGACGCAGCCGGAGAGCACGGTGAAGGTGACGGCGTCTTCGTCAATCTCGAAGCGGTAGCGGAACCTGCCGCCGATGACGAGCATGATCAGCAGAAAGAGCACGGCCACCGCGCCGGTCATGACCAGGGCGAAAACGGCCATGCGCCCGGCCGCGTCCCAGTCGCCCTGAAAAATCATGATGGAAGAGAGCAGCAGGCACATCGCGCTCCCGGCAATACTCATGACCGTGACGAAATCGGCGAGCACGAACCGATCCGTGAGGATGTGCCGCGCCTTCCATTCCCAGGACAGCGTCGCCTCCCGTTCTCCTGAGTCCCGGCCGCCATCCTCGTCCCGGCTGCCCATGGTGTCCCCCCTCGTGCTTATTCTCCTTTCTCCTTCCTCTCGATCCTTCCATCCAGGGCCACGGCCAGCGGCGAATGCGCCGCCAGATACCCGGCCACCATCTCGTCCATGGTCCGGCCGTCGAGCAGCACGTTTTTGGCCCGGTCCTTGAGCATGCCGTAGCCGTCGCCGCCGCGCGACAGGTAGTCGCTGATGGCCACGCGATAGGTGGCGGCCGGGTCCACAGGCGAAAATTTTCCGTCCGGGCCCTGGATCTGGGCCGAGAGGATGCGCGACCCCGCCTCCCGGGCCGGATCGAAGGCGTAGCGCAGCCCCGCCACCATGGGAAACCGTCCCGTCCCCGAGCCCAAGGGATCGTGCGCCAGACTCACCCCGTGCTCCAATGCGGCCATCAGGTCCGCGCCCAGAAGGTCGCACACGACCAGGGTGTTGCCGAAGGGAAAGGTCGTGAGCACGGCACCCAGCGTCACCTCTCCGGCGGGCAGCCCGGCCCGGATGGAGCCGGCGTTGACCAGGGCGGCCCGGGCCTCGTGGCGTGCGGCCGCCGCCAGCACGGCATCGGCCGCCATGTCGCCGATGAGGCACTCTGCGCCCCGGCAGTCGCCCCGGTCCAGGGGCAGGGCCGTTTCCAGGCTGCCCACCGCCGTGGCCCGAAACGGGGCCAGACGTTCCTCATAGGTCGCCACCAGGGCCGCCATGTCCGGATCTTGGGCCATGCCCGCGTCCATGGGCCGGGGGTCGCCCTCGGCCTCCACCACCCGCCCGGCGGCGTCGAAACGCAGGTTGAGCCGTCCCAGGTATTTGCCCCACGAGCCCGCCGTGACCACGCAGGCCGTTTCCCCGTCCGGGCCGGAGATGCGTAAGGGGGACGGGCCCACAGCCTCGGGCGCGCCGTTGGCCAAAAGCAGATGGCTGTGGCCGCCCACGATGACGTCCAGGCCCGCCACGGCGGCCGCCAGCACCTTGTCCCGCTCGAACCCGGCATGGCTGACGGCGATGATGATGTTCACCCCCTGGGCCGCCAGTTCAGCCACGGCCGCGCGCAGGGGCTCCTCGGCCGCCATGAACCGTACATTCTCCCCCGGGCTCGACAGGCTGGCCGTGTCCTCGTTGGCCACGCCCACCACGCCCACGGCGCGGCCGCCCACGTCGAGAACCGCATACGGCGCGATTTTTCCGGCCAAAAGCGGTTCGGCCGAGGCGTCCATGTTGCAGGCCAGCATGGGGAAGGGGACGCCGGACAGAAAGCTGGCCAGCACGGCCGGGCCGTCGTCGAACTCGTGGTTGCCCGGGGCCATGGCCTGATAGCCCAGGCGGCTGGTCACCGCGCGCAGGGCCTCGTCCTTGAAGCGGCTGTAGGCCAGGGTTCCCTGGAACCAGTCGCCCGCGTCGACGAGCAGGGTGTTGCCGCCCTCGGCCCGGGCCTGGGCGATGGCCGTGGCCAGTCGGGCCGCGCCGCCCAGGCATTTGCCTTGGGATTCTTTGTCGGCCGTGCATTCCTGTCCCATGGCGTCGAAGTCGGCGATGTGGGCATGCACGTCGTTGGTGTGCAAAAGGGTCAGGGCGAAATCTGCCTGTTCGGCCCGGACGGCGGTGGCCAGGACCAGGGCCAGGAGAAAGAGGATGGCGGCCGAAGCGTTTCCAAAACGCCGCAGGACCGGGCGCGGCACGGGCGAAAGGGACATGGCGGACTCCCGTATCCGGGGTGGTGTGGTGGATTGTACCGGATGCCCGTCTCATACCCCCAAATCGGTGCGGAGAACAGACCCGGGCAGCACGTCCCCTGCGCACGGCCCCCTTGACCCGGACGGCGACCTGTGCTGCACAAGGGGCAGCGCCAGACGGGCCGGGCGGGCCAGACGGGCCAGATGGGCCAGACGGGCCGAATGCGCCGGACGGGCCATGCGATGTTGCGTGGCCGCCGCAGGCGGCGGCAGACTCGCCGCACAAGGGGGCAGGACATGAAGACCATCGGACTTTTAGGCGGCATGAGTTTCGAATCGACCCTAAACTGTCTGCGCGACATCCATGCCGGGGTCCGGGCCCGCCTGGGCGGAAGCCATTCCCCGCGCATCCTCATGGAAAGCGTGGATTTCGCCGATCTGGATTCCTGCCTCGCGGCGGACGACTGGGACGGGGTGGCGGATCTGCTGTGCCCGGCGGCGGCCCGTATCGCGTCCGCCGGGGCGGATTTTCTGCTCTTATGCAGCAACACCGTGCATAATGTGTACGACGCGGTGGCGGCGGCGGCGGGCATTCCGGTGGTGCATATCGCGGATGCGGCGGCCCGGGGCGTTGCGGCGGCGGGGCTTTCGCGGGTGGGGCTTTTGGGCACGCGCCCGACCATGGAGATGGATTTCTATGTAGGCTGGCTGTCCCGCAGGCACGGCATCGAGGTGCTCGTGCCCGGGGAGGCGGACCGGGCCATGGTGCACCGGGTGATTTTCGACGAGCTGTGCCAGGGGCGGATCACTGCGGCTTCCCGCCGGGAATACGAACGGGTTGTGGGGGATTTGGCCGGGCGCGGGGCGGAAGGCGTGATCCTGGGCTGCACCGAGATCGCCATGCTGCTGCCGCCAGCCGAATCGGCGCTGCCGCTTTTCGATACGGCGGCCCTGCATGCGGCCATGGCCGTGGACATGGCCCTGGACGGCGACGGCTAGGAGAGGGGCAGCCGCAGTCGCACCGCCGCCACCTCGTTTCGATCCACCAAGACCTCCTGATTTCCCGGCGCGCCGTCCTTTTTCACCTTGCGGCAGACCAGGATGCGCCGTCCGGACACGGCCACCACCAGTTCGCCCTTGTGGCGTTTCGAGGAAATGCGGTCTCCGGCCCTGATGTCCATGGTTGTCCGCTGCAGTGGATTTGGCCCCAGGGCCGGGCGCATATATAGAAAAAGGCCGGGGACTTGTCACCCCGGCCTTTCACAATGACGTCTTGGCGCGAACGTCACTCGCTGACGGCGCGGTTGCGCCGCGACCTGCCCGTGATGTTCTGCATGGTGCGCAGGAAGGGGATCAGACCGGCTTGACCAGTTCCTCGGCCAGGGCCGCCACCCCGGCCTTTCCCTTGGTGGAATAGGCCGCGTAGAGGCGCATGGCGGTGGTCTGCGAGGAGACATAATTGCGGAACGCGTTGAAAGGCCTGCCCGCAAGATCGGCCTCGGACATGCCGTAGCGCTCCCGGGCGAGTTCCGCCAGCACGGGAATGGTCCACTTGGCCGAGGGCACGGACAACACCCAGTCGTGGTAGCCCAGGTGGCACACGAACCCCTCCATGCGCCGGGGTTCGGGCAGGGTCTCGCCGCCCGTCGCCAAAAATCCCTTGGCCACCGGATCGATCCCGGCCAGGATGGCCGCCGCCTTGATCCATCCCACCACCTCGGCCTCATCCTTCGGCGATCCAGGATGGTTGTGGGCGCAGGCCTGGGCCACCACCATGGATTCGGCCACGCTTAAGGGATGGTGTTCGCCGGTCCCGGCCAGGGGTTTTTCCGGGCGCGATTCGCCCGCCTCGCCCCAGGCGAAGACCCAGGGCTTGTGCAGGTCGTGGAGCATCTGGGAGGCCACCACCGCGCCAAACGCCGCGCCAAGCTCCAGGAACTGGCGGCGGTCGAAATGTCTTTCCATGGGCGTCTCCTCCGGAAACGGGGTGGTTTGGCGGCACTGAACCACGCCCGTGTGACCGCTTGGCGCACGGAGGATGTCTTTTGGAAGACAGGCGGGACGGTCGGCGCAACTGCTCCCTGGTTCGGCGTAAGGCCAGCCGATCCATGAGGCGGGTCGGCGGGTCGAAGCGTCCAGGACGAAAGGACGGCAGGTCGATCAGCAGCCCAGGCTGACCAGATGCACGTCCGGCAGGGGGCGGCCCAAAAACAGTTCGCCGATGCCGCGCAGCCGGTCGGGGGCGTCGGTCACGTAGAAGTCGTGGTGCGGCAGGTGGTCGGCGTCGGCCAAAAGCCCGGCCTCGGCCAGAATCCGCTGGGTGTCCGCCGCTACGGCCGCGGCCGAATCCACCAGGGTCACCGAAGGCCCGGCCTCGTCCTGCAGAAGCGGCCGCAACAGCGGATAGTGGGTACAGCCCAAGATGAGCGTGTCCGGGTTTTCGGCCAGGACCGGGGCCAGGTATTCCCGGGCGATGAGCCGGGTGGCCGGGTGGTCCAGGAACCCCTCCTCGGCCAGGGGCACGAACAGCGGACAGGCCCGGGATATCGTGCGCGAGGCGTCGCCGCCGCGCCGGGCGATGGCCGCCTTGTAGGCCCCGCTTTGCACGGTGGACGGGGTGGCGATGATGCCGATGCGCCCGGTTCCGGTGGCGGCCAGGGCGCTCCGGGCTCCGGCGTCGATGACCTCGAGGACCGGCACGGGGGACAGGGCGGTGATGGTCGGCAGGGCCACGGCGGCCATGGTGTTGCAGGCCACGATCAGCAGCTTGACCTCTTTGTCGAGCAAAAAGCGCACGATTTCGGCGGCATAGCGGTTGACGGTTTCGGGCGATTTGACGCCGTAGGGCACCCGGGCCGTGTCGCCGAAATAGACGATGCGCTCGGCGGGCAGGCGTTCCATGACCGCCCGGGTCACGGTCAGCCCGCCCACGCCCGAGTCGAAGATGCCGATGGGATGGTTTGCCGGTTGCGTCACGGAAAAAAGCCTTTTGCGCTGGATTTCCCAGGGGCGGCGGCCGTCCCGGGGTGGGGACACGGATACGCCAAGGCCCGGAGGGAATCAATCCTGGACCGGGTAGGCCTGGAGGGGGCCTGCCCGGCGGCCTACTGCGGCATGGTGGTGGGGACGGCGTCCATGGCCCGTTCGATGGCCTGCTTGAGTTCGGACAGCTCCACGGGCTTGGAGACGTAGCCGCTTAAGCCCGCCTGCAGGAACTGCTCCCGGTCGCCGAGCATGGCATGGGCGGTCATGGCGATGATGGGGATGTCCGCGTGGTCGCGAAACGTGGCGTCGGTGCGGATGATGGCGGCGGCGTTTAAGCCTCCCATGACCGGCATCTGGATGTCCATGAGGATCAGGTCGAAGTGTCCGGTGCGCAGGGCCTCCAGGGCCTGTTGGCCGTTGTTTGCGCATTCCGTCCGGTAGCCGAGCTTGGTCAGGTAGCGGCTTGCGGCGAACTGGCTGACGGGATCGTCCTCCACCACCAGGATCCGCCATCCGCGTCCCGCCTCCCGGTCCATGGTCCCCAGGGAGATGGGCTGCTGCCTGGGGCATTCGGGCGGGCTTTGGTCGGGAATCGTGACCCGGACCCGGGTGCCGACGCCCTCCTGGCTGCATAAAAACACCGAGCCGCCCATGAGGTCCACCAGCCGCCTGACGATGGAAAGCCCCAGGCCCGTCCCGCCGTATTTCCGGGTATAGGAGCCGTCGGCCTGGGTGAAGGCCTCGAACACCCGGGCCTGTTTGTCGCCCGGGATGCCCACCCCCGTGTCGGAGATGTCGAAGCACAGGCGAGTCCCTGCCCGGCCGGGGATTTCGGGGAGAGGAAAGACCCGCAGGCGCACGGACCCCGAGTCGGTGTATTTCAGGGCGTTGCCCATCAGATTGTAGAGCACCTGGCGTATCCTGCCGGGATCGCCGCAGAAGGAATCGGGCGTGGACGGCTCCACGACGAAGGAAAGCTCCACCCCTTTTTTCTCCGCCTCATGGGTAAAGGCGCTGACGACCGGCTGGAGCGCCTCCTGGATCTCGAATCCCCTGGCCGACAGGGCCATCCGGCCCGATTCGATCTGGGAGATGTCCAGGATGTCGGCCAGGATGCACAAAAGGCCCCGCCCGGCGCGCAGGGCCGTAGCGACGTATTGGGCCTGCTCCTCGTCCAGGGCGGTGGTCTGGGCCAGTTGGAGCATGCCCAGCACGCCGTTTAGGGGCGTGCGTATCTCGTGGCTCATGGTGGCCAGAAACTCGCTCTTTGCCAGGTTGGCGGCCTCGGCCGCCTCCTTGGCGGCCACCAGTTGGGACTGGGCCCGTTTGCGGTCGGTGATGTCCTGTCCGTAGATGTTGACGTAGCCGCTTTTCAGGATGGGGTGGACGGTCATGGCGAATGCCCGTTTTCCCACCATCGTCTCAAAGACCACCGGCCTGTCCGTGGCGAAGGCCGTGGCCACGTCCTCCTGGTGCGGGGCGGGAAAGGGCTGCCCCAGGCCGCTTTGGAAATGGTCGAGGAAGGCCGCGCTGGCCTTGTTGGCGTGCAAAACGGTCATGTCCGGGGCCACCCGCAGGACCGGATTGGGGTTTTCCCCGGGGAACCGGGCCAGGCTTTGGATTTCCTCGTAGGCCCGCTTGCGTTCGCTGATGTCCCGGGCGAACAGCAACACGTCCCGCCGCCCGTTTAAGAACAGGGGAACGGCCGAGACCTCGATGTCCACGCTCCCGCCGCCTTTTTTCAGGAAACGGAATTCCTCCGCCAGGGCGGGCTCGCTGGTGGAGGAATCCGCCGCAGCACCCTCCCGCATGGCGATCCAGGCCTGGAACCGGTCCCGGTGCCCGGGCGTGACCGAGTCAAGAATGGAGGGGGCCGCGCGGGCATGTTCCCGGGGCAGGCCGAAAAGGCTCTGGCTGGCCGTGTTGGCGTAGATCACCTGGCCGTCCTCCAGGATGCAGATGGCCTCCGGGGCGTTTTCCACCAGCACCGTGAAACGTTCCCGGGTTTCCCGCAGGGCCGCCTCGACGCCCTTGCGGCGGCCAATGTCCTCCACCACGGAGATGAAATAGTCCGGCCGTCCGGCGCCATCACGCACCAGGGAGACCGTGAGCTGGGCCCACACCGTGCCGCCGTCGGCCCGGACATACCGCTTCTCCATGGTGTAGGACGGAATTTCGCCAGACAGCAGCCGGGCCATGTGGCCCACGTCGGTCTCCAGGTCGTCGGGATGGGTGATCTCCTGGAAGGTTTTGCGGCGCAGATCATCGCGGCTGTAGCCCAGGGTATCGCACAGCTTGCGGTTCACCCGCAGCCAGCGGCCGTCCGGGGCCACATGGGCGATGCCCACGGCGGCCTGCTCGAAGGTGGCCTCGAAGCGGGCCTGGGTTTTTCTTTTCTCGGCTTCCAGGCGTCGACGATCCTTGAGAAGCGCATGGACACGGGCCATGAGCTCCGCGACGGAAAAGGGCTTGGTCAGAAAATCCTGGACCATGTCCCGTAAAAGCCGGGTTTGCAGGGCTTCGTCAGCCTTGGCCGTGAGCATGATCACCGGCACGTCCGCAGTCTCCGGGTGGTCGCGGAGTTGGCGGACCATCTCCTCGCCGTCCATGCCGGGCATCATGACGTCGCTTATGATCAGCCTTGGCCGGAGGGCCAGGGCCGTGTCCAGGCCCTCCCGGCCGTCGAGGGCCGAGGCCGTCCGGAATTCGTTGTTCAGGGCGTCGACCAGAAAGGCGTTCATGTCCGGGTTGTCCTCGACGATGAGGACCAGTTCCCGGGACGGGTCAGGGTCTGGGAGCGGAGACGCCGGATTGGCGGGGCCCGGGGTGAGTTCCTCCACGATCTGCCGGGAGATGGCCTCGTCCGAAAAGCTTGGTTCCTCCACGATGGCGGCCCCCTCCGGCGCGCACAGGGGCAGGGTCACGGTGAACCGGGCACCCTTGTCGGGCGAGTCGTCCAGAAGGATTGCGCCGCCATGCAGCGTGACGAATTCCTGGACAATGGCCAGTCCAAGACCTGTGCCGCCGTGGCGGCGGCGGGAGCTGTCGTCGGCCTGCCGGAAGCGTTCGAAAACGGTCTGGCGCATGTCGTGGGGAACGCCCGGCCCGCTGTCCGCAACGATCAGGACGGCCTGTCCGTCCCGTTCTTCCAGGGCCAGTTCGATGAGCCCGCCGTCGGGGGTGAATTTGAAGGCGTTGGACAGGAGGTTTTGCAGGATGCGTTGGGTTTTTTCCGCATCGACCTGGGCCGGCAGGGATTCGGGGACGGACATGGTGAAGCGGATACGCCGGTCCCGGGCCAGGATTTCGAAAAGCGAGGCTGAAAATCGGACCAGATGGGCCATGTCGACCCGGGAATAGCGCATGGCCATGCGTCCGGCGTCGAGCTTGGCCACATCGAGCAGATTGCTGACGTGATGGTGGAGCAGGCGGGCGTTGCGGGCGACGAGTTCAAGGTTGGCCCGGGGGGCGGGCGCAAGTCCGGGGTCGCGCAGGAGGCTGTCCACCGGGGCCAGGATCAGGGTCAGGGGGGTGCGCAATTCGTGGCTGACGTTGGCGAAAAAGCGGGTCTTGAGCTCGTCGAGCTCCCGGGTCTTCTCGTAGAGCCGGGTGATGTCGGCGTTGGCCGCCAGGAGTTTGTCGTTGGCCTGGCGGGCGGACTCCAGGGCCTCGGCGGCCAGCCGGTTGGCCCGGCGCAGCCGACCGTGGGACAGGCTGAAAAGCACCCCCATGCACAAAAACACCCCGATGGACAGAAGGCTCATGGGATTTCTCAGCATCTGCCCGAGGTTCGCCTCCATGAAGAAGACGGCCACCATGGCGGCCGACAGGACCGTCGAGACAAGGCCGCCGGGCAGGCCGCCCACCCAGGAACTGAAAAAGACCGCCGGGAAGAACAGGAACCAGACGTAGGGCTTGATCGCGCCCCAGAAAAGCCACTGTATGGCCAGGGCGGCGAAGGGAATGGCCAGGGCCGCCAGCAGTTGGGGAGGCGAGACCCAGGAGGGTGTTTTCATGGGTTCGACCCTATTTCCTTTGCCATGCCAACGGCATGCCGTGTCGACCCAGAAGGGGAGCATCCGACTTTGCCAGGAAAGGAGCGGGAACTCCAACGACGTGCAGAATACATCACAAAGCGATATCGCTGTCGAGAAACAAAAGGCGGCAGGATCGATTCTGGGCAACGCAATGACGGGTTTGCCGCTACGGGCCAATACGGTGAAACCGATGTGGGATTTGATCTGCGGCGTGTCGGCGGCAGGCATGAAGACGCGTGGGGGGAGAAAAAAAACTCCGCGCAGCGACAGCCGCAACACGCGTGGCGCTTACGTCCGGGCAGGGGGCGCTGCGGCGAAAAGCGACCCGGCCGCGTCCAGGATGCCCGGGTCGGTGAAATCAGCCGTGGTGGCGATGGTCTGGACGGCCACCTGGCCCATGGCCGCGCAAAAGGGCGTCGCCGCCTGCCCAAAGCGGGTCTCCAGGGCGCGGCCCAGTTCGGCGCACAGGAAATGGACGCAGCGCGGGGACTTGAACAGGCGCAGGGTGCAGCCGTCGGCGGCCAGGCAGTCGCAGTGGCCGGGGGTGAGGCAGCGGCCGTGCTCGACTTCGAAAGAGGTCTCCAGGCGTTGCAACTGGCCGATGACGTGGGAGAGCTCCAGGGCCGCCGGGGAGGGCCGGGAGACCATCATGTCGGCCAGGGACAGGATCTCGAAATGGTTGGCGTTGCAGCAGCCCACGGGGGGACGCGTACAGCCGTCGCGGCAGAAATCCCGGGTGGCGGCGGCCTGGATGACGTCGAGTTGGCGGACGTAGAGGGAATAGGCGATGACCCGGCGGCGCATGGACTCGGCAAGCTTCGACAGGTAGCCGCTTAGCCGGGTGATCTGGCGCCTGACGGCCGCATCGGACAGGAAGGGATAGGCCGTGGAGCACAGGGCCGACAGGTCGCCGTCGGCGGCCGTGCCGCGTTTCTGGGGAAGGGCGTCGAGCCAGGCTTCAGGGGCCATGCCGCCCCGCGACAACACCGGGCGGGGCGCTGAAGATCGTGAGGCAGGAGGTCCGGTCGTTCGGCGCGGTCCAGGCTGGGACCGGCCGGAACCGGGCGGGCGGTGTGTGTGGGCAAAACAGGTGCGTCATGCACGTCCTTGAACGGGGCGAAAGGTGTGGTCGCCCCCGTTCAAGGACAGGCTACGGGCAATACCCGGAAAGTCCAAGGAAAAAACGCGTCGATCCCGCCTGGGCATGCGCCGAAAGAGGCCCCGACCTGTGCGCCACTCTTTCAAAAAACAACGAGGTCAAAATAGTACGGGATTCCAAAGGGCGAAGCCCTTTGGCCGCCGGAGGCTTTTCCTCCCGGCGCCAATGCCGCACCCCGTAGCCGAAGGAGCAGCTATGTTCGGCGATGCCGTCGTCGGGGGCGCCACCAGCAAAAACACCCTGTGTTTTTGCTGAAAAAACCTGGCGCATGGGACGCGCTTTAGCCGAAGGAGCAGATATATTCGGCGATCCCCTCGTCGACGGCGATTTCGAACGACGAGTCGCCAGGCACGAAAAAGGTGGTCCCGGCCGGATAGGCGACAAATCCCTCCTGCCCGGCCAGCTTCACCCGGCAAACCCCGGCCACCATGTCCATGCGCTCGGGCGCGCCGGTATTGAAGGCATAGCTGCCGGCAAAGATGAGGCCCAGGGTGATCTTTTTTCCCGCGCCGTCCACCAGGGTGTGGCTTATGACCTTGCCGTCGAAATAGATGTTGGCCTTGCACACGGCGGTGACGCCTGAAAATTCTGCCGGGATGCCTTGGGACATGGGAAGCTCCGTAGTTGGGTTGGCGGTGACGGGGGATGGGGCCTCGAGTTCCGGGGAGACGCCGCTAGAGCCAGTTTTGCGGCGTCAGCAGCACGGCCGACAGGGGCGGCAGAACCATCTCCAGGCTGTAGGGATGCCCGTGCCCGGGCGCGTCCTGGGCGGCCACGGCCCCGGCGTTGCCCAGGCCCGAGCCGCCGTAGACATCGGCGTCGCTGTTTAAGAGTTCGGTCCACACCCCGCCCACGGGCACGCCCACCCGGTAGGCGGGCCGGGCCACGGGGGTGAAGTTAAAGACCCCCAGCACCATATCCTGGGGTCGCGCGCCCTTGCGCAGAAAGGCCACCACGCTGGCCTCGGCGTCCCGGAAATCGACCCATTCGAAGCCCGACGGCTCGAAATCCCGTTCGTGCAGGGCGGGCTCGCGGCGATACAGGGCGTTTAAGTCCTTCACCCAGGTCATGACCCCCCGGTGGTGGCGGTATTCCAGAAGCCGCCAGTCGATCTCGGCATCGTGGTTCCATTCGCTCCATTGGGCGATTTCCGCGCCCATGAACAGGAGTTTTTTCCCGGGATGGGCGTACATCAGGGCGTACAGAAGGCGCAGGTTGGCGAACTTCTGCCAGTCGTCGCCGGGCATTTTGCCCAGAAGCGAGCCCTTTCCGTAGACCACCTCGTCATGGGACAGGGGCAGGATGAAGTTTTCCGTGAAGGCGTACCAGATGCCGAACGTCAGTTCGCCGTGGTGGAATTTGCGGTGGATGGGGTCGCGGGAAAAATAGCGCAGGGTGTCGTGCATCCAGCCCATGTTCCACTTCATGCCGAACCCCAGGCCCCCGATGTAGGGCGGACGCGACACCATGGGCCAGGCCGTGGATTCCTCGGCCATGGTCTGGATGTCCGGGAAGCGGGTGTAGGCGGCCTCGTTGAGCTTCTGGAAAAAGGTGATGTTGTCCAGGTTTTCCCGGCCGCCGTGGATGTTGGGGATCCATTCGCCGTCTTTGCGCGAATAGTCCAGGTAGAGCATGGAGGCCACGGCGTCCACCCGCAGGCCGTCGATGTGGTACTTTTCCAGCCAGAACATGGCGCTGGAGATGAGGAAGGCCCGCACCTCGTAGCGGCCGGTGTTGAAGATGTAGCAGTTCCAGTCGGGGTGGTAGCCGCGCCGGGGGTCGGCGTGCTCGAAGAGGTGGGTGCCGTCGAAATAGGACAGGCCGTGGCCGTCCGTGGGGAAATGGGAGGGCACCCAGTCCAGGATGACCCCGATGCCCGCCTGGTGCAGGCGGTCGATCAGGGCCATGAAGTCCTGGGGCGTGCCGAACCGGCTGGTGGGGGCGAAATAGCCCAGGGTCTGGTAGCCCCAGGAGCCGAAGAAGGGATGCTCCATGACCGGCAAAAACTCCACATGGGTGAAGCCGCAGGCCAGGACATGCTCGGTCAGGCGGTCGGCCAGCTCCAGATAGGACAGGGAGCGGTACCTGTCGCCCATTTCCCGGGCAAACGAGCCCAGATGCACCTCGTAGATGGAGATGGGGGCGTCCAGGGCGTTTTTTTCGCCCCGTCCGGCCATCCAGTCCCCGTCGCCCCAGCCGTAGTCCAGATCCCAGACGATGGAGGCGGTTTTCGGGGAGGTCTCCCAGAACCGGGCGAAGGGGTCCCCCTTGTCGCCATGGTACTGCCCGGTGGCGGAGACGATGTGGTACTTGTAGAGGGCGCCCCGGCCGATGCCCGGTAAAAAACCCTCCCAGATCCCCGAGGAGTCGTGGCGCACGGCCAGGGGATGGCTTTCGGCGTCCCACTCGTTGAAGTCGCCCACCACGGACACGGCGGCGGCGTTGGGGGCCCAGACGGCGAACAGGGTTCCGGGCTCGCCGTCCACGGTCATGGGGTGCGATCCGAGCTTGTCGTGCAGATCGAAGTGGTTGCCTTCCTTGAAAAGATAGATGTCGTGGTCGGTCAGAAGGCTTGCGCCGTATCGTGGTTCATGGGGACGCCGCATGATGTGGCTCCTTGGGGGTGTGCGGGATGGACGCGCGGCAATGGGGCTGGCCGCCGCGCGGGGCCACACCCTAGACGAAGTGCCCTCCGGAGGCAAACACGTCGGCGGCGGGAGGCGTTACGGATAGTCCAGGACAAGTCCCGAGCCGGTTTCCAGAACCGGCACGAACCGGGACAGGGCGATCTTGGCCGCAAGGTCCGTGCAGTGGCAGGGATGCACGGCCGCCGGGGCGAATTCGGCCAGACAGCGGCCCGTGGCCTCAAGCCTGGCGGCCGGGGCGCAAAGCAGGTGCAGGCCGCCCACGATGTCCCGGATGCGCGTCTCGCCGCAGACCTGGCGGGCGTGGCGCACGATGTTGCAGATGCCCGCGTGGGAGCAGCCGACCAGGATCACCAGCCCGGCGGGGCTGGCATAGGCCAGGGCCGTGTCGTCGGCCAGGGTGTCCGGGAGGCCCGGGGCCGCGGCCTGGCCCGGGGCGGGCAGATCGTGGTCGGCGTGGCGCAGAGGATCTCCCGGGCTCGAGGCGGACTCGAAGTCGAAGTGGCGGGGGATCTCGCCCAGAAAGATCAGGCGCTCGGTCAGGGCCACGGGAGCTTTGCTCAGGCGCAGGGTGAAAAAATCGGCCAGCACGGCCGGGGAGAGGTGGTTGCCGATGGCCGGAACCCGGCCCATGCCCCGCCGGGACAAGGCGTCGGGATGGGCCGTGAGCACGGGACGCGCCACAGGGCGGTCCTCGCAGGCGTCCTCGGTCAGGCGCCGCAGGAGGTGCTCCAGGCCCCAGATGTGGTCGAGGTGGCCGTGGGACAGGGCCACATGGTCGAGGTTCGAGAGGTCGATGCGCAGCCTTTCGGCGTTTCGCAAAAAGACGTCCGAATAGCCCGCGTCGAAAAGGATGCGTGAGCCGTCCGCCTCCAGAAACAAGGACAGGCCGGGCTCGCCTAGGAAATAGCGTTCGATGAGGGTGGTGTTGTCGGCAAGGACCGTGAGCTTCATGGCGGCCTCCGGGACGTGGTGTATCCCTGCCGGGGGCCGGGGGCAAGCCGTGGGGTCAGGCCTGGTCGCCCGGCGTGCCGATGTATCCGGCCAACGCGGTGTCGCGGTGCTTCATGCTGGCGCACCGCGGACAATAGGTGAAGGTATTGACGGAGAGGGCCAGCCCGCAACGCTCGCAAAAAAGCAACTGGCAGGCCGGGCAGCAGAAAACCGCCGTCCCCGCCCGGGTGCAGCCGCAATGTCCGCATTTTTTGAAAGAAGCCATGCTCCGTCATTCTCCCAGGCTGCCGTTGTCGCGAAACGGGGCGTCTACCCCCCCGCCGGCATGGTTTTGGCCACGAAGACGATGCGGGACGATGAGTCCTTTTTGTCTCGCAAAAGGGTGACGGACACCATGACCGGGATATGCTTGCCATCCCGGGCCAACAGGGAGGCCCTGGCGTTGCGCAGATCCGTGCCCTTGCCGCACAGGGACACGATTTCGGTCACGTAGGCCAGGCAGTCGTCGGCCACCAGCGACAGCAGGGGGCGTCCCAGGAGCTCCCTGGCCTGCCAGCCGAATTCCCGTTCGGCCACGGTGTTGACATCCACGATGATGGCGTCGGTGTTGGCGACAAATATCGGGTCAACGCAATGCATGAAGGCCAGGGCCCGGTAGGCGGCGGCCTCGCCGTCCTCCTGGTCGGCCCCGGCGGCGAAGTCGCGCGGGGAAAGAAACAGGACGGCCGGGGAGATCTGGAAATGCCGGGAGAGCTTTTCGATGACGAAAAAGGAAGGGGAGGCCAGCCCACGTTCGATCTTGGACAGGTAGTCCAGGGAGATGCCGATACGTTCGGAGAGGGCGGCCTGGGTGAGATCGCGGGATTGCCGCAGATGGCGCAATCTTCGACCGAATACACCTTTCAGGTCATGTGTATTCATATCGCGGATGTAGGACACGGGCGGCGAATTGGCAACGGATTGTGAGTACGGGTCGGGGACTTCGGATGTTCCTGGAAAAGGGGAGGAAACCGATAGCGGTCATCAGAATCCTTTCCCGGGGCCGGGCGCCAGTCCCGGGGGCGTCAGGCGAGGCCCAGCTCCCGGTTGCGCCGTCTGGCGGCGAAAAGCGCGGCCTTGTCGCCTGCGGCCTCGTCCCAGGCGGGTTCGCGCCAGGACAGCGGGGTTTCCCGGGCGGGGACGGCCCACACCGGGCTCATGGCCGCGCCGCCGACGGAGACGGCCGTTTCCTTTCCGGCCAGCCGGGCCTTGGGCGAGAACGAGGCCACGAAGGCGGCCGCGTCGCGGATGGCGGCCTCGTCCCAGACCGCGCCGGGCAGGCGTCGGGCCAGGGCCAGGGGGCCGGGATGGTCGCGGACCTTGAACACCAGGTCGTTTTCGGCCAGGGCCGCCTCCAGTCTGGCGTTGTCGGACTGGTTTCGGCCGATGGTCAGCCACAGGGGGCCCGCCCAATATTGTCGGCCGATGTTGGCCAGTTCGAAATCCGTGGCCCCGGGTTCGGGATGGTGTATGAAGATCGGAAAATATCGCCTGACCGATTCCATCTCCGTGAGCATGCAGCCCCCGGCCGGGGTGGGGACCTCGGGCAGGCCCATGCGTCCGGCCAGCTCAAGCTGTTCCTTGCGGCTTCGGCCGCTCATGGCGTGCAGGCGTTCCCGGTCCACCAGGCCGCTTTGCTCCATGGGGGTCACGGGCAGGCGCTTGGCGCACAGCGGGCGCAACAGCACCTCCCGGGCGACGGAGTCGCGGCGGATGACGTGCAGGGCGTCCAGGCGCTGGGACATGGGGCGTTGGCCCACCACCTCGCCCGTGGCCACAAATTTGGCCCCATACTCCGGCAAAAGGGCCACGGCCCGGTCGAGCATGAAGATCTTGCAGTCGATGCAGGGATTGAGGAACTTGCCCAGGCCGTGGGCCGGGCCGTCGGAAAGCATGCGCACGTATTCCTGCCCCACGTCCAGGGCCAGGATGTCCAGGCCGAAGGCCTCGCGCCAGTGGACAAGACGCCCGGGCTTGCCGAAAAAGGGGCTCACGAAGTGCAGGCACAGGACGGAAAGGCCCTGGTCCATGAGGGTCCGCGCGGCCAGGACGCTGTCCAGGCCTCCGGAGAAAAGGGAAAGGGCGTCGTAGCGTTTCATAGGCGTCGAGCCTAAAGCCTGGGAGCACGGCTGGCAAGGAGTTCGCCGCGTCGGCCTTGGCCCCGGGGTGATCGGTCAATTCGCGTGCTGCCTCAACCGGTCTTTTTCTTTGTCATTGGCAGGGGGGCGGCAGGGTGTCCGGACGCGACCCCGGCGCGAGGCCTCCGGCTTGCCTGTCCTGCCAAGGGGTGCTATCCGATGTCCTTGCAAAACCAGCCCAAGGAACATGTTTTGGTGAGCATCATGGCTTCATTTGTTCCCGTTGCGGCGCTTCGGCGCGTTTTGGCGGTCCTGGCGGTCCTGGCGACCGTTTTTTCCGGATCGTCCCTGGCTGTCGCCGACACTCTCCCCGAACTGGGCCTGACTGACGAGGAAAAGGCCTTTATCGAGGCCCATCCGGTCATCACCTTCAGCGACTCCATCTGGGAGCCACTGGCCATGGTGGAGAACGGGAAGTACCAGGGTATCTTCCACGACTTCTACGAAATCGTCTCGGCCATGACGGGCCTGGCCTTCAAGTTCGAGGCCCAGGGCGATTCCCGGAACTTCGGCAAGGTCTTGGCGGCCCTTCGCGACAAGCGCATCGACATGATCGACGGCACGGGCCGGAGCGCCGAGCGTGAAAAATACGCCCTGTTCGCTGGTCCCTATTTGCGCTTCCCCCTGGCCATCGTCTCCCGGGACGACGTCATGGCCGGTTCCATCCTTGAGTTGCAGGGCAAGCGGGTGGCTGTGGCCAGCGGCTCCACGGCCTACGAATATGTCCGGGACAACCATCCCGACGTGGACCTCCTGGTGGTGGAGGATCCCGCCGAGGCCCTCCTGGCCGTGTCCTCGGGGCAGGCCCAGGCCATGCTCGACAACCTGGCCGTGGTCACCTACGGCATCCGCAAGGCGGGACTCAGCAACCTCAAGGTCTCGGGCCTGACGGATTTCGCCTTCGACATCTACACCCTGGTGCGCGACGACATGCCGGAATTGGCCTCCATCCTGGACAAGGCCCTGAAGGCCATTCCGGTGTGGGACAAGGCGGCCATCATGGCCAAGTGGCTGCCCCTGTACGCCTCGGGGCAGGCGGCGGCCCGGGCCGACGCGGCGGGCGGCTCTGCGGGCGTTGCGGGCCCGGCCCCGGCCCGGGTGACCCTGAACCGCCGGGAGCGCGAGTTCGTGCAAAACAAGGGTTCGCTGCGCTATTGCGTGGACCCGGACTGGCCGCCCATCGAGCGGATCAGCGAAACCGGTCGGTTCGAGGGCATGGCGGCCGACGTCCTGGCCCTTTTGTCCGAGCGGCTTGGGGTGGAGACCCGCCTGGTTCCCACCGCCTCCTGGTCCCAGACCTTGGAGACGGCCGAAAAAGGCGGCTGCGACTTCATTGCCGCCGCCGTGGAAACGCCCGAGCGCCGTCGCTTTCTCGATTTCACCAGCCCCTATCTGCGTCTGCCCCTGGTGGTGGCCACCCGCGCCGACCATCCCTTCGTAGACGGGCCAAAGGCCCTGATGCACGACCGGGTGGGCGTGGTCCGGAGCCATGCCACGGCGGCCATCCTGCGCTCCAAGTATCCGTCCCTGGACGTGGTGGACATGCCCACCGAGGCCGAAGGCCTGTCCCAGGTGGCCTCCGGAGGGCTTGGGGCCTTTGTGGACGTGCTTCCGGCCGTGGCCTACCGCATCGACAAGGAGCGGCTGACGGGCCTCAAGATCGCGGGTCGCCTGGAAGACCATCTGGATCTGTCCCTGGCCGTACCCCGGGGGAAGACGGAGGTTTTGTCCATTTTCCAGAAGGGCATAAGCAGCCTGGCCGCCGAGGAGCTGGACGCCATTTTCAAAAAGTGGGTGGCCGTGCGCTTCGAGCATGGCTTCGACTACACCCTGGTGTGGCGGGTGGCGGCGGGCGCGGCCCTGGTCATTGTGCTCATCGTGTGGTGGAACCGCAAGCTCACCCGTCTGAACCGGACCATCAGACAGGCCCAGGAGGAGCTGTCAGCACTTCTGGACAATTCCGGCCAGGGGTTCTTGTCCTTTGGGGTCGATTGCCGGGTGCAGCCCCGCTTCAGCCATGAATGCCTGGACATCTTCGGCCGCGATCCCGCAGGCGAGACCATCCAGACCCTGCTTTTCCCGGACGATGCCCGGGCCTGCGGGGACTTCGCCAAAAACGTCGGCCGCATCCTGGCCGAGGACGACGATTTCCGGCGGTCGCTGTACCTGTCGCTGATGCCTGCGTCCGTGCATCTGGGGAACCGCGACCTGGAGGTGGAATACCGGATGTCCGGGCCCGGGCGGCTGATGCTGGTCTTAACCGACGTCACGAATGCCCGCCGCCTGGAGAGCGAGGTGGAGAAGGAGCGCGGGCGGCTGGCCAACGTGGTGGCCGTGGCCCGCGATCCGCGCGATTTTTTCCAGGTGGCGGACTCCTTTCGGGACTTTGCGTCCACCTGCCGGACCCCGGTCGCTCCGGGCGAGACCCCGGGTGAGGCCTTGCGCCGCCACTACCGCCGGGTGCATACTTTCAAGGGGCTGTTTCAGTTGTTCGGATGCCGCCGGGTGTCCGCCGCCCTGCACGACCTGGAATCGCGGTTGTCGGGCCTTAACCCGGAGCAGGCCACGGCGGCCTCGCTTGGCGGGGTGATGCGTCTTTCCCCGGTGCTGGCGGAACTGGAGGCCGATCTGGCCCTTTTGCGCCAGACGCTTGGCGACGACTTTTTCAAGCGGCGCGACGCGGTGTGCATCGGCGAGGAGGCGGCCCGGGAACTGGAGGGCCTGGCCGAGGGCCTGGCCGCCGCCCTGCCGACTCCGGACCCGCGTCTGCATGCGCTTCTTGAACGGGCCCGGACCCTTAGGCATGTAGACATGCGGGAGCTGCTGGCCGTTCCCCTGGGAACCGCCGTCCAACTGGCCGAGCGCCTGGGCAAGGCGGTGACCGTGCCGCCGGTGTCCGGCCAGGCCGTGCCCGTGGACCCGGACCTGTTCGGCCCGCTGGCCCGGCGCATGGTGCATCTGGTGCGCAACGCCGTGGCCCACGGCATCGAGCCTCCCCAGGAGCGCCTCCGGCTTGGCAAGCCCGAGGCCGGGACCGTGGCCGTGTCCGTGGAGAAAAAGGACGGCCTGCTGTGTCTTCGGGTGTCCGACGACGGGGCCGGGATCGATCCCGTGGCCGTGCGGGACAAGGCCGCCGCCCTGGGGATCGCCGAAAAGGACGAGCTCGCGGCCATGGACGGCGGCCAGGTGGTGCGCCTGGTGCTGGCCCAGGGCCTGAGCACCGCCGACGGGGACGCCAAGGCCG
Organism: Desulfolutivibrio sulfodismutans DSM 3696; assembly: GCF_013376455.1. GTDB lineage: Bacteria > Desulfobacterota > Desulfovibrionia > Desulfovibrionales > Desulfovibrionaceae > Desulfolutivibrio > Desulfolutivibrio sulfodismutans. The sequence continues at coordinate 2,179,938 of NZ_CP045504.1, read as the reverse complement.
CAGGCGCCGCCGGACGCGGCGTGGGGCTGGCCGCCGTGCTGGAGGCGGCCAAACGGCTTGGCGGGGATATGGACATCGAAAGCCGTCCCGGCCGGGGGACGACGTTTACCGTGCGTGTACCGCTGTCAGCAACCGAGAAGGGAAAGGAGCAGTCATGAGCGCCCCCTCCGTGGACATCCATCGGCTCTTGCAGGCCCTCACCGTGCGCACGGTGGGTTTTTTGGGCGAGGAGCTGGGCATCGAGGTTACGACCCAGTCCCAGCACCTCGACGACGTGCAAAAACTCGACCTCAAGCATCTGACCGCGATCATGAGCGCCACGGACAACATGAAGCTCTACCTGGCCTATAGCTTCGACGAATCGCTGATCATCAAGGCCTTCGAGGTCTATTGCCAGGAATTGGATATTGCCGAAGAGGAACGCGAGACGTATGTCGAGGAAACCGCCGGGGACATCATCAACATCATCGTGGGCAACGCTTTGGCCGACATGTCGGCCCAGGGCCGGGTCATCGGCCTGTCGCCGCCCATCGTGATCACCGAGGCCAAAAGCGTCATGCGCCACCGGGGGGCCAAGTTCGCCTCGGCCAGCCTGGCGACGGCTTTCGGGGGCCTGAACATCCATCTCATCGGCCCGGGGGAGCTTTTTGACGACACCCTCGACTACGTGGAGGCATAAACCATGAGACCGCTGACGATCATGGTGGTGGACGATTCCAATCTGACCATCAAAAAGATGGTCAAGATGATTGAGGATCTGGGGCACAAGGTGGTCCATGTGGCCTCAAACGGCCGCCAGGCCGCCGAGGACTATCCGCGCGTGAAGCCTGATCTGGTGACCATGGACATCACCATGCCGGACATGGACGGCATCGAGGCCACCAAGCGCATCATGGCCGTGGACGACAAGGCGGTCATCGTCATGGTCACCTCCCACGGCCAGGAGCAGATGGTCATGGACGCCATCGAGGCCGGGGCCAAGGGCTATGTCCTCAAACCCGTGAAGATGGAAAAACTGGCCGAGCACCTGGAGGCCGTGGCCGGGAAATACCTCGAATGAGCGGCAACATGCTGGAAAGCAGCCTCCTGGAGACGCATTTCGACGTCATCCCCTTCGGCATCTACGTGGTGGACGTGGCCACTCTGAATCTGATCTTCGTCAACCGCCACTTCCGGGACCGGCTGGGCGACTTGGCCGGGCGCAGATGCCACGAAGCCATTTATGAGTCCCCCCAACCCTGCCTGTTCTGCAAGATACGCAATCTGGTGGATCGCGACGGCCTGCCCAACGGCAAGACCTATATCTTCGAGCATTTCAACGACAAGGACGACCGCTGGTACCAGCTCCAGGAGAAGTCCATGAGCTGGCCCGACGGGAGGGTGGTCAAGTATTCCATCGCCGTGGACATCACGGAGCTTAAAGAGGTGCAGAACCGGCTGGCCGAGGCCCATGCCGAGCTGGCCCTGAAAAATCGCGAGCTGTCGCGGCAAAACGAGCTGTTGCAGGAAAACGTGCGCCTTCGAGAGCATGTGGACCGCATTGCCCGCCACGACCTCAAGACCCCGCTCAACGCCCTGATCGGCATTCCGCCCCTTTTGCCGGACTACGGCCTCAACGCGGAAGGGGTGAAGTTGGCGCACATGATGGAGGAGGCCGGGATCACCATGCTCAACATGATCAACCGGACCTTCGACCTGTACCGCCTGGAGACCGGTACCTACCATCTGCGGCCGGTGGAGGTGAACCTGGTGGCCGTGGCCCGCAAGGCCGCCCAGGATGTGGCCGCCGATGTCTTTTTTGCGGATCGTCCGGTGCGGGTGCTCTTTCAGGGCAGGCCTGCGGCGGATGGCGATGTGCTGGCGGTCCAGGGCGAGGAGCTGTTGTGCTACAGCATGCTCTCCAACCTGGTGAAAAACGCCGTGGAGGCCTCGCCCCCCGGCCAGGAGATCACGGTGTCCCTCGACCGGGTGGGGGATGAGGCCGTGGTGTCCATCCACAACGCCGGAGAGGTGCCCGAGGACATCCGGGGACGCTTTTTCCAGAAATACGTCACCTCGGGCAAGCGCGACGGCACGGGCCTGGGGGCCTATTCGGCCATGCTTGCGGTCACGGCCCACGGCGGCCGGGCCTCCCTCGACGCCTCACGGCCCGGGTTCACCACGGTCACGGTCTGTTTTCCCGTACCCGCAACAGCCGCAGCCAGCGAAGGGGGTGAACCGCCGCAATGATCGAGAGCAGCCTGTTCGAGTCCCATTTCGACCTCATTCCGTTCGGCATCTATGCCGTGGATGTGACCACCTACGAGATTATTTTCAGCAACAAGCATTTTCGGGAGCTTTTCGGCGACCATGTGGGCAAACCCTGCCACAAGACCCTCTACGACCTGGACAAGCCCTGCTCCTATTGCCGCATCCGGGAGCTGATCACCAAAGACGGCCTGCCCAACGGCAAGACCCTGGTTTTTGAGCATTTCAACGACGCCGCCGACGGCTGGTTCCAGCTCCAGGAAAGGGCCATGAGCTGGCCCGACGGGAGGGTGGTCAAGTATTCCATCGCCGTGGACATCTCCGAACTCAAGGAGACCCAGAACCGGCTGGCCGAGGCCCATGCCCAACTGGCCCTCAAAAATAAGGAGCTGGGCCGTCTTTCGTCCACCGATCCCCTGACGGGTCTGGCCAACCGGCTGAACCTGGACCGCGTTTTGACCGAGGAGGCCGCGCGCCGGGATCGGCATGGCCGGGCCTTTTCGGTCATCATCAGCGACATCGACCATTTCAAGCTCATTAATGATCAGCACGGCCACGCCGTGGGCGACGAAGCGCTTCAGGCCGTGGCCGGGGTGCTGTCCGCAGGGGTGCGGGGCACGGATGTGGTGGGGCGGTTTGGCGGGGAGGAGTTTTTGGTGGTGTGTCCGGAAACGGGTCTGGCCGGGGCCGGAAAGCTGGCCGAAAAGTTGCGCCGGGCGGTGGTTGCGCGGGAGTACGCCGCTGGCTCGAAGCTGACCATGAGCTTCGGGGTGGCGGAATCGCAACCCGGCGAGCTGCCCTCGCGCTTGGTGAGCCGGGCCGACGCGGCCCTGTACCGGGCCAAGACCCTGGGCCGGGACCGGGTGTGCCTGGCGGAGGAAAGCGGCTAAACGGCCCGGGCGTGTTTTTCCGGTCGGCCAAGGCGCGTGTTCCGCCCCGTGGAAGAGAGGACGGCTTTTTCAGGCTGTGCCGAACATGACAACCGGCGGTCGCTTTCATGAAAACACGTGTGGCCTTGATGTACGTCTTTGTTGTCGTCCTGTGGGCCGGTCTGGCCGACGCCCAGAAACTCAATCTCACCCCTGAAGAGCAGGCATTCGTTGCGGCCCACCCCGTCGTCACGTGGTCGGACGCCGACAGGCCGCCGCTCTCCATCATGGAGAAAGGACGCTCCGACGGCATCCTCCATGACTATTACCGGCAGATGGCCGGGCTCACCGGCATGGAGTTCCGTTTCACGCCCATAGGCGACGGAAAAGACATCCAGCCCGTGTTCGACGCCCTGAAAAAAAAGGGCATCGACATGGTCGGCGGCTCGGGCATAATCCCGGGCCAGGCCGCTTTCGCCCTTTTTTCCGGTCCCCTGTTTCATGTCCCCATGGGCCTTGCCTGTCTGGCGACCAGCCAGGCGAAGAGCCTGGAGGAGCTTTCGGGCCGCCCTGTTGCGGTGGTCAGGGGCTCGTTGGCGGCGGAGTTCGCCCGCGAAGGACATCCGGGCATGGACCTGCTCGTTGCGGACACCCCGCGCCAGGCCGTGGACATGGCGGCCACCGGCAAGGCGGCGGCCATGCTCGGCGACATGGCCGGGCTGACCCGGACCATCCGGGAAATGGGCCGCGACGACATCCGCGTCTTGAGCCTTCCCGAGCACAGCTTCGAGGTCTATGCCCTGATCCGCGAGGATTGGCCCCTTTTGGCCTCCATCCTGGCCAAGGCCCAGGCCGCCCTGCCGCCTGAGGCCATGCACGCCATGGAAGACGACTGGCTGCGCCCCGACGTTTCCGCATCCGGCGCGGCGCGCCTGAACCTCACGGCCGAGGAGCGGCGCTACATCAGGGACAATCCCGTGTTCACCGCCTCCAACGAATCCAACTGGCCGCCTTTCAACTTCAACGTCAACGGCCTGCCCCAGGGCTATTCCGTGGACTACATGAACATGCTGGCCAGGATGGCCGGGCTCAAGGTCAGGTATGTGATCGGGCCGGAATGGGACGAGTTCGAGCACCGGCTGCAAGGCGGAACCCTGGACGTCCTCATGAACATGGCCTCGACTCCGGAGCGCGAGGCCTATACGGATTTTACGCCCCCTTACGCCACCCTGGTCCACGGCATCGCCTCGCGGGAGGGCAAGGGGCCCCCGCCGACCCTGGAGAGTCTGGCGGGACGCACCGTGGCCGTCTCCAAGGGGTTTTTCACGGAGAAAGTGCTTGCGGCCAACTACCCGGACATCAGGCTCAAGGCCCTGCCGGACGCCCTCAGCTGCCTGCAGGCGGTGGCCACGGGCGAGACCGATGCGGCCATCGACAGCCTTCCGGTACAAAACTACCTGATCCGCAAACATTTCCTGCTCAATTTGCAGACCCGGGCCCTGGTGGACAACAGGCATTTCCCCACCGTCAACATCCGGTTCGGCGTAAGCAAAAACAAGCCTGTCCTGGCCCGCATCCTGGCCAAGGCCATGGCCACGGTGGGCGAACGGCAGATGTCGGAGCTTAGGCAAAAGTGGCTTGCCGCTGACCGGATGGACAAGGAATACATCCCCCTGACCCCGTCGGAGCAGGAGATGCTCTCCCGGCTGGGCGCGGTGCGCCTGTGCGTGCATCCCAACTGGATGCCGTTTGGCCGCATCGACGAACAGGGGAACTTCGAGGGCATGGCCGCCGACTACGTCCGCCTGATGGCCGAGCGCATCGGCGTGGACCTGAAGCTGGTTCCCACGAAGACCTGGGAGCAGAGCCTGGAGGGCCTGGCCGAGGGCCTGTGCGACATCATCCCGGCTATCCCCCCCACGGACGAACGCAGGCGGTCCATGTCGTTCACCCGTCCCTACCTGACCTTTCCCGTGGTGGCGGCCACCCTGACCGACACCATGTTCGTGCCCGACATGGCCTCCCTGGCCGGGAAACGCATCGGCGCGGTCGCCGGGCAGGCCTGGATCGAGGACGCCCTGCGCGACTATCCCGAGGTGGAGGTGGTCAGGGCGCCAAGCGTGGAGGACGGGCTGCGGATGCTCCAAAGCGGGGAGATATTCGCCTTTGTGGATACTCTGGCCGCCATCAGCTACGCCATCGGCCAAGGCCGTTTCGCCGACATCAAGATCGCGGGCAAGCTGGAGGGCGACCTGTCCCTGGCGGTCGGCGTCAGCCAGCAAAATCCCGACCTGACCCAGGTCTTCGACATGGCCGTGGCCTCGCTGACCGAGAACGAGCGCCGCGACATCTTTTCGCGTTGGATATCCATCACCTTCGAGCACGGGTTCGACTACGAATTGTTTTGGAAGATCCTGGCCGGGCTGGCCGTGGCCGTGGCGGCCATCGTCTTTTGGAACCGCAAGCTCGTGCGCCTGAACCGGGCCGTGACCCTGGCCAGCGACAATCTGGGCCGGGCCCATGCCAAGATATCCACCCTGCTCGACAACTCCGGCCAGGGATTTCTCTCCTTTGCCGCCGACGGACTGGTCGAGCCGGAGCTGTCCAGGGAATGCGACCGACTGTTCGGCAAACCGGCCGCCGGGTCGCCCATCCCGGCCCTTCTGTATCCTGCCGACGCCAAGGCCGGGGAGGTCTTCGGGCACAACGTCAGGCGCATCCTGGCCCAGGAGGACGCCTTCAAGCGCGATCTGCTCCTGACGCTCATGCCCAGGCATTTCGTCCTGGGCGACACCCAGGTGGACGCGCAATACCGGTTTCTGGAGGGCGGGCGGATCATGCTCGTGCTCACGGACGTGACCGACAAGTGCGCCCTGGAGGCCGAGGTGGAGCGGGAGCGCAAACGCCTGGCCATGATCGTGGCGGCGGCGCGCGACAGGGACGACTTCATGAGCGTTTTGGCCGACTACGAACGTTTCGCCCGGACCAGGGTGCGCGGCGAGCCCCCCCGAGCCCCCGGCGGCCCAGACGGCCCGGACGGCACGGACGATGTGGGCGATATGGACGACGGGGACGGCGGCTATGGCCTGCCGACCCTCTATCGCCACGTCCACACCTTCAAGGGGCTTTTTCTGCAACTGGAGTTCATCCATTCCCCGCAGGCCCTGCATCGGCTGGAAACCGCCCTGGCCGCGCGGCTGGCCGCAGGGGAGCGGCGGTGGGATCAGGCCCGGCTTAGGGCCGCCTGGGAGGAAAGCGGCTGCGGATCGGCCCTGGACGACGACCTGGGGATCATCCGGGCGGCCCTGGGGGAGGCGTTTTTCGAACAGGCCCGCCATGTCCCGGTTTCCGTGGACCTGGTGGAACGCCTGGAGGGGCTGGCCGTCCGACTGGCGGCCCGGGCCGGGGAGATCGGGCTCACGGCCGGGGATGGCGTCCTTTTGCAGGAGGTGCGCCGTCTGCGGGAGCGCGATCTGCGCCACATGCTGGCGGCGTATCCCGAATCGGCCCGCAAACTGGCCGAACGCACGGGCAAGATCGTGCAGCCCTTTGCGGTGGAAGGCGATGCCGTCCGGGTGCCGCCCAAGACGTATGCCCCGTTTGTCTCCGCGCTGGTGCACGTCTTTCGCAACGCCGTGGTCCACGGCATCGAGGAGCCGGAGATCCGCCTGGACGCAAGCAAGCCCGAGGCCGGGCGTCTGGCCTGCCGGGTGACGGATCTGGGCGACAGGGTGCGGATCGTGGTGGAGGACGACGGCCGGGGCATTGGCGTCCAGGCCGTGCAGGACAAGGCCAGGGAGATGGGCGTCAGCGCCACGGGGGATACGCTCCAGGATCTGAACCTTGTGTTTGAACGCGGCATGACCACGCAAAAGGCCTCCGATGTCCTCTCCGGCAGGGGGGTCGGCCTGTTCGCCGTCAGGGAGCAGCTGACACGCCTGGGGGGGACGGTCCAGGTCGTCTCGGTCCCGGGCCAGGGGACGACATTCACCTTCACGCTGCCCAAACAGCGTCCTTCCGCTGAGGCGGCGGCATAGGCCCGGCCAGGAGCGCGTGATGCCCGCTGCCGCACTCTGCCTGGATCATCTGGTGCTGACCGTGGCCGATGTGGATCGCGCCTGCGCGTTTTCTACCCGGGTCATGGGCATGCGCCGCATAAAAAAGAAGGGGTTGCAGCCATTTCGCTGCAACCCCTGAAAAGATGGTGCCGAAGGGGAGACTCGAACTCCCACGGCCTTGCGACCACTAGACCCTGAACCTAGCGTGTCTACCAATTCCACCACTTCGGCCCGAGCAGTGGTATCTAGCCGAACCCCCCGGGCTTGGCAAGCGATAATGCCGGGTCCGGGAAAATTTTCTTGGAAGCGGGTGGGCCGATGCCCCCCCCGGAGGAGCCATCGCCGTTTCCGGCCTGGGGCGACCCCGGGACGCGGCGGGGTGAGCCGGGGGGCGGTGGCGCGGCATGCCCGCGCCTGTACGGGAATCATCCCGGGCCGGGCCGCGAATCGGGATCGGCGACTTGACCGGAACGCCAGGGCATGTTTTCCAGTGCTGGGGAGGCGCGCCCGCATCCCGGGTCCGTCTTCCCAGCCCCATCGAATTCAACGCGGAGTCGACCGGTGCCGGACAATCGCCTCTATTCCATTGCGGCCGTGGCCCGCCAGCTGGATGTCCCGGAATCCACCCTGCATTATTGGAAAAACCGCTTCCGCGACCATCTGCCGTGCCTTGGCGAGGGCCGGGGGCGACGCTTTCGGCCCGAGGCTCTGGAGATCTTCCGGGCCATTGCCGAGGGCCTGGGGCGGGGCATGTCCGTGGATGAGGTCAAGGCGGACCTGGCCGACCGTTTCCCGGTCAATGTCTCCCCGATCCGTTCCCCGGCCAAGCCCAGGACCGTGCCCGTGGCCGCAGTCGCCCCGGGGCCCGGCCTGGAGGAGGTGGCGGCGGTGTTCGGGCGGGAGATGGCCAAGGTGTTGTCGACCTTTCTGCGGGAGCGTCCGACCCCGGAGACGGCCCTTCCAGAGGGCGGCGGGCCGGAGGTGGCGGGCGAGATCGAGACTTTGCGGGAAAAAAACCAAGCCCTGGAGGCAAAGCTTGGCGTGCTCGAATCCGAGCTCATGCGCCTGCGCAAGGACGGCCGGGAGCTTGAAAAATATCTGGTGGACAAAATCAAGGCCGCGCTTTCGACCAAGGCCTGAGGCCGCGTCCCGGTTTCCCCGGAATCGCGCGCCCTGAACTCGCGGCCGACGCGCCGCCTTATTTTCCGCCCGCCCCGGCCTCTTCGAAGACGCATCCCCCGGCGATGGCGATTTCGGCCAGCATGGCCTCGGCCGCAGCCAGGGGGTCCGCCGCCCGGGTGATGGGCCGCCCCACAACCAGATGGTCCGCCCCGGCCCGGATGGCCTCTGCGGCGGTCACGGCCCGGCGTTGGTCGTCCGGCTTGGCGCCGGTCGGCCGGATGCCCGGGGTGACGATCAGAAAATCCTCGCCCAACTCGCGCCGCAAAAGCGCCGCCTCGCGGCCCGAGCACACCACGCCGTCCGCGCCGCTTTTCAGGGCGTCCCGGGCCCTGGTCAGCACCAGATTTCCCACCCAGTCCTCGCCCGGCTCCGGGCTGCCCACGCCGACCACCTCGCCGCCGGACAGCATGTTGCGGGCCTGGGCCGGATCGTGGCTGGTGAGCACGGTCACGGCCAAAAGCCGGGCCGCGCCTTTGGTCTGGGCCGCCGCGTCGATGACCCCCGGGGCGGCATGGGCCGTGAAAAGCGCGATATCGTGGTCGCTAAGCCTGGCCACGGCGCGCTTCACCGTCTCCGGGATGTCGTGGAATTTGAGGTCCAGCATGACCTTGCGGCCCATGGCGGCCAGCCTGTCCGGCACGGCGAATCCGGCGGCCAGGAAAAGCTCCAGGCCCACCTTGTAGAAGTCCACCTTCTCGCCGAGCCGCCCGGCCAGGGAAATCGCCGCCTGCGCATCGGGAACGTCCAGGGCTACAATGATCCGCTGGGCCAGGGGAATGGTTTTTTTCATGATGCCTCCATTGCGACAACTAGCCCGAAATGCGGGCGTTGTCATCAGGGTCAGAAATTTCGCCGTCTGCTCCGGAGCGGTGGCGGCCTGCGGCTGGCGGTTTGTCGTAATGAAATGTCGGCAAAGCCATGATATGCCGTATCGTGCGGATGGCCGTATCGGGGGGGGATGATTTTCCCAGAAAATAATTTATGAAATCAACGTGTTGGATGCCTCGAACGGGCGAGGCCGTTTGGCACGGTCCTGGCTATTCACAAAGGGGGCGGGCTGGCCGGGCGTATGGCCCGCCTGGGGCATGTCCCGGGGGGCGGGGAACCGCTTATGGTTTGCAACTGCGCGTCCGCATTGACAGCACACCCCCCTTCACCTAGTACAGAAATGGTGTAAAAGGCATTTTTTGGCGTCGTGGAGGAGCTTCGACCTCATCGTGGCGCAGGGGAGACGACATGAAATACGGCATCTCTTTGTTTCTCGTCCTGGGTTGTGTTGCCGCCGCCGGGAGCGTCCACGCCTTCTCCTTTTCCGAAGAGGCGCAAAAGGATGCCCAGGCGGGACAGGCCAAGGCCGCCCAGATGTATGCCAACATGTCCACCCCCTGCCGGGAGAGCCTGCGGGGGAAAAAGATCGCCGTGCTCATTGCCGAGCGCCATTCCGGGAAACTGCAAACCGGCGGCGGCCACGGCCTGCTGCATCAGGAATTCAACCGGCAGTTGGCGGCCATGGGCCTGAACACCGTGTCCCAGGCCCAGATCAACTCCCAGATCGCGGCGGCGGAGATGAAGGCCATTTTGAACAACGACCCCGACGCCGCCATTGCCGCCTCAGGCCGCATGGGGGCGTCGTTCTTTCTCAACGGCATCATCAGCAGCCGAAGCGGCAAGAACATGATGGTCAACGCCAACGAAGTGGCCGTGACCATCCTGCTCACCCTCACCGACGGCCGGGGCCGGGTGATATCGAGCCAGACCATCAGCGCCGAGTCCTGGGCCGGACAGGACGTGTTGGGGGTGGCCCTGGAACTGGTCCGGGACAGCGCGGGCCCGGCCGTGGCCCAACTCTATGCCGACTACTGCTCCCGTGCGGGCAGATAACGACGAGGATGACCCCATGAAGCGAGTTCGCAAAACAAAGGCCCTGGCGGCGCTTGTCGTGGCCGTTTTCGCCGGATGCGTCTGGCTTGGCGCCCTGCCTGCCCCGGTTGCGGCGGCGGACAAGGCCGCCAAAAAGCCCCTGGAGATTCAGGCCGCCCCGGCCGCCGAGGAAAAAGACGCCTTCATCGTGATCACCGCCGAGGGGTTGGCCGATCCCAACGCCGACGCCTACAAGCGCGACAAGGCGCTGATGATCGAGGATCTGCGCCGCGACGCCAAGGCCCAGATCCTGGAGAAGGCCGTGGGGGCCTACGTGGAGACCTCCACCCTGGTCGAGAACTACACCCTGATCAGCGACCGGGTGTTGTCCCGCTCCCAGGGGCTCATCAAGCGGGTCATCAAGGAGTCCGAGCCCTGGATCGGCGAGGACGGATTTGCGCACATGCTCATGAAGGCCGAGGTGTCGGTGGTTCCCATCACCGAGGCCCTGGCCGAGATGTCCCGGGGGGAGCGGGTGGCCCTGCTCAAGGAACACGGCAACCCGCGCGTGTCCGTGGCCATCTTCATCCGCGACGCCGAGCGCGGCCCGGAGGTGGTGACCGAGCGTTCGGAAATCGCCGAGAACGTGCTCAAGGAACACATCAAAAGCTTCGGCTACCGGGTGTGGTCAGATGAGCATGTGGACCAGCTCAAGGCCCGGTTCGAGAAAAAGACCGACGGCAATGCCGTGGAGGCCACGCTGACGGCGTCGGCCCCCAAGGCTGCGGACTTCTCCATCATGGGCGAGGCCAAGTTCAAGACCGTCAGCGCCAGGCTTCCGGCCTCGGGGCTGACCGTGACCAAGTACGTGCTCACCTCCTGGAGCGTCAAATGCATGGACAACCACACGGGTGAGGAGATCTATTTCAACAACCAGGTGCCCAAGAAGCAGAGTTGGGCCGACGAGGACCAGGCCATCGAGGAGATTGGGCGGCTGATCGGCGGCGAGTTCTCCCGGGAGTTTTTTGAAGAGCACCTGCAGGCCCCGTCCAAGATGTTCCAACTCGAGGTGGCGGGACTGCCCAGCTACGACCTGGGCCAGCTTCTGCGCAAGGAGTTCATCGGGCTTCGGCCGGTGCTCAACATCGACTTCCGGGAGTTCGACAAGACCGGGCTGTCGCTTTACGAGGTGGAGTTCACCGGTTCCCGGGGCAACTTCAACGATCTTCTGGTCAGCGCCATCATTGAGCCTTTGAATCAGAAGGTGGGGCAGGGGGCCTTTTCCCTGGAGTCGGCCAAGGGAAACGTGGTGCGCCTGAAGTATGCCGCCAGCCTGGATGCGGCGGCCCTGACGGAGAAGCTCAACACCGTGCCTCCGGCCGCCCTGGGCACGGCCGCCCCGGCCCGCCTGAAGGAAGTCGTCAAGTCCGAGGAGACGAAGCAGAAGCTGGCCGAGGTGTCGCCGGAGATCGTCAAAAAGCTGTCCGAGGAGCCGCAGCCGGGGAGCAAGACGGGGCTGGACGCGGTGAAAAATTTCTAGGCCCGGCTGTTTTGCATGGCGCGGCATGATGCAGCGTGTCGGGCTGGTGGGGCGGCCATGCGGTGCGTTGCTGCCCGGTGTGCGGCGAAGGCCGGACGAGGGAGGCCGGTTCGCCGGGTGGGGACGCCGACGCGGGAGAGGGAGGCGGACGGGGCGGGAGCATTTTCGAAACCAGGAAAATCGGAGGAGGTAGGGAAAATGAGGGGCAGAGTTTCCGTGTTGGTCGTGGTCGCGCTGGCCTTGGTCATGGTCTCGGGCTGCAAGTCGTCGTCCAGGCGGGCCAATGAAATCGCCGACCAGACCATGTATCAGCCCATCGTCTATTCGGACAAACCCGGGCCGGTGTTGGTGGTCATCCCCGGCGAAATCAAGAGCGCCAACGCCACCTATACCCAGAAGGTCGGGGCCAACAACATCGCCGACTATGCCGAACTGGAGCTGGGGCAGGCCAAATTTCAGGTGCTCGAGCGCTCGGATCTGGGCCCCATGCTCCAGGAGTTGGAGATCGCGGCCAATCTGGGCGACGCCACGCAGCTCAAAAAATTCAAGAAGGGCAAGTTCCAGGCCACCAACTGGCTGGTGCGCTTCGACATCCTCAAGGCCGAACCCGTGGCCGAGGTCAAGACCAGCTTCGACGGAGCCTGGCTGGGGGCCATCGCCGGGAGCGCCGTGGGCTCGGCCACCGATAGCTGGGCGGCCGGAGTGGCCACCGGCGCGGCCGTGGGCTCCGTCCACGCCCATGACGCCACGGGCATCTGGATCATCGGCATGCGCTACAAGGTTCTCGACGCCAACACCGGCGAACAAAAGGCCACGGGCTATTTCGAGGACAAGATGGAGATGGGTTCTTCCGGCGGCGGGGCGCTGGGCATTTCGCGCTCCGAGGCCAAGCAGGTGACCCTGGACACCATGACCCAGCGTTTGGTGCAAAAGTGCGTCCAGGATCTGGACAAGATGAAGTAGGGACGGAGTTCCGGCGCAACGCGCAAAAATCAAAGGAGAAATCACCATGAAAACCCGCATGGCGTACGTTTTCGTCACACTCATGTGCCTGTCCATGCTCGCCGTGGGATGCAAAAAGCAGGTGGAGGAGCCCTATCCCGCCTACACCGCCCAGCAGTACTACGACATGGGCATGCAGGCCTTTACTGCCGAGGATTTCGTGCAGGCCACCCAGCTTTTCGAGGCCGCCGTGAGCATGTCGCCGTCCATGGCCGACGCCCATTATTATCTGGGCCTGTGCTACCTGAAGCAGAACATGCTGCGCAAGGCCGAGGACTCCCTGGCCACCGCCCTGCGCTACAACCCGGGCCTGGTTCGCGCCCGGGAGGCCCTGGGCATTCTTTTCTACACCAAGGGCGACTACTTCCAGGCCAGGCGCGAGCTGGAACAGTGCCGGGCCATGTATTCCACCAACCCCCAGGTCTATTATTATCTGGGCAACATTTATCTGGCCGAGGGCAACTGCCCGGCGGCCCTGGCCATGTTCACCCGGGCCCTGGAGCTCGATCCCGCCTCCCTTCCGGCCAGGCAGGGATATGACGAGGCCAAGCGTTCCTGCGGCAAGGGCCCGGCCAAGCCTGCGCCCCAGCCCCGGATTGAAAAGTCCTTCAAGGGCGGCGGCAAGGCCATCGATCCGAGTGAGTTCTAGCCCGCGCCTCGGCATCCCCGCATCCGGAAGGCGTCGCCTGCTGGCGGCGTCTCCCGGGTGGGAGGCCTGGGCTCGGCGATGGTTGCACGCGGCGGCAGGGGACCGGTTTCCCAGACGGCTGGCGGACGGACGGCGGACGGACAGGGGATGGGGTTTCCCCGGGCGGAGGCGGCAATGGATGCGAGATCGTGGGCATGCGCCCTGGCGCTTACGGCTGGGTGCCTGTGTGGGCCGCTCCCGGACGCAACCCTGCGGGCCGAGGACGGCGCACAGCCCCTGGGCGGCAACGCCGCGCTCATGGAGCGTTGGGGCGCAGAGCGCCGCCTGATCCGCGACGAGGTGCTCGACCTCCTGCGTCGACAGGGCCGGTTGCCTGCCGACGGCACGGTGAGCTTTACGGCGAAGGCCGCGCCGGATCCCGACCGTCATGGCCATCTGCGGATTTCCGTCGAATCCCTGGAGATCGTTTTGCTCCCCGGGATGGCCGGGGCCGGAACTCCCGGCGCGGACGATCCGGCCCGGGACATGGCCCAGGCCTTCGCCCCGCTGGACATCTCCCGGTACGTTGAGCTGGAAGGGCTGGATGTGCCCGTGGGCGGGACCGTGCAGGAGACCGTGAACATGAAAGAGGGCAGGCCGGTTGTCGCCGACCCCCCTGCCGAACAAGGCAAGTGAGGACGACCATGAAACGTAACGCCGCTTTCTCCCTGTTCTGGGCTGTTTTTTGGGCCGCATGGCTCGTGCCCGCCCTGGCCCTGGCCGGAAACAGGCAGCTTATGACCGAAAAAATGGCCGAGCAGGACATGAAGCGGGCCATCATGGAGTCGGTCATCGGCTACAAGGTCCGAAGCGAGAGCCGCCTGGGCCTGACCGAAGACCCCAGCTACAAGGTCGAGACCAAGGCTGCGGCGGTGATCAAGGGCATCAAAGTCGACAAGATGATCTACGACAAGGAACGCGACATCGCCTTGTGCTTCGGGCACATCGACCTGGGCGACGTGGTCAATGTGGTGGGCGAGTTGGTGCGTTTCAAGGGTGTCACCGTGGAGGGGTTCGGGTTCGGGACCATGACCGAGGCGGCCCGGCCGCCGCTTATGGCCCTGCGTGCGGCGACGCTCGACGCCTACAACCAGATGGCGGCCCTTTTGGTGGGTGAAAAGATCTTAAGCAAGAGCAAGATGGAAAACTTCCTTTTGACCGAGGACATCAACCGGTCCAAGGTCTGCGCCGCCATCTTCGGGGCCTACATCCCCAATCCGGGCTTAAACAGCCCCAACCGGGGCTGGGGCTGGGACGAATCCGGCAACGCCTTCGTCAAGCTCGAACTCGATCCGCGCAAGGTGCAGGACATCCTGGGCAACCTCATCATTTACAAGGGAGCGGAGATCCTGGAGGTCACGGGACGGGGCTCCCAGACCGACGACCTGACGCCCCTGCAGGAAGGGTCCGGCGCGGCCAGCATGATCCGCGATTCCGGGTCCAAGACCAAGTACATGAACCTCGACGTGCCCACGGCCCCGGCCCCGGGTACGCCGGGCAACACCCAGACGGGCGCCGGACAGGCCCAGTAGCCTTCAAAAAAGGCGCAACACGACAGGCATGCCATGAAAAAAATCCTTTCGGTCCTGGCCGTGTCGGCCCTGCTGGGCCTGCCGGTTCCGGCTTCAGCCCAGACCGGCCCGGGGGGCGGCCAACCGGCCAATCCCGGGCAACCGGCCCCTGCCGTTCAGCCGGGCCAGCCGGGCCAGGGTGCGGTGGTGGGCGGCAACAAGGCGCTCATGGACGAATGGGCGGCCAGCCGCCGCCAGGTGCGGGACAAGGTGCTGGAACGGCTGAAGGAGCAGGGCAAGGTTCCCCGGGACGGGACCATCGAGTTCGAGGCCCGGTTCAAACCGGACCCCAAGGATCCGTCCAGGCTGTTCGTGGCCGTGGACGCCGTGCGGGTGACGCCGCTACCCCCCTCCAAGGCCCCGGGCAAACCCGAGCATGTGCAGGGAGCGGCCGGAACCCAGGCCATTGATCTGGCCCTGGCCCCCATGGCCGTCCCCGGCCGGACGGAACTGACCACCCTGAACATTCCCATGGCCGCCCCCTTCAAGGAGACGGTGACCATCCGGGAAGGGCGCGTGGAGGAGGCACCGGCCTTTGCCCCGCCCCCTGCCCCGGCCGGGATTCAGGGCGGCGGCGCGGCAGGGGGCTCCGGGGCCGACGGCGGCGTGTGGGGAGAGGTGCAGCGGGTCTGGAAACGGATCGTGGGCTATTTCGGCCTCTAGGGTCGGGCAGCACAAGGAGCGATATCATGAAAAAAGCGGGAATTCTGGCCATGGCGGTGATCCTGGCGTTCGCGGCCCAGGCGGCCCTGGCCGGGAACAAGCAGCTTATGACCGAAAAAATGGCCGAGCAGGACCTCAAGCGCAACATCGTGGAGGCGGTCATCGGCTACAAGGTGAAAAGCGAGAGTCGCCTGGGGCTGACCGAAGACCCCAGCTACAAGGCCGAGACCAAGGCCGCGGCGGTCATCAAGGGCATCAAAGTCGACAAGATGATCTACGACAAGGAACGCGACATCGCCCTGTGTTTCGGGCACATCGAACTGGGCGACGTGGTCAACGTGGTGGGCGATCTGGTGCGTTTCAAGGGCGTCACCGTGGAGGGCTTCGGCTTCGGCACCATGACCGAGGCCTCGAGGCCGCCGCTCATGGCCCTGCGCGCGGCCCTGGTCAACGCCCACGACGAACTGGCCAAGCTGTTGGTGGGGGAGAAGATCTTAAGCCAAAGCACCATGGAGAATTTCATCCTGACCAAGGACGTCAACCGCTCCAAGGTCTGCGCCGCCATCTTCGGGGCCTATGTGCCAAACCCCGGCTTAAACAGCCCCAACCGGGGCTGGGGCTGGGACGAGTCCGGCAACGCCTTCGTCAAGCTTGAGGTGGACGCCCGCAAGGTGCGCGACGTACTGGGCAACCTCATCATCTACAAGGGCCCCAACATCCTCGAGGTCACCGGACGCGGCTCCCAGACCGACGAACTGTCGGACAACCCCGGCGGCATGGTCCGGGATTCGGGTTCAAAGACCAAGTACATGTCCATCGACGCGCCCACGGCCCCGGCCCAATAGGGGCGCGGCCATCGCCTGGAGAAAAGCGGGCCGACCGGACATGCGCCGGGCGGCCCGTCATATTTTTCGAAAAAGCACCGCGTGCTTGAAGCGCCTGGCCGGATCCCCGGGCGGGGTCAGCAGGGTCGGGCTGAAGTCCGCCAACCGGTGTGCGGCGTAGTCCAGCAGGTGAAAACGGCCGTCGTGCACGAACTCGTCGCCGTAGCGGGCGGCCAGGGAGCGGGGATCGCTGCCGGTCAGGTCGGCCAGGGGATAAATGGGGCGCAGGGTGAAGACCATGCGTTCCCGGCAGTGGAGCGCGGCCGCGTCCAGCACCGCGTCCAGGCGGCCTTTGACGATGGTCCCCCGGCCGATGAAGTCGATGACCAGCACCAGGTCGTAGCGCACCTGCGGCGGGACGTTGGTGAAATCGGCCACCTGGAAGCGCACGTTGCCATATCCCTGCATGGCGGCCAGAAGCGTGGCCCCCTCCACCACCAGGGGGTCCACATCGAACCCGGTCACGCTCGCCGCGCCTCCCCGTGCGGCCATGAAGGAAAAATACCCCAGGTTGCAGCCCAGGTCGCACACGGTCTTGCCCGCAAAGCTCACCCCGGGGAGATAGTCCGAAAGGCCGTCCTCCCCCAGCCCCGAGCCCTCGGCCAAAAGCTCGCCCGAGGCGTCGCGCACGGGACGCCACACCGTGCCCTGGGGAAGGCGTTGCAGGATGTCGCGCAGCCGCTGGGTCTCGTCCATGGGGATCGCCTCGTGGAATCGGATGTGGAGCCGGATGGGGGGCCGGAGCATCGGCGTCCTGGTGTCCGGCGGCAAAAAATGGCTGCCGTGGGCTGCCCGCGCCGCCCGGTCGGACAGCATACCCCCTTGGCCGAAAAAACCAAAGCAGGAGTTGCCCAGGCGCCGCCATGGCCGAGGGAGGCGCGGGAGCGGGGCCTGCGGCCGACCGGACCTGTTCGTTTCTCCCTGCGGCCATGCCGGGCCGGGGAGGCGTGCGCCATGGCCGGGGGGCGGGAGTTGTCAAAACCGGCCCGCTTGGGTAAGAGCGGTCACCCCGGCAAGACGTGCGCGACGAACCGCACGCCCCCTCCAACCGTAAAAACCGGCTGCATGCGCAATTCCTATGGTATTTAGCTCCGCTGCGTTTTTGTTCTATTTCCTGCCCCTGGTCCTGGCCGGCTACTTTATGCTGGTTTCCTTCGGCCGGGCCCGCAACTGGCTGCTTCTGGCGGCCAGCCTGTTTTTTTATGCCTGGGGCGAGGGCGAATACGTGGCCATCATGCTTGTGTCCATCATGGCCAATTACCTTTTCGGCATCTGGGTCTACAGGGAGCACCAGCGTTCCGAGTCCAAGCTGGCCATTTCCTGCGCCATCGCCTTCAATATCGTCCTTTTGGTCATCTTCAAATACACCAACTTCATCGTGGACAACGTAAACGGGTTCACGGCCGGACTGGGCATCGACCCCATCGTCATCGGCCGGGTGCATCTGCCCATCGGCATCTCTTTCTTCACCTTCCATTGCATCTCCTACATCATGGACATCTACCGCAGGCAGACGCCGCCCCAGATGTCCCTGCCCAACACGGCCCTGTACATCTCGCTTTTTCCCCAGCTCGTGGCCGGTCCCATCGTCCGCTACAAGGACATCGCCGGACAGCTCCTGAGCCGCCATGTGGACATGGCCCGCTTCTCCAGGGGCATCAACCGCTTCGTGGCCGGACTCGGCAAGAAGGTGCTTCTGGCCAACGTGGTGGCCATGCCGGCGGACAAGATCTTCAGCATCCCCCCGGACCAGCTCACGGCGCCCGTGGCCTGGCTGGGCATCCTGTGCTATACGCTTCAGATTTATTTCGATTTTTCGGGATATTCGGACATGGCCATCGGCCTGGCCAACATGTTCGGATTCAAGTTCATGGAAAACTTCAATTATCCCTACATCTCCCGGTCCCTGCGCGAGTTCTGGCGGCGCTGGCACATCTCCCTGTCCACCTGGTTTCGGGACTATCTGTACATCCCCCTGGGCGGCAGCCGGTGCAGCCCGGGCCGGGTGCGCCTGAATCTGGTGATCGTGTTTTTTCTGACCGGCCTGTGGCACGGGGCCAGTTGGAGCTTCATCGTCTGGGGTCTTTTTCACGGGGCCTTTCTGGTCATGGAGAGGGGACGGTTCGGGAAGTTCCTGGACGAAGGACCCCGGATTTTCTCCCACGCGTACGCCATCCTGGTGTTCATGGTGGGCTGGGTCTTTTTCCGGGCCGCCGATCTGTCCACGGCCCTGGCCTATATTCAGGCCATGGCCGGGTTCGGGACCGGGTCGGGGTTGGAATGGCATGTGGGACTTTTTGTGAACCCCAAGGTCATTTTGGCGCTGTGCGTCGGGGTTGTGGGCTCCATGCCCATCATCCCCAGGATCAAGGCCTGGCGCGAGAAGCTTGCGGCCAACCGCCGCACGGCGGGCCTGGACGACGTCATTGAGGCCCTGGTGAGTCTGGTGGCGACCCCGGCCATTTTTATCCTGTGCGTCATGTCCCTGGCCAGCGGCACCCACAACCCGTTTATTTATTTCCAATTCTAGCCATGGCCGGAATCTTGGCGACTCACACAGGCTTGATGCGACCCGGGACGCCTCATGAATCCCGTGAGGCGTCCCCCCGCGCCATCCACAAACAGCGCCCATGACCGTACTGCCCGTCTCCCGGCCCGCCTGGGCCATCCATCTGCTCGGGACCGCCGTCTTTGCCTGCCTGATCTGCCTGCCCCTTTTCAACGCCGCGTTTCGTGTGGCCCCGGAGGTCAACGTCATGGAGGCCGGTCCCGGGCCCTCGCCCTTTGACGGCCTCGGCCCGGCCGGGGTGCTGCGGGCCTTCAACATCCTGCGCGGCGGCTATGTGGAAAAGGCCTTCGGGTTTCGCAAGCTTTTGGTCAAATACGAAAACTACCTGGATTATTGCCTGCTGGACTCCTCCACGGCGGACCTCTCCGTGGTGGCCGGTCCCGGGGGCTGGCTTTTTCTGGCCAAGGAGGGCCCCACGCTGAACACGGTGGAGGATTACCGTGGGACGCGGCTTTTTACCCCGCAGGAGCTTGCGGCCTGGACGGCGGAATTCACGGCCCGGCGGGACTGGCTGGCGGCGCGCGACATCCCCTACCTGGTGGTCGTGGCCCCCAACAAGCAGACCATCTATCCCGAAAAGCTGCCTGCCCGGTACAACCGGGTCAGCCCCGCGACCCGCACGGACCAGCTCATCGCCGCCTTGACCGGGGCGGGGGTGGCCGTGGCGGACCTGCGGCCGGTCCTTCTCGACCTTAAAAAAACCACCCAGGCCTATTACCGCACGGACAGCCATTGGACCCCGGTGGGGGCCCGGGCGGCCGCCGGGGGCATTCTGGCGGCCTTGGCGAAATATTTCCCCGGCCTGGACGCGGCGGCCCAAACGGACCTTCAGGTGGTCCCCATACCCGGCGTGGGCGGCGATCTGGCGGCCATGCTGGGGCTTGGCGACTGCTTCGTCGAGGACAAGTTCTCCCTGGTTCCCAAGGACGGCTTTCGGGCCGTGCGGGTGGACGCCTCTGGGCTCGCCGGCCCCGGGGACATTGGTCCCGCCGACGCCTTCGAGCGGCCGGGCTCCGGCCTGCCCCGGGCCGTGATCGTTCGGGATTCCTTCGGCCAGAATCTGATCCCCTTTTTGTCCGAGCACTTTTCCCGGGTGGTCTACCAGTGGCCGTTTCCCACCACGGCAAAGGCGCCACGCCGCTTCGACCGGGAACTGGTCCTGGCCGAGAAGCCGGATGTGGTGGTGGACGAGATCGTGGAGCGGTATTTCACCGTACCTCTTGCGGCCCCGCACTGACGAACCGGCCGCGTCCGCACCCGCATCGGGGGATGGACATGGACCCTGCCTCACACCTGCGGGCCTTTGTGGCCCTGCCCCTGCCGAAGGACATGAAGGCCGCCCTGGCCGGGCTTCTGCCCGCGCTGCACCGGGTCGCCCCGACGAAACTGGCCTTTGTGCGGCCCGAGACCTGGCACCTGACGCTCAAATTTCTGGGCGACGTTCCCCTGGAGGGCCCCATGGGCCTTTCGGCCCTGATCCAGGCCCTGGCTGGCGTGGATTTTTCGCCCTTCGACCTGTCGCCCGGGGGGGGCGTGTTTTTCCCTGGTCCGGCCCGTCCCCGGGTGGTCGCCGTGGGGCTGGCCGCCGGGGGCCCGGCCTGCCGGGAACTGGCCGGGGCCGTGGATGCCGCCCTGGCCGCTGTGGGCTATCCCCGCGAGGCCAGGGTCTTCACCCCGCATCTGACCGTGGCCCGGGTAAAAGACGCCCCGGGCCGGGGCGACTGGCGCGGCGTGGCCGACCAGTTGGCCGGGGCCGTGTGGCCCGCGTGCCGCATGGACCGGTTCGTGCTGTACCAAAGCGTGCTCGGCCCCGCAGGGGCGCGACATGAGGCCCTGCGGGAATTTCCGGCCCGCCGGGACGGGCGGACGTGACGAGGGAAGGGTGGGGCGGCCCGGACAGGGGCGTTCCCGGCCCGCTGGGACGGGCGCAGCGAATGAAGCGGGGGGTGTCGGCCCGACGGATGCGGCGTAAGGCCGATCCAACCCGCCGGGCCGGTTCGCGGAGTGCGGACGGGGTTAGATGTAGTCGCCCCGGTTGAACTTGATCTTTTCGGTGACGGCCATCACTTCCAGTTCATTGACCAGGGAGCCCATGCCGGGATTGTCCTCGGACATGCCCGGCCAGTCCTGCTTGAGCTTTTGCACGCCGCTTTCGATGTGCTCAAGCACGCCGTAGGCCTCGCGCAGTCCGCCTTCCTGGCTGCCCGAGGCCAGCTGGTCGGCATAATTTTCCCATTCGGTCAGCAAGCTATCCACGTTTTCCATGGCCGTGCGCTCTTTTTCTGTCAGATCCTGGGCCGGGGCCGTGCCCTCGGCCTGAAGCAGGGAGGCGATCTCATGCATCCCGCCGCTGATGGGCGGCGCCGAGATCGTGCCCGCGTCCTGTGCCTCGATTCCCTGGACTTCCCGGTTCAGCAGGCTCTCAAAGACTCCGGCCTCCGCTGTCGTCCTGGATTGGTCCTGGCTGTCGGCCTGCCGCAGAGCGTTTATCTGTTCCTGCGTGATCTTCATGGCCTTCACCTCGTTGCGACGTTTTGCCTTTTCCTAGCAAGTATCCTGCCAAGAGCTGTGCAATTTCTTGCACTGAAATCATTGGAAATTTGTGGCCGGGCCGGGGAAGAATTTTCCCCGGCCAGGATGTCCCCCCGAGTATGCTGAACGTATAGGCCCTGGCGGGCGGCTTGTCTATTTCCCCTGGATTGGGCATACAAAATACGGCCCCGTGCTGATCTTTTCGACGCCTGCGGCAAAAACTTTATCACGCCCGCCCGGCGCGGACAAAAAGGAGACGAACGCATGGCCAAGATCGAAAAAATTTTGTGCGCCGTGGATTTCTCGGAACACAGTCCCCATGTGGCGGACTATGCGGCCACACTGGCCAAGGCCTTCGGGGCCAAGGTGCTGTGCCTGTACGTGGCCCCATCCTTGAGCGAATACCTGGGGTTCCATGTGCCGCCGAGCTCCATCGAGAATTTTGTGGGCGAGATCGTGGCCGGGGCGGACACCACCATGGAGGAGTTCGTGGCCAAGCGCTTCGAGGGCGTCGCCTGCACCGGCAAGGTGCTCACCGGCTACGCCGCCGAGGAGATCCTGGCCGCCGTCAAGAGCGAGAAGGCCGACCTTTTGGTCATGGGCACCCACGGCCGCAAGGGCATCGACCGCATTTTGTTCGGGTCCGTGGCCGAGAAGGTGGTCAAGAGCGCCTCCTGCCCGGTGCTGACCATCCGTCCAGAACCTGTAGAGAAATAACCGCCGGGGGCGTTGTGCGATTGTCGCGACGCCCTTTACCATCCGCCGCTTTGGCGATATCTTCCTGCGCTTTGTCTGCACCACTATCGCGGGGGGCTGCCGTCATGTCCGATCTGCCGTTTGTCCGGGACGAGGTGCGTGGGTTCACGCCCTATGCGCCCGGGCTGTCCATTGATGAGATCCGGGAGAAATACGGGCTGGCCCGGGTCATAAAACTGGCCAGCAACGAAAACCCCCTGGGCGTCTCGCCCCTGGTGGTGCGGGCCCTTGAGCGCACCGCCCCCCTGGCCTTCCGCTATCCCCGGGGGGGGAATCCGGTCCTGACCGCAGGCATCGCCGACCATTTCGGCCTGGACCCGGCCGGGGTGGCGGCGGGCAACGGATCGGACGAGATCATCGATCTGTTGATCCGGGTCGCGGCCCGGCCCGGGTTGGACAATGTGGTGGCCTTCAATCCCTGTTTTTCCATCTACGTGCATCAGTCCCGGCTGTGCGGCGTGGACATGCGCCAGGTTCCCCTGGCCGGGGATTTCTCTTTCGATTTCGAGGCGCTTTTGTCCGTGGTGGACGAAAATACGGCCCTGGTCTTCGTCACCAACCCGGACAACCCCTCGGGGCGCGCCGTGCCCGCCGACGAACTGGCCGCCCTGTCCGGTCGCCTGCCCGCCCGGACCATCCTGGTGGTGGACGAGGCCTATGCCGACTTCGCCGATCCGGCCAAGGACTATACCCTGCTGCCGCGCCTGAAAGATTTTCCCAATGTGGCCGTGTTGCGCACCTTTTCCAAGATGTACGGCCTGGCCGGGCTGCGCCTGGGCTTCGGGGCCATGTCCCCGGCCCTGGCCGACTATCTGCGCCGGGTGCGGCTGCCGTTTAGCGTCAACCTCATGGCCGAGGCCGCCGGAC
This sequence comes from Desulfolutivibrio sulfodismutans DSM 3696, assembly GCF_013376455.1. Lineage (GTDB taxonomy): Bacteria > Desulfobacterota > Desulfovibrionia > Desulfovibrionales > Desulfovibrionaceae > Desulfolutivibrio > Desulfolutivibrio sulfodismutans. The sequence goes on along the minus strand of NZ_CP045504.1, from coordinate 2,156,650 downwards.
TGGCCGCCATGCAGGACGGCCAGTTCATCGCGGCCACCCGGGAGACCGTGCTGCGCGGCCGGGCGGGCGTGGCGGCGGCCCTGGCGGGCCTTGGCTGCCAGGTCTGCCCCTCCATGGCCAACTTCCTCATGTTCACCCCGCCCCTGGCCGCGGCCCGGGTCTTCGAGGCGCTGCTTGGCCGGGGCATTATCGTGCGCCCCCTGGCCAGCTACGGCCTGCCGGACAGGCTGCGGGTCAGCCTTGGCTCGGACGAAGAGAACGCGGCCTTCGTGGCGGCCATGCGGGAGATTCTGGGCCAAGCCGGTGCGGCGGGCGGCGCATGAAACCTCTGGTTGTGACCATCGACGGTCCGGCCGGGGTGGGCAAGACCACCCTGGCCAAGCGGGTGGCCCAGGCCCTTGGCGTGGCCTATCTGGACACCGGGGCCATGTTCCGCGTTTTGGCCCTGCGCCTTTCGCCGGTTGACGCCGACACCCCCTCCGGGGAGATCGCCGCCGCCCTCTCGGGCCTGGACTTCTCCCTGCGCGGGGTCGGCGCGGACACGGCGCTTCTGGCGGACGGCGCGCCCGTGGGCGACGAGATCCGCACCGAGGCCGTGGCCTATGCCGCCTCCACCCTGGCCACCCGGCCCGAGGTGCGGGCCTTCTTGCGCGCCGCCCAGCAGCGACTCGGCCGGGACATCGAGCTTGTGGCCGAGGGCCGGGACATGGGCACGGTGATTTTTCCAGGCGCGGCGCACAAGTTTTTCCTGGACGCCACGGCCCAGGTGCGCGCCGCCAGACGGGTGGAGCAACTGGCGGCCATGGGCAAACCCGCCGACCACGCCGCCATCCTGGCCGACATCACCCGGCGCGACGCCCAGGACCGCACCCGGGCCGAGGCCCCCCTGCGGCCCGCCCCGGACGCGGTGGTCATCGACACCTCGGACCTGGACATCGACGGGGTGTTCGCCCGGATCATGGCCACCATCGCTCCGTCCGTCTGATCCGTCTTCCCCGCCTGTCCTGTCCGGTCCCGGGCCGGCCGTCCGGACAGGCGGGGCATGCGAAACTGTCGTTTGATGCGACAAAAATGTCGCACGCCCGTCATCCCTCCCCGTGAAATCCCGCGTAAACCCGGGCCATCCACAATGGCCCGGCGTTTGCTTCACATCCCTTGTCCCGCCCGGGCGGGACAGGCGGCCGGGCCGGATCATTCACCCTGGCGGGAGGTTCCCCCATGTTTGCTTCGGAAAAGACACCACGGATCGGAGACGAGCGGAGATTCGACTACGGCCGCTCCCTTTTGTACACCATCTACCGCCACGCCTCGGGCCTGCCCGACGCCGAGGCCGCCAGGATGGCCAGGCAGGCCGCTGCGCGCCGCCACGGCGAGGCGGCCCTCCCGGATTCTGCCGCCAGCCCGGGCAGCCTGTCCGAATCCCTGGGCGAACGCCTGGAGCGTCTGCGGTCTCCCCGCAGCCTGGCCCTCCCGGCCTGAGGCCGGGATGTCCGCGCGGCGGCCAGCCTCTTCGACCCTCGTCGTCAGGGGGCGGCCCCGTATCCTCCGACCTGGCCGGCCGCTGCACCGCGCCGCGAACCTGCGGCCCGCCCTGGACGCGCAGATCTCCGATGCCCTGGCTCCGGACATCGCCTGGGCGTTCCCCAGGCCCGCGGGCCCGTCATCTCGTCCGCCTGATGCGCCTTCTTCCAATGGTTCGTCCGGACCGTGGGGAGTGGGTGACAAACCTTGCCGATCTTTGTATGATCGCGAGTTGTAAAGGTGGGATGGACCCGCGAAAGGAAAACCAGGGGCGGGGACATGAGCGGACAGGCCATGAAATCGACGATGTGCGCCATATGGATCGTGATGGTCCTTCTGACGGCGGGAACGGTCCAGGCCGGGCTCGACTTCACCCTGCACAAGCTCGAATCCGGAAAGCCCGGCAAGACCCTCCTGGTCGTCGGCGGCATCCAGGGTGACGAACCCGGGGGGTTCACCACCGCCGCGCTGGTCATTTCCCAATACCGGATCACCTCGGGCAGCGTGTGGGTGGTTCCCAATCTCAATTTTCCCAGCATCATCAAAAATTCCCGGGGCATCTACGGGGACATGAACCGCAAGTTCGAGGAGCTGGACCCCTCCGATCCCGAATATGCGACGATCGCCAAGATCAAGAAAATCATCACCGACGAGCGCGTGGACGCCATCGTGCATCTGCACGACGGCAGCGGCTTCTACCGGCCCGAGCGGGAGGACGCCATGCGCTGCCCGGAGCGGTGGGGCCAGTGCGTGGTCATCGACGAGGAGCGCACCGGCGAACCCCGCTATCTGGAACTGGCGGCCCTGGCCGATCGGGTGGTTTCCCAGGTCAATACCGGGCTCTACGACCCCGAGCACGTCTACCACGTCAAAAATACCCTGACCCGGAAAAAAGACACGGTCATGGCCAAGGAAATGGCCAAGACCCTGACCTATTACGCCATCAACAACGGCAAGCCCGCCTTCGGCATCGAGGCCAGCAAGGAATTTCCCACGGCCATGCGCTCCTATTACCACCTGCGCGCCGTGGAGGGCTTCATGGACGAACTCGGCATCGGCTTCGAGCGCCGTTTCCCCCTGACCGCCGAGGGCGTGGATCAGGCCGCCAACAGCAACGTGGCCCTCTCCTTCTACAACAACAAGATCTTTTTCGACCTGGCCGACGCCAGGGCGCGGCTGGGCTATGTGCCGTTTAAAAAAGACGCGGCCGTGGAATATGTGCCGAGCAATCCGCTGATGGCCGTGGTGGGAGGGGGCGACGCCTTCCGTATCTACTACGGCAACCGCAACCTGACCGAACTGGAACCGGCCTATTTCGAATACGACGACACGGAACGCGACCTGGAGATGGTGGTGGACGGAACGCCCCGAACCGTGCCCTTCGGGCGCATCGTCTCCGTGGGGAAAAGTTTTACGGTGGCGGATCGCGCCGAATGCCGGGTGAACATCATCGGTTTTTCCAAGCCCGGACAGGCCAGCGAGTCCGGGACGCCCGTGCGGCGTGAAGACGTCATGGACCGCTTTTCCGTGGACAAGGCCGGGCGGGTGTACCGGGTGGAAGTCTACAAAAAGGAGCGCTTCGCGGGCATGGTCCTGGTGCGCTTCGATGACGGCAGGGGGGATGCACGCGTGGCGCAATCCCTGGACAAGGCCATAGACAGCCGCACCAACCTCTTTTCCCGCGTGGCCGCCGAACCGCCCACCGGGGCCTCGCGCTGACGCAGAGCCGCGGGATGTCTCCGGCGGCCAGGGGGGAAACTTTTTTGAAAAAAAGTTTCCCCCCTGGACCCCTCTTCAAAAAACTTCGTCACGCTTCGCGTCCGTGTGGCGGGAGACACGTTCTCCAGGCCGCCCTGATTTTCACTGGCGTTTCCGGCGCAGCGAAGCTGCGCCGGAAACGCCAGTGATATCAGGGGGTCCGGGGGAAATGATTTCCCCCGGGCGGGGTTCGGGGCGGCAGCCCCGAATTATTGGAACAGGTAGCCGTAGGTCGCGGCCATCTTGTCCGTCTTGACCAGGATGGCCTCCACGGTCTGCTCCAGGGTCACGGCGTCCACGATGCCGGTGTCTCCGGACAGAAAATAGCGCAGGGTTCCGTCCTTGGCGGAGTAGAGCCAGGCCACGGAATAGATGGAGCTGACCGCCGGGCGTCCGGTGAATTCCTCCCGGGTGTGGATGACCAGCACCAGTTTCTTTTCATCCTTGGTGGTCAGGGTCATGAGCGACGACCGGCCGAGGAGTTCCTTGAGGTGGTAGGCCAGACGCGTTCCCACCACGTCCGTATCCGTGTGTTCGATGCCAACCGGCGTGCGCCTGCCGTCCACGCCCGTGTCTTTTTTGGGGGTATCGGGGATGGCCTGCCCCTCGGGTTTGGCCTCTGGCGCGGTCTTGGCCTGCTGTTGGGCCTGTCCGGCCGCCGGGGCGGCCAAAAGGGCCAGGGCGAACACCACGGCCAGGACGGCCAGGCGGGCCGGGAAGCGGGGGAAAAATCCGGGCGGCATGGGAGCCTCCTCTTTTTTTTGGTGTGGCGGCCGGGGGCTTTGACCGGCGGCGCGCAGGCGCCAGGGATGGCGTGATGCCCGGCCACGGTAAACGAGAGCGTGCCGTCTTTCAACCGGCCCGGATCAGGGAGCGCGGAAAAACCGCGCCCGGGAAGGGCTTTCCGTTGCCGCGCGGGCTTGAGCGCCGTGGATATTTCGCGTAGGCATGTTTTTTCCGTCCAGGCCCGGCCGGGACAAGAAACAGCGGTTGTGCGTGGCGCCTGGTCGCGTCACGCCCGTCAACCGTCTCGCAAGGAGGCTCCATGAAATCCAAGATGCTCGCCGTGTTGGCAATGGCCTTGTTCGCCATGGCGGGGACGGCCCTGGCCGGGGGGGAACCGATCAAGATCGGAGCCGTGTTGTCGGTCACCGGGCCCGCGTCCTTTCTGGGTGAACCCGAGAAAAACACCCTGACCATGCTTGAAGAAAAAATCAACGCCGCAGGCGGCATCCTCGGCCGCCCAGTGGAGATGATCATTCTCGACGACGAAACCGATGTGAACAAGGCCGTGCTGGCCGCCCAGCGGTTGCTGAAAAAAGACAACGTGGCGGCCGTGCTTGGCCCCACGGTGTCGGGCAACACCCTGGCCATCATGAATTCCTTTCCGGCCGCCAAGGTTCCCCTGGTTTCCTGCGCCGCAGCGGAGAAGATCGTCTCCCCGGTCAATCCCTGGATATTTAAGACCGCCCAGTCCGACCGCCATGCGGTCTTGAGCATCCTGGAGCACGCCAAGAAGCAGGGATACAAGAAGCTGGCCATCATCACCGTGTCCGACGGCTACGGCCAGGCCGGGCGGGAAGTCCTCAAGGAGCTCATTCCGGCGGGCGGCTTCGAGATCGTGGCCGACGAGGTCTACGGCCCGAAAGACACGGACATGTCCGCCCAGTTGACCAAGCTCAAGTCCGCCGCCCCGGACGCCATCATCTGCTGGGGCACCAATCCGGGCCCGGCGGTCATCGCCAGAAACCGGATGCAGTTGGGCATGGACACGCCGCTGTACATGAGCCATGGCGTGGCCTCCAAGAAATTCATCGAGCTGGCCGGCGAGGCCGCCGAGGGGCTGTTGCTCCCGGCCGGAAAGCTCACCGTGGCCGCCATGCTGCCCGACGCCGATCCCCAGAAGCCGGTGCTTTTGGCCTATGCCAAGGACTACGAAGCCGCGTTCAAACAGCCCGTGTCGTCGTTTGGCGGCTACGGCTATGACGCGTTTTATCTGGTCAAGCAGGCCATTGAGGCCGGGAATTCGGCCGATGCGCAGGCCATCCGCGACAATCTGGAGAAGATCAAAGGTTTTGTGGGCATAAGCGGCGTGTTCAACTTCACCCCCGAGGACCACAACGGCCTGGACCAGTCCGCCTTTGTCATGGTCACCATCAAAAACGGCGACTGGAGCATCGTGCCATAGGGCTTTCTTCCCGAAAGGGCGCGCCGGTTTTCCCCGGCCGCGTCGGGGAAACGTCTTGTCCATGAAGTCGCCCCGGGGGATTTCGAGGCCGGGGCGCGAGGCGGGATACGGTGAGGCGGCCGCTGGCAGGGGGCCATCCTAGTGGAAACGGCGCGGCGTCCCTGCCGCGCCCGGCCGCGCGGCGTCGGGAGTTTTTCCGGACACCCGCGACGACTTGAAGGAGAAAGGCATGAACCGTGTGTTGACCACTTTGCTTGTGGCCCTTGCCGCCCTTTGCCTGCCCGGCCTTGCGGCCGCCCAGTCGGACACCGTCAAGGTCGGGGCCGTGCTGTCCGTCACCGGCCCGGCGTCCTTTCTCGGCGAACCCGAAAAGAACACGGTGCAGATGATGGTCGACCAGGTCAACGCCGCCGGGGGGCTTTTGGGCAAAAAGCTCGAAGTGGTCATCCTGGACGACGAGACCGACGTGAACAAGGCCGTGCTCGGGGCCCAGCGCCTGATCCGCATGGACAAGGTGGTGGCCGTCATGGGCCCCACCACCTCGGGCAACACCCTGGCCATCATGCAGAACGTGGCCGCCGCCGAGGTTCCCCTGGTCTCGTTCTCGGCCGCCGAGAAAATCGTCAACCCCGTCAATCCCTGGATCTTTAAAAACCCCCAGTCCGACCGCCACGCTGTGGCCCGCATCCTGGAGCACGCCAAGGGGCGGGGGTATAAAAAAATCGCCATCCTGACCGTGTCCGACGGCTATGGGCAGGCCGGGCGCGAAGTCCTCAAGGAACTTGTCCCGGCGGGCGGCTTCGAACTGATCGCCGACGAGGTCTATGGCCCGAAAGACACGGACATGACCGCCCAACTGACCAAGATCAAGGCCGCTGCCCCGGACGCCATCGTCTGCTGGGGCACCAACCCCGGCCCGGCCGTGGTGGCCAAGAACCGGGTGCAGCTGGGCATGGCCACGCCGCTGTACATGAGCCATGGGGTGGCCTCCAAAAAATTCATCGAACTGGCCGGTGAGGCCGCCGAGGGCGTCATGCTCCCGGCGGGCAAGCTCATCGTGGCCAGCCAGCTTCCGGACAGCGATCCGCAGAAAAAGGTGCTCCTGGATTATACCAAGCAGTACACCGAGAAGTTCAACCAGCCCGTGTCCACCTTTGGCGGGCATGGCTGGGACGGGGTCATGCTTTTGGCCAAGGCCGTGCAGATGGGGAATTCGGCCGAGCCCAAGGACATCCGGGACAACCTGGAGAAGATCAAGGACTTCGTGGGCATCGGCGGCGTCTTCAGCTTCAGCCCCACGGACCATAACGGCCTGGACGCCACGGCCTTCGTGATGATCGAGGTGGCCGGGGCCGACTGGAAGATCATGACCAAGTAGCGCCCTGCATTCCTGCCGCCGGTCTCCGGGGCGTGGCCCCGGGGACCGGCGTGCGCTTCGCCGCAACCAACCGTTTTGCACCAGGAACCGCCAGCCGCCGATGTTTGCCGCCGCCGCCCAATACCTCGTCTCCGGACTGACCGTGGGGGCCACCTACGGCCTGACGGGCCTGGGGTTCACCATGATTTTCAACACCACGGGCATCATTAATTTCGCCCAGGGCGAGTTTGTGATGCTCGGCGGCATGATGAGCGTGTTTTTCCGCACCTGGCTCGGCATTGACCTTTTCTCGGCCATCCTGCTGGCCGTGGCGGTCACGGCCCTGGTGGGCGCGGCCATGGAGCGCCTGACCATCCGGCCCATCCAGGGCTCCTCGCCCATCAACCTGGTCATCGCCACCATCGGGGTGTCCATCCTGATTCGCGGCGCGGCCATGCTTTTGTGGGGCAAGGACACCTTCAGCCTGCCGCCGTTCGGCAAGGCCGCGCCCATCGCCATTTTCGGGGCGGCCGTCCAGCCCCAAAGCCTGTGGGCCCTGGCCATCACGTTGGCCCTTTTGACGGCGCTCAAGCTCTTTTTCACCGCCTCCATCCACGGCAAGGCCATGCTGGCCTGCGCCTGCAACCGCAAGGCCGCCAGCCTCATGGGCATCAGCGTCGCCCGCATGTCGCTTTTCTCCTTCGCCCTGTCGGCCTTCACCGGGGCCGTGGGCGGCGCGATCCTGGCCCCCATCACCATGACCTCCTACGACGTGGGCATGATGCTGGGGCTCAAGGGCTTTGCGGCCTGCATCCTGGGCGGCCTGGGCAATCCCTTCGGCGCGGCCGTGGGCGGGCTTCTCATCGGGATCATGGAATCCTTCGGCGCGGGGTACGTGTCCTCGGCCTACAAGGACGCCTTCGCCTTCGTGGTGCTTCTTTTGCTTCTCTTCGTGCGGCCCTCGGGGCTTTTCGGCAAGGCCGGGGTGGAGCGGGTATGAAGCCCTGGTACGCCCGCAATGCGGCCAAGGCGGTCCTGCTGGCGCTGGCCCTTGGCGCGGCGCCCTTTGTGCTGCCCAACGAATACTACATCAACATCCTGATCCTGGGGGCCATAAACGCCCTGATCGCCCTGGGGCTCAATCTGCTTCTGGGCTACGCCGGGCAGATATCCCTCGGGCATGCCGCCTTTTTCGGGCTGTCCGCCTACGCCACGGCCTACGCCACGACCCGCCTGGGCCTGCCCATCCCCGTGGGCATGGGCCTTGGGGTGTCGCTTTCCGCCCTGGTGGCCTGGCTTATCGGCATGCCCACCCTGCGCCTTCGCGGCAACTATCTGGCCATGGCCACCCTGGGCTTCGGCATCATCGTGCATATCGTCATGAACGAGACCGTGGAGGTCACCGGCGGCCCGTCCGGGTTCGTGGGCATCCCGAGGCTGGCCCTTTTCGGCTATGCCTTCGACTCCGACCGCTCCTATTATTATTTTACGGCCGCCGTGTTGGCCCTGGCCGCGCTGTTAAGCCTGAACCTCATCGACTCGCGCCTGGGGCGGGCGCTTCGGGCCATTCACACCAGCGAGCGCGCCGCCCAGACCGCAGGTGTGGACATCGCCGGGTACAAGCTCTTCGTCTTCGTGCTCTCGGCCGTGTTCGCCGGGGTGGCCGGGGTGCTCTACGCCCATTTTTTAAGCTTCGTGGCCCCGTCGTCCTTCGGGTTCCATTTTTCCGTGCAACTGGTGGTCATGGTGGTCTTAGGCGGCATGGCCAGCGTGTGGGGGTCCATGGCCGGGGCCTTTTTCCTGACGGCCCTGCCCGAGGCCCTGCGCGGCTTCGAAGAGGTGGACATCCTGATCTACGGGGCTATCCTGGTGGCCTGCGTCATGTACATGCCCATGGGCATGGCCGGGGCCTCCGCCGGGGCCTGGCGCAGGATCGGCCGCTGGCGTCGCGGGAGTTCCGGACAGGGGGAGGGCGGCCATGCCGGATAGCGCGCCGCTTCTGGCCGTGTCCGAGGTCAGCGTGCGTTTCGGCGGGGTGAGCGCCCTGGCCGATGTGGATTTTTGCATCGAAAAGGGCACGGTGACGGCGCTTATCGGCCCAAACGGCGCGGGAAAGACCACCCTTTTGGGGGCCATCACCGGCATGGTGGGCATCAGCCAGGGACGCGTGGCTCTTTGCGGCCGGGACATCACGGCCCTGCCCCCCCATGTCCGGGCCCGCCACGGGGTGGTGCGCACCTTCCAGAACCTGGAGGTCTTCGCCAACATGACGGTTCTGGAAAACGTCATGACCGGCCGCCACGCCCTGGTCCCCTACGGCATCCTGGACGGCATCCTGCGCACCCCGCGTTTCCGGGCCGGGGAGCGGGCCTGCCGCGAGGCGGCGCTCGAAAAACTCGAATTCGTGGGGCTGGCCGATAAAAAAGACATTTTGGCCGGGGAGTTGCCCTACGGCAGCCAGCGCCTCCTGGAGATGGCCCGGGCCGTGGCCGCCGAGCCCGTGCTGCTTCTTTTGGACGAACCGGCCGCAGGCCTGAACACCCAGGAGACCAAGGCCCTGGCCGGGCTCATCGCCCGGGTGCGCGACGAACTCGGCATCACCGTGGGCCTTGTGGAACACGACATGGATCTGGTCATGGGCATCAGCGACGCCGTGACCGTGCTGCATTTCGGGGCCGTTTTGGCCACGGGAACCCCGGCCCAGGTGCAGGCCGACCCGGATGTGGTGGCCGCCTACCTGGGGGACTGATCCCCCCGGCCCCTTGGAGAACGCATGCTCGCCCTGGAAAACGTGGACATCTTTCACGGCCGCATTCACGCCGTGCGCCGGGTCTCCCTGCATGTGGAGGCGGGCGAGATCGTGGCCCTGATCGGGGCCAACGGCGCGGGCAAGACCACGCTTCTGGGGGCCGTGTCCGGGCTGGTGCGGGTCGGCGGCGGCCGCATCCTGCACAAAGGGGACGAGATCCAGGCCTTCTCGCCGGATGCCGTGGTGCGCCGGGGCGTCTCCCAGGTGCCGGAGCGGCGGCTGGTCTTCGGGCCGCTTTCCGTGGAGGACAATCTGCTGCTTGGGGCCTACACCCGGCGCGGCCGGGCCCACAAGGCCGCCGTGGCCGCCGACCGGGAGGCCGTGTACGAGATGTTTCCGGTCCTTCGCGACCGCAAAAAGCAGGCCGCCGGGACGCTTTCCGGCGGGGAGCAGCAGATGTTGGCCATCGGGCGGGCGCTCATGGCCCGGCCCTCGGTGCTTCTGCTCGACGAACCGGGCATGGGGCTTGCCCCGGCCGTGTGCAAGGAGATATTTAAGCACATCGTGAAGCTTCGCGACGAGCGCGGGCTGACGGTGCTTTTGGTGGAGCAAAACGCCAAAAGCGCCCTGGCCGTGGCGGATCGGGGCTATGTCCTGGAGACCGGGCGCATCATGCTCCAGGGCCCAAGCGATGAGCTTTTGGCCAACCGCGACGTGCAGCGGGCCTACCTGGGCCGGGAGCGGGACGCCACCTGACCCGGGCGGTGAACGATTTCGCCCGTCCGTAAAGATTTCGCCCATCCTGCCGGAGAACGTCTCGCCCCTGCGGCGGGAAACCACGCATCCGGGACATGACCTGGCGGTCCCGCACGGGAGGCGGACATGGAGATCGAACGCGGCACCAAGGTGCAACTGGTCTTCCCCGGCGATGAGGAACGGTTCTGCGGCATCATGGTGGGGCTTTTCCCCGACGCCTACCTGATCCTGTCCATTCCGTTCACCGCCACCATGAAGAAGAAGGCCAAAAAAAAGCACGTGGTCACCGGCCGCTACGTCCACTGCGGCACGGTCTACGGCTTTCGGGCCATGGTCATGAACTACATCGTGGACCCGGCCTCCCTGCTGTTTTTGGAATATCCCTCCCATGTGGAGGTTCTGGAGTTGCGTCGGGAGCCGCGCGTGCCCTGCCTGTTTCCGGCCACCCTGGTCCGGGACGACGACACGCCGCGAACCGGCATCCTCACGGACCTGTCTCCCAGCGGCTGCCGGGTGAGCCTGCGCGGCGCAGAGGGCGTCCCCTTCGCCGGGGGGGATCGGGTCAAGCTCGAATTCTATGCCGTTGAGCCCAAAAACCAGTATACGGTGTTCACCGAGGTGACCAATGTCACCACCCGGGACGGCGTGCTGCACCTGGGGTTGCGCTTCGATTCGGTGCATCGCGGCTTTCGCAAGGCCATCACCCATTTCGTGGGCGAACTGGCCCTGGAACTGGCCCACGTTCCGGTGGCCGCCAGGACGTAACCTGCGGCCGTTTCGGCCGCGCGAGGACTCCATGTATTTTGAACCGAAAATCGAGACCATGGCCCGCGAGGATCTGCGGCGGCTGCAACTGGAGCGGCTCCAGGCCACGCTGACCCGGGTGTCCCGCAACGTGCCCCATTACCGCAAGCGGTTCGCGGAAATGGGCATCGATCCCGACGGGTTCTTAAGCCTGGACGACGTGCGGCGGCTGCCCTTCACCACCAAAAAGGATTTGCGCGACAGCTATCCCTACGGGCTTTTCGCCGTGCCGCTTCGCGACGTGGTGCGGCTGCACGCCTCTTCCGGCACCACGGGCAAGCCCACGGTGGTGGGGTATACCCGAAACGACGTGAAACGTTGGGCCGGGCTTGTGGCCCGGGTGCTCACGGCCGGGGGCGCGGGCCGCGACGACGTGGTGCAGATCTCCCTGGGCTACGGGCTTTTCACCGGCGGCATCGGGTTCCACTACGGGGCCGAGGCCATCGGCGCGGCGGTCATCCCGGCCTCGAGCGGCAACACCCGCCGCCAGGCCATGATCATGGAGGACTACCGCACCACCACCCTGGTGTGCACGCCGAGTTACGCCCTGCACCTGGCCGACGCCCTGGATGAACTCGACATCAACGCCAACGCCCTGTCCCTGCGCCATGGCCTGTTCGGGGCCGAGACCTGGACCGAGGGCATGCGCGCGAAAATCGAGTCGCGCCTGAAGGTCACGGCCACGGACAACTACGGCTTAAGCGAGATCATGGGGCCGGGAGTGGCCGGGGAATGCCAGGAGCGCGGCGGCATGCATGTCAGCGAGGACCATTTTCTCATGGAGATCGTGGACCCGGTCACGGGCGAGCCCGTGGCCGAGGGGGAGTGCGGCGAGCTGGTCCTGACCACGTTGACCAAGGAAGCCTTCCCCATGATCCGCTTCCGCACCGGCGACCTGACCCGCATCATGCCCGGGGAGTGCCCCTGCGGCCGCACCTTCCGGCGTATCGGGCGCATCCTGGGGCGCACGGACGACATGCTGATCATCCGGGGCACCAATGTCTTCCCGTCCCAGATCGAGGCCGTGCTTTTGGAGGTGGAGGGCATCACCCCCCATTACCAGGTGGTGGTGGAACGCCAGGGGGCCCTGGACGAGGCCACGGTCGAGGTCGAGGCCACGGAGAGCGTGTTCCTGGACCGCATCAGCGAACATCAAAATCTCGTGGAACGTCTGAGGAAACGCCTGGCCTCGGAACTGGGGGTGTCCTTCCGGGTGCGGCTGGTGGAGCCCAAGAGTCTGGAACGCACGGACGGCAAGGTCAAACGCGTCCTGGACCGGCGGGAGCAGCCCGGCGCATCCTGCCCGGGCTGACGGGACGGATGGGTCTGACACCCTTCCTTTTCTCTTTCCGTCCCTTCGCAGGGGACGGGTGGATATGGCCTTTCAGCCGGACCTTTTCCGCTGTCTTCCAGCCGCCTGTCCGGGTGTGGTTCCGAAAAGCTGCCGGAATCCGGCGATAAACGCGCTGACATTCTCGTACCCCACGCCCCACGCCGCCTCCTGCACCGAGGCCCCCGCCGCGAGGAGTTCGCGTCCCCGCATGAGCCGGACCCGCCGCCGCCAGTGATTGAACGGCATACCGGTTTCGCGGGCGAAAAGACGGCTGAAGCTGCGTTCGCTCAGCATGGCCTGCCGCGCCCAGGCGGCGAGGTGTCGCGGATCAGCCGGGTTGTGCAGAAGACTGCGGAGTACGGGTAAAAATCGGGGGTCGCGCGGTAAGGGAAGAGGCTTGGAGACCGGTCGGGCGTCTTCGAGCTCGTCGAGAAGCACGCGGAACAGGCGACGGGTTCTGGCCTCCGGCGAGTCATCAGCGGTCGCTGGCGGGTCAAGGGCTTCGGAGGCGGCGGCCATGGCGACGCAGCCGTTTTGCAGCAGGAATCGTTCCATGATCAGGGGAATCAGGGGGGAGCACTCCAGGGTGCAGGGGACGGAGGGCAGCATACCGCACCAGCCGGGGGCGATGTAGGCCGCCCAACCCACGATGTCGCCGTGACGCAGGGCCGCATGCGGCGTTTCCGGGGGAATCCACCCGATCTGTCCCGGCGGCAGGCTCAGGCGTTCGGCGGCATCCTCGATCACGCATAGTCCGGCCGTGAGGCAATAGAGTTGCCCCATGTCGTGCCGGTGCAGATCCCTGCCCGTCACCGGTGCAGCCTCAAGGGTTCTGGTCCGCACCCCGGGGAGCGCATCCAGCGTGACTTCAGGCGACAGAGGGATCACCAACAGATCGGCAGGCTGGATCATATGGGCCATACCCCTCCTTTGTGACCGGGGCTCGCGATGCCCTGCCGGATCCTGATTTGGCCGATGGGCGGCATGGTCTGGCTTGCCACGGTTACCGCCCTCCGCAGGGAATGCCGTACGGTGGCGACGAAAACGGGCGATGGCAAGCCGAAAAACGCATCGCCAAAGGAGCGTACGCCATGCTGCATGATCTTTCCCTTCCACTTCGGGCAGGCATCGAGGAATCGGTGCAGTCCGAGGCGAATGTCACCCGTCTCGTGGCCTCTGGGCATGTGGGCACCCACCTGGACAGGATCCTCGGGACCGTCGTCCCCCTGGACTATTTCAAAAGCCGGGGCGTGCGGTTCGATGTCCGCGCGTTTTGCCGTGAGCGCGAGATCCGGCCCGAGGATGTCGACATGGCGTTCGTCCGTCCCGGGGATTTCGTCATGTTCCACACCGGGTACATGGCCCGCTCCGGCTACGGAACGCCGGACTATCTGCAGGCCCATGTGGCGGTGTCATGGGATCTTGTGGATCGTCTTTTGGAGCGGAAGGTGCATTATATCGGCATTGACGCGCGGGGCTTGCGGCCAAACGCCGAGCACCGCCAGGTGGACGAACGATGCGAGCGGATGGGGACCTACGTGGTGGAGAACATGACCAACCTGGAGGCCCTGCCTGCCAAGGAAAAAATGATGGTCTACACCATGTGCTTCGATGCCGGAGGGACTGGGATTGCGTGCCGTGTCATCGCCGAAACGGCCGACGAAGCCAGCTCCGGCTGATCCCTCCGTCCCTGTTTCACATCCTGATCCCGCCCCCCTCCCGGCGGCCTTTCCGCTTCCCCATCTCCCAGGCCACGCGCAGCCCGGCCACCACAAACGGCACGCCCATGGCCACCAGCACCACCACGGCGAAGTTTTTCTCCATCCACGGGATCTGTCCGAAAAAATAGCCCCCGAAGACGTAGATGGCGGCCCACACGGCCTTGCCGATGGCGCTGTAGGCCAGAAACTTTCCCGTGCCCATGCCCGCGACGCCCCCGGCCAGCGGGGCCACGGCCCGCAGCACCGGCACGAACCGGGCCGCCACCACGGTCATGCCGCCGTGTGTGGCGTAATAGTCGTGGGCCTTCATCAATGCCTCGGGGCTCACAAAGGGAACCCGGCCCCGGACGAAGAACCGTTCCCCCAGAAAGACCCCGGCCAGATAGTTCACGTAGTCCCCGGCGAAGGCTGCCAGGGCGAACCCGGCATAGAGCCCCCACACCGGGAAGATGCCTTTGCCCGCCAGGGCCCCGGCTGCGAAAAGCACCGTATCGCTGGGCAGGATGGTGGCCACGATGAGCCCGGTCTCGGCGAACACCACCCCGAAGAGCACCACATACGCCCACACGCCGTATTCGAGGCCGAGGGCCGCCACATGCCGGTCCAGGTGCATGACTATGTCCCACATGCCGGTCTCCAGTGTGGGATCGAAGCGCCGAAGCGGGATGAGGGCGGGCGGGTAAGGATGGGCGCGCTCATGATCCTCTGGGCTTGAAAGGGGATGGCGACACGTACGAGGGCATTCCGGGGTGCGGCCAAAGCCTTGGGCCGTGTCCGGCTGCGGCCATGCCGCGCGGTCGCCATGGGACGGCGGCGCTTTGCCCGGAGGGGGGAGACGAGGCGGGGCGGAAATGCAGGGAAGCGGCCCGTTTCGGCCGTGCCCGGCGACGGGGAGCGCAGGCGGCCCCGAATACGGCATGCCCGCTCCCCGTCCCGTTCAGGATGTTGCAGCTCCACTGGGTTCAGGGCGTCTCCCGGCGCATGCGGTGCGTGGAGTCGCGCCCGGCGTAGCTGTGCCAGAGTTCGCCGTCCTTGAGGATATAGGAACTGGGCTCGGTGTCGCTGGTCAGGCGGTCCTTCATGATGGAGAACGGCATCCAGCCCGTGTGGCTTTCATAGGTCTTGCCGTCCCGCCAGTCGTAGAAGACGGCGTATTTGTCCCCGCGCTGCACCAGACACAGGGAATAGGTGTTGGGGCGTTTGAATTCCGAGGGGCGCACCCGGGTGAAGCAGCCCAGAAGGGCCGGGTCGGGCGTCTCCACCACCCGGGCGTAGACCGTGGGCTCGGTCTGGAGATCTTTTTTGTCGATGGCCAGGGCCGGAACGGCCAGGACGGTCAGGGCCACAAGGCAGAGCAGTGCGGCGAGGCGCGGCATACGGCGTGTTCCTCCGGAATTGACGTTAGGGACGGCCGCCCCTTTTCACTCGAAACGGCCGGACGTGCCGGGTACGGGACGGTCCTGGGACTGGTCGGCATGGCCGACAAAACGCCCCCCGATGATGGCGTTTCCATCGGGGGGCGTCAATACGGCTCTCGACGTCAACGCCACGGTCCCGGCCTCGGCCCCCAACCGGGGCGCGGGGGCGGCGGAGGCGGCGGTCCCGGTCGCCACGGGCCTGGACCCGGGCCCCAGCCCGGAGGCGGCGGCGGTCCCGGCCGCCAGGGACCGTAGCCCCCCCAGTAGGGAGGCGGCGGTGGCGGCGGGCCCCAGCCCGGCCGATAGACATACGGCGGCGGAGGCGGCGGCGGGCCCCAGCCCGGCCGGTAGCCATACGGCGGCGGAGGAGGCGGCGGACCCCAGCCCGGCCGGTAGCCGGGAGGCGGCGGCGGAGGCGGTGGACCCCAGGGTTGGGCGAAGGCCTGCGTAATGCCGATGGCCAAGGGACTGCCCAGGTCGAACGCAGGCGGCGCGCAGATGCCGGCCGCGAGAACCATGCACGCCAAGGCGCATAGAATGGTGAGCCGTCTCATGGCGACCTCCTTGCCTGGTGTGGCGAGTGGGAATTTCCGTTATGCCTTTGAAAGCATCAACATATTGAATTTGTTATTTTTATTCACAAAAAGCTAGCATGTTTTTGTGAACGCCATACGAGTACGGGCGAGAACGTTGCTGTGCGCAGGCGATGCGCCTTTTTTTGAATGTAACCATTTCCGGTCCAAAAACAACCGTCGGCCAGAGGGCCGCGCCTCGTCAGGTTTACAAAACGGGTCGTGGGAACTAAGACAAAGGCATATCGGACGTTCCCTGTCCGATGGGAGCAACCCGGGCCGACCCCGGAAACCAAAAAGCCGCGCATGGACATGACCGATCCGGCGGAGCATTACGCCCCGGGCAAGCATCAAAGCGTGCTGTTGGCCGATCCCGACGCGGTGGGCCGGGCCGTGTGGGGGCGGCTGTTGCGGGCCCGCTTTTCCCTGGTCCTTGAGGCTGAAAACGGCGTGGAGGCCCTGGCCCTTTTCGGCCGCCACAAGCCGGACCTGGTGATGGCCAGGATCCAGATGCCGGGGCTTGACGGCGTGAGCATGGCTCTGACGGCGGCCGACACGGATCCGCATGTGCCGTTTTTCCTCTTGGGCACGGCCAGGCAGGTCACGCAGTTGGCGGGCGCCCTTTTTCTGCCCACGGTGCGGCTTGTGCCCATCCCGGTGGACCCGGTGCGGCTTTTGCCGCTGGTGGAGGACGCCGCCCGGGTGGCGGCCCTGCGCCGCTCGGCCGGGGAATCCGACCGGCTGGTGCGTTTTTTCCTGGACGCCTCGCCCCATCCCCAGGCCATTTTTTCCCGGGGGCGGCTGGAATACGTCAACCGGGGGCTCCTGCGCTGCATGGGCCTGTCCTCCTTCCATGAATTCCAGGCCATGGGGATTGGCTTAAGCGATTTTTTCCAGGTGGAGGACGCGCCCCTGGCCGACCCGGCCCGGTTCGCCCGGGACGTCCTGGACGACCCCCTGGACCGGGAGCACATCGTCAGCCTCGTGCATCCCCGCCACCCCGGCCGCCCGGCCCACGTGTTCCAGGCCGCGGCCGCCCGCCTGCCCGGGGCGGATCGCCTCATGCTTACCCTGACCGACATCACGGAGCTCGAATACGAAAAACGCGACCTGATCGACCTGGCCACGGTGGACCCCCTGACCCGGGCCTTCAACCGGCGCAAGCTCTCGGAGATCCTGGCCGACGAGACCTCCCGGGCTAGGCGTTACGCCACGCCCCTGTCGGTCATCCTCTTTGACATCGACCACTTCAAGCGGGTCAACGACACCTACGGCCACGACGCCGGGGATGTGGTGCTGACGGAGATGGCCCGGCTGGTCATGGGGCTTTTGCGGGAAAACGACCGGCTGGCCCGGTGGGGGGGCGAGGAATTTTTGGTGGTGGCCCCGGGGGTGGGCCTTGAGGGTGCGGCGGAATTGGCCGAACGGCTGCGGGCGGCCGTGGCGGCCCAGGCGTTTCCGGGCGTACCCGGGGTGACGTCGAGCTTCGGGGTGGCGCAGTACCGGCCGGGCGAACCGCCGGAGCCGCTGGTCAAGCGGGCCGACGCGGCGCTGTACCGGGCCAAGGAGGGCGGCCGCAACCGGGTGGAGCGGGAGGCGGGCGAGCCTGCAAAAACCGGCGGGATCAATTGACAGCCGCCCATCCCGACCCTATGTAGCGCCGATGGATTCCATCGACCGCGACATCCTCTCCGAGATTCAGTCCGGCTTTCCCCTGTGCGCGCGCCCCTACGCCGCCATCGGTGAAAAAGTGGGCCTGACCGAGGCCGAGACCCTGGCCCGGGTCCGGGCGCTCAAGCAAAAGGGCGTCATCCGCCGTATCGGGGCCAGCTTCCAGTCCCGCAAGCTGGGGTTTTTAAGCACCCTGTGCGCGGCCCAGGTTCCCGAGGACCGCATCGAGGCCTTCGTGGCCGAGGTCAACCGGCACCCCGGCGTGACCCACAACTACCTGCGCGCCCATCCCTATAATGTCTGGTTCACCCTGATCGGCCCCGGCCGGGACAGCATGCGGGACACCCTGGCGGCCATACACGCCGCGACGGGCATCGAGATCCTGAACCTTCCGGCCGAAAAGCTTTTCAAGATCAAGGTCGATTTTTCCATGAAAAAGCCCGCTGTTGACCCATCGACCCAACCCGGCTAGCATCGTTCGCCCGACGAAACAGAGCCCGCCCGGCAGGCGCGCGGCGTTCACCCGACAACACAGCCTCGAAGCGGCCATGCCCGCTCCCGACCAGCACGCCGCCTCCTGCGGCTTCCCAGAGGCGCCAAGGAGATTTCCATGTTCAAGGCCATCGCCAAAAAAATCCTGGGGTCGCGCAACGACCGCTACATAAAAAGCCTCGCCCCCCTGGTCGCCCGCATTGGCGATCTGGAGGCCTCCGTACAGCCGCTGGATCAGGCGGCCATGCAGGCCCGCATCGCAAAGATGCGCCAGGAGGTGCAAAACGGCCGCCCCCTGGACGAGCTTTTGCCCGAGGTCTTTGCCCTGGTCCGGGAGGCCTCGGTCCGCGCCCTGGGCATGCGCCACTTCGACGTGCAGCTCATCGGCGGCATCACCCTGCATCAGGGCAAGATCGCGGAGATGAAGACCGGCGAAGGAAAAACCCTAGTGGCCACCCTGCCCGTGGTCTTAAACGCCCTGTCCGGCAAGGGCGTGCACCTGATCACCGTCAACGACTACCTGGCCAGGCGCGACGCGGCCTGGATGGGCAAGCTTTACGAATATCTGGGACTCACCGTGGGGGTCATCGTCCACGGCCTCTCGGACCAGGAGCGCCAGCAGGCCTACGGCGCGGACATCACCTACGGCACCAACAACGAGTTCGGCTTCGACTATCTGCGCGACAACATGAAGTTCTACAAGGAACAGCTCGTGCAGCGGCCCCTGAACTACGCCATCGTGGACGAAGTGGACTCCATCCTCATCGACGAGGCCAGAACGCCGCTGATCATCTCCGGCCCGGCCGAGGAGTCCACGGCGCTGTATTCCAAGATCGACGCCATCATCCCCTCCCTGAAGCTGGACACGCATTTCACCCTGGATGAAAAGGGCAAAAGCGTGCTCATCAGCGAAGAGGGCGTGGCCCGCTGCGAACAGATCCTGGGCGTGGAAAACCTCTACGATCCGGCCAACGTCAGCCTCCAGCACCATGTGCTCCAGGGGCTTCGGGCGCACCACCTCTACCAGCGCGACGTGGACTATATCGTCAAAGAGGGCCAGGTGGTCATCGTGGACGAGTTCACGGGGCGGCTCATGCCCGGCCGCCGCTACAGCGACGGCCTGCACCAGGCCCTGGAGGCCAAGGAAGGGGTCAAGGTCGAGGCTGAGAACCAGACCCTGGCCTCCATCACCTTCCAGAACTACTTCCGCATGTACGAGAAGCTCTCGGGCATGACCGGCACCGCCGACACCGAGGCCGTGGAGTTCAAGCAGATCTACGACCTGGAGGTCATCTCCATCCCCACCCACCGCAACATGGTGCGCAAGGACTTCCCCGATCTCATCTACAAAAGCCAGGCCGACAAGTTCAAGGCCATCGCCTCCGACGTGAAGGAGTTGCACCGGAAAGGCCAGCCCGTGCTGGTGGGCACCGTGTCCATCGAAAAGTCCGAACTGCTTTCGGGGCTTTTGAAAAAAGAAGGCGTGCCCCACGACGTCTTAAACGCCAAGCAGCACGAAAAAGAGGCCGAGATCGTGGCCCTGGCCGGGCACAAGGGCCGGGTGACCATCGCCACCAACATGGCCGGGCGCGGTACGGACATCGTGCTGGGCGAGGGCGTGGTGGACCTGGGCGGCCTGCACATCCTGGGCACCGAGCGCCACGAATCCCGGCGCATCGACAACCAGCTCCGGGGCCGCGCCGGACGCCAGGGCGACCCCGGCTCCTCGCGCTTCTACCTGGCCCTGGACGACGACCTGATGCGGCTTTTCGGTTCGGATCGCATCGCCGGGATCATGGACAAGCTGGGCATGGAAGAGGGCGAGGCCATCGAGAACCGGATGGTCACCAAGGCCATCGAGAACGCCCAGAAGCGGGTCGAGGCCCACAATTTCGATATCCGCAAACAGCTTCTGGAATACGACAACGTCATGAACCAGCAGCGCGAGGTCATCTATTCCCTGCGCCGCGAGGTCATGGTCACCGAAACCCCGGAGGCGCTCATCGAGGGCTGGATCGAAGAGCTCT
Source organism: Desulfolutivibrio sulfodismutans DSM 3696 (assembly GCF_013376455.1). Taxonomy (GTDB): domain Bacteria; phylum Desulfobacterota; class Desulfovibrionia; order Desulfovibrionales; family Desulfovibrionaceae; genus Desulfolutivibrio; species Desulfolutivibrio sulfodismutans. The sequence goes on along the minus strand of NZ_CP045504.1, from coordinate 2,136,283 downwards.
TGGACGAGGTCTTCGAGCCCCTGGCCTCCTCCAAGGGGGATCACGATCCTGAGGCCCTGGAGGCGACGGCGGCGCGCATCGAGGAGATGTTCACCGTGCGCGCCGAGATCAAGACCGGCGACGATTCGGAAAAAGAGGCCGTGCGCCAGGCCGTGGCCGCCCAGTTGGAGACCCTCAGGGTCGGCGCGGGGGAGCATTACCGGGAGATCGCCAGGTATTTTCTGCTGGAGAGCCTGGACCGCAACTGGAAGGAACATCTGTTGAGCATGGACCACCTGCGCGACGGCATTGGCCTTCGCGGCTACGGGCAGAAAGACCCCAAGCAGGAATACAAGCGCGAGGGCTTCACCCTGTTCCAAAGCCTGATCTTCACCATCAAGGACGCCTCGGTGCGGGCCCTGTGCCGGGTGCGCATCCGAACCGAGGTGCGCGAGGAGGAGTTCCAGCACAAACAGGAGCCCGCCGGGGAAGTGCAGTACAGCGGCGGCAGCGATACGGGCGAGCGCAAGAAGCAGCCAAAGCGCCGCGACGCCCCCAAGGTGGGCCCCAACGATCCCTGCCCCTGCGGCAGCGGCAAGAAATACAAGAAGTGCTGCCGGAAATAGCTCCGGCCGCGCCATGGCGAAAAACGAACGCCCGTCCCGGACAGCTTCCGGGGCGGGCGTTTGGTCGTTTCAGCGGGGCGGGACTAGCGGATGATGATGGGCGGCACGTCGATGGTGATGCCGTACCTGGGCGGCGGGGGCGGCGGGGCTACCACGGTGCGGCAGGCGCCGTAGCTCCAAAAGGTTCCCGGCGGGCAGGCCGGAGGGTAATAGGGATAATAGGCCGGCGGCGGGGGCGGCGGGGCGTAGGGCATGCATCCATAGGGACCGTCCCAGAAATATCCCGGCGGGCAGGGCCCTCTGGCCTGGGCCTCGCCCGCGCCGACCATCATGGCCGTGATCATTGCAAAACATACAAGCGCCAAAGCGAATGGTTTCATGAAGTTCTCCTTTCGTGGCGCACGCCGGTTGCGGGCCGGGCGCCATGTTGCGATGTTCCTAGCAAATCTTTTGCCAGGGTGCCAACATCCCGGGATTGTGTGCATATTTTTGCAGTCCTGAGGCGGATGATGTGCACCGGGTTCACAAACGGCACGCATTTGGGCAAATACCGTCACCAGACACGACGGCTACGGACGGATCATGCCCCCAGGCGCGCGGAAATATGGCGGGACGCGATGGTCGGCGACAAACAACGGGAGCGCGCCGCCAGCCGTGCGGGGAACACGGCCTGGGGCATGGGGACGGGGGGACATCAGCGGATGGTGGCGCTGTGCGGCGAACTGGGATAGGAGTTGGAAAAAAAGAAAGGCAGGTTGCATATGAAAAAAGGTCTCTTCTCCCGGGTGACGGCCGCCGTGCTTGTCCTGGCCTTGGCCGCCCTGAGCATTGGCTGCGTTCCCTCCCAGTCCACTGACCGCTTCGACCCCAAGCGTCAGGCCCGGCAGGATGATCTGCTGCGTTGGATGCAGGATGACCACCGGAATTGAGTCCTGGGCCTGCGGGTGTACAAGAATCTGTACTTGGCCCGGACACCCCCGGCTTTGGGCCAAATTTTTTTACCGCCCGGGGGCCTGGATGGGGCAACGGATCGGCCAAAACGGTCGGGTTGAAGCGTAATATGCTGAATTAATGGTATTTTAATTGAGATGGGGTGGAATTTCAGGGGTTGGCACGATATCTGCTTTTCACCTCTTATCCTTCCTCTGAAAGAAATTTCAAAGCGAAACGGCTCCCGGGTGGCTCCCGGGAGCCGTTTCGCTTTGTGGCGGAAAGCCGGGGCCGGTTCCTGCCCTGCCGCGTGGCCGCTCATGGGGGCCGTTGCCCGGAAAGGCCTGCCAGGGCAGGCTCTCGCCCTGCCGATGGCCGCTGCCCGGTTCCGGGCCGGGGCGTTTGATCGCCCGATGGGCCTGTCGCCATGCGCCCCGGCTTCGCAGGGCGGGGGGGGGCGGGGACGGCGGTCCGAGGCAAGCGCCTCCGGCGCGATGTCCCGTCCCCGCCTTTGGGCGAGGGCGGAAACCCGGAATACAAAAATTTTTACCCTTTCGGGGCAGTTCCCGGGGCTGCCGGACGGCGTGGGCGTCGGCAGCGTTTGCTACTATGCTGGTATTTCAGGATAAAAATATAAAACAAGGTCTTTCTTGGGTGTTGGCATGATCCCTGCTAAGAAGAAGTCATCCTTCCTCTGAAAGAAATTTCAAAGCGAAACGGCTCCCGGGTGGCTCCCAGGAGCCGTTTCGCATTTGTGCGTGCGGCGTTTCGGGAAAGGCGCGGGGGGCATCACCGGCGTGGGCCTGGGGCGGGGGCAGGGGGTCGGGACGACCCGTGCCGGGCAGTCGCTCGTCGTCGGCGCTTGATGGGCCGCATGGACCATCGGGCCGTGCCCCTGCGGGGCGGCCGGTGAGCAGGTCGTCGCCGACCACGCATTGCAGCGTTGGGGCGCGCCTGCGCGGGGCGGCCTCTCTCCGGCGGCGCTTGCGCGGCCGCATGGCCCAACGGGCCGCGCCCGGGAGGGCTCTTTCTTCGGCGAAGGCACGCGCCAAAAGGAACCGTCGGGCCGGGCCCGTGCGGGGCGGCCTGGAAAAGGGGGGGATATCGAATCAGCTCAACGGGTGACGGTCGTGGTGGTGACGGCGGTGGTCTGCACGTTGTTTTGTTCCTCGGCGGCGCTGATGGCCTTGTAGGCCGCATCGAGGCAAAGCGAAAAGTTCTTGTCGCAGGATATCTGGCATTGCTGGCGTCGGATGAAATCGGGGGTGCTCTGGCACCCCAGGATGCAGCGGGTGGACTGGGTGTTGCAGTCGCAGATGGGGCAACCGGAGTCTGCGGCTTGGGCCAGGGCCGGACACAGGGTCAGGCCGACGAGGGCTACGAGGCGGGAAAGAGGGTGCTTCATGAAAAACCGTCCTTGGCAAGGCGGGAATTGGCGCGAACCGCCGTCTGGCGGGCACATTGTAGCAAACGGCGGCGTCCGTCAATACCTGCGCAATATGCTGATTTCCTAGTTCATTTCTTGTTGTTCGCGGTTTTCTCGGAGGAGTGGGACACGCCGGTGTCCGTCCGGGTCTTCTGAGAGGCGGCTTCGGCGGCTCGGGGGGCCTGGGCCTTGTCGTTTGGCCGTTGCGCGTCTGGGGTCGGCCGCGCTTCCTGGGAGGCGGCGTTTTGCGCCGCCAGGGCCTCGCCGTTGGCGGGGTCCGCCTCCAGGGCCAGCATCCACAGCCGTCCGGCCTTGGCCTCGTTGCCCTCGGCCTGGGCCGCCAGGGCTGCGTCGGCCAGACTGCGGGACAGGCAGAACCGGGCCTCGACATACCCCGGTTCCACGGTCATGGCCTGCCGCCAGGAGGCCTCGGCCAGATCGCGCTGTCCCTGGCGGTAGAACAGCGTGCCTAGCCGGGTCAGGGCCGGGACGTCCGTGGGCCTAAGCTCCAGGGTCGTTTCCAGTTCCAGGCGGGCGTTTTCCGGCAGCCCCAGGGAGGCATAGGCCAGGGACAGCAGATAATGCAGGCCGGGGTCATCCGCGTCGGCGGCCGAGGCTGCCGCAAACCGCTCCACGGCGGCGACAGGGTCGCCTTCGAGCATCAGGGCCACGCCTTGCCAGGCTGTGGCCTGGGCGTTGCCCGGATCGGCGTCGAGCATGGCCTGGAAGCGGCGGGCCGCTTGGTCCTGGTCACCCCGGCGCAGGGCCAGGATGCCCAGCCATTTGAGGGCGAACAGGTTTTCCGGGTCCACGGCCAGGGCATTTTGAAAGCGTTGCGTGGCGGCGTCCAGGTCGCCTTTTTCCGCCAACAGCACGCCCAGCCGGGCCAGGGCATAGTCGTTGGCCGGGTCTTTTTTCAGGACATCCTCGAAGCCGCCGATGGCCCGGGCGTCCAGGCCGCGATAATAGGCGTCGGCGGCGAAAAAAAGCTCGTCTTCAAGGCTGGCCGCCCCGGCTGCAAAGGGCCCGGCCATCCCGGCCATCCCGAAGACCAGCATGGCTGTCAGCAACATCCGCATCATGCGTTCCATGCCCGCCTTCTGGTCCGCCGCGTCCCGGGTGTCAAGCCTCTTTGCCCTGACGACTCCGGTCATCACTCTTCCGCTCCACTCGTTCTTCTCTCCCCTTCCCAACCCCGGCGTTTCCGGGTGTTCCCTCTCCCCCCTCTGGCCTGCCGCAACAAACTCATATATATCTTCTCCACGTCTCTTTCATCCCGCCGTCCGTCTTCCGGGCGCTCCCGCCGACGCAACGCGTCGGCGGGAGCGCCCGGCGACGGGGGGTCCGGGGGGAATGATTCCCCCCGGGCGGGGTACGGGGCGGCAGCCCCGATTGGTCACGCCGCAGGCGGGGCGGCAGCCCCGATCACTTCATCGCACACAAGGACACGCCATGGCTTCCGACATCGTACCTGTTCCCAAGGGATTTTCCTTCGCCGCGGTCGGCGCGGGATTCAAGTATTCCGGCCGCGACGATCTGATGCTCATCGTCAGCGAGACCGAGGCCTCGGCTGCCGGGGTGTTCACCCAAAACGCCTTCCAGGCCGCGCCGGTCACCGTGGCCCGCGCCAATATGGCCAAGACCGGCGGCCGGGCCCGGGCCATCCTGGTCAACGCCGGGCAGGCCAACGCCTGCACCGGAGACGAGGGCATCGAGGACTGCCGCCAGACCTTGAAGCTTGTGGCCGAGGGGCTGGGCATTGCGCCGCGCGAGGTGCTTCCGGCCTCGACGGGCGTCATCGGGCCGCGCATGGATCTGGACAAGTGGAAGGCGGCCGTGCCGGATCTTCTGGACGGTCTGGGGCAGATTGGACCATGCCGGGCGGCCCGGGCCATCATGACCACGGACACCTTCCCCAAGCTGGCCTGGAGTTCGCTTTCCACGCCCTCGGGCGAGGTGCGGGTTTTGGGCATGGCCAAGGGCTCGGGCATGATCGCCCCGAACATGGCCACCATGATCGGCGTACTTCTGTGCGACGCCGACGTGGGGTCGCTGTGGTGGCATGAGGCCGTGGCGGCCTGCGCCGATGCGAGCTTCAATTCCGTGACCGTGGACGGCGACACCAGCACCAACGACTGCGTGTTGGCCCTGTCCAACGGGGCTTCGAAGGTCACCATCGACTCCGCCGAGGGCCGCCAGGAGCTTTTGGCGGTGATGATGGAGGTCTGCCAGGCCTTGGCCTACATGATCGTGCAGGACGCCGAGGGCGGCACCAAGATCATCCGCATCAAGGTCAAGGGAGCGGCGGACAACGCTCAGGCCGAGCTGGCGGCCCGGGCCGTGGGCAACTCGCCGTTGGTCAAGACGGCCATGTTCGGCGAGGACGCCAACTGGGGCCGCATCGTCTGCGCCATCGGCAGAAGCGGCGCGATCTTCGAGCCCTCCCGGGTCAGCGTGACCGTGGGCGGCGTGCCGGTCTTCACCCGGGGCATGCCTGCGGGCGGCGACCTGGACGGGCTTTTGGCCCCGCACATGCGCCGGGGCGAGATCCCCGTGGACATCGAACTGGGCGACGGCCCGGGCCGGTATGTGCTTTTGGCCTCGGATTTGAGCTACGACTACGTGAAGATCAACGCGGACTACCGCTCGTGAAAAAGCCCGGCGACACCGAGGCGCAGGCCGCAGGCGGGGGCGAGGCGCAGGCCGCAAACGGGGTTGACGCACAGGCCGCAGGCGACACCGAGGCTCAGGCCGCAGGCGGGACCGGGGGGCAGGCCGCCTTCGACATGACCGGCCGCGACCGGCTAACGCGGCTGGCCGATTTTTTGTTCGAGGTCGGCATGCTGCGCAAGACCCCGCGCACGGGCTACCAGTTTCTGGGCTCGGGCGCGGAGAACGTGGCCGAACACAGCTTCCGCACGGCGGTCATCGGCTATGTGCTGGCCGGGATGGGCGGCGCGGACCCGCTTAAGACCATGGCCCTGTGCCTGTTCCACGACCTGCACGAGGCGCGAACCGGCGACTTCAACTACGTCAACAAGCTCTACAACACCTGCGACGACAAACGCGCCCTGACCGACGCCCTGACCGGCACGGGGCTGCGCGAAAACATCCTCGACGCCTGGGATGAACTGGAGTCGCGAGCCACGCCCGAATCCGTGCTGGCCCACGACGCGGACCAACTCGACCTCATCGTCAACCTCAAGGAAGAGCTGGACCTGGGCAACCGCTACGCCGCCAAGTGGCTCGATTGCTCGCTTGAGCGCTTAAAGACCGACGAGGCCAGGGCCCTGGCCAAGAGCGTCATGGAGACCGACCACACCGACTGGTGGTTTCAGGGCCCCGACAGGATGTGGTGGACCAAAAAAAACGGCAAGGAGTAGCCGGAATGCGTATCGGCGTGGTCTCGGACACCCACCTCTCGGCCCCGACGGACTGGCTGGAGAAGGCCTTCGCGCGCCATCTGGCGGCGGCCGACGCGGTCATCCACTGCGGCGACATGACCGGGCGTTCGGCCTGGTCGTATTTTCTGCAACATCCCTGTTTTTACTGCGTCCAGGGCAACATGGACGACTACCAACTGGCCGTGGACCTGCCGCCCCGGCTGGACCTGGGACTGGACGGCCTGAACGTGGCGGTGTGCCACGGCTGGGGCTACAAGGCCGGGCTGTCGCGGCGCATCTACGAGGCCTTCGGGCCGGACTACGACATCATCTTTTTTGGGCACACCCACGCCCGCGAGGACTCGCAGTACGGCAGGACGCGGTGCATCAACCCCGGCAGCCTGCGCGAAGGCAGCCTGGCCATCGTGACGCTCGACGCCGGGAAGATTTCGACGGAGTTTGTGTCGCTGTAATCGGGGCTGCCGCCCCGCCAGCCGACGTAAGACAATCGGGGCTGCCGCCCCGTACCCCGCCCGGGGGGAATGATTCCCCCCGGACCCCCCCGGCGGAAACGCCCCTCCCACACTTCTCCTTCCGATTCTGCGACGTATGCCCTGATTCCATTGTGCAATGTAGGGGTTTTCCCGGACAGCGCCGCCGTTGCTTTTCCGCTAGCTGAAAATGTGCCGGACCCGCTCGCGGCGAACCGGAAGATGTGTGCTGCCTGATATGGGGTGTATGGGGCAACGCGCATAAAAACGTACGGCGCATTTCGAAGATTCCACGGTGATTGTTTTAAGCATACATATTATGTGCGGCATTTTTCAGAAGTAATGATGGAAAATGTCTTGTTCATGAATATTGCTGGTACTTTTGCGACAGGTGAATATCTTTTCTAGAATGCAAAAAAGGAGGAGAACTCGTCCATGAAGAATAATATATTTTTCCGTGCGGTGCCCATTCTTGGTGTGTTTTTATTCTTTTGCTGGACAGCCGGAGCCATGGCTGCCACCGACGTGGAATTTTCGCGGTTCGCTCCGCGCGACACGGCGACCTACAAGCACATCGTGTTTAATACGTGCATGGACGTCTTCATCGACAGCAGCGGAAACTTTTTCGTGGCGGACTCCATGAACAGCCGCATCGTAAAGCTGTCTTCGGACGGCGCCGTGCTGGCCTCCTGGGGCAGCGAAGGTTCCGGCTCAGGGCAGTTCAACAGACCCGGTGGCGTCGTCGTCGACGCGACGGGTAACATCTATGTGGCCGACACCCGGAACCACCGCATCGTAAAGATGGCGTCGGACGGCACATTCATCACCACCTGGGGCAGCGAAGGCACCGCTTTGGGATATTTCCAATACCCGTACGGCCTGGCCCTGGACGGCGCCGGGAACATCTTCGTGGCGGACTCCTGGAACGGCCGCATCGTGAAGATGACCACGGCCGGCGCCGTTTTGGCCGCGTATGACGGCGCCGGCTCTCCGGGGGGAGCCTTCAAAAGCCCCCAAGACGTCGCCATCGGCAGCGACGGCAACGTCTATGTGGTGGACGGGAGTGCTCGCATCCTGGCCATGACGACGGCCGGGGCGTATGTCACGGAGTGGACCGACTTGGGCGCCGCCAGCAGCGCGATAGTCACGGAGGGGATCGCCTTCGACGGCGTCGGCAATGCCTACGTGACGGACTACTTCAACGCCAGGGTCGTGAAATTGGCCTCGGACGGGGCGTATGTGGCTTCCTGGGGAAGCTTCGGAAGCGACCCCCTGCAGTTCAAACAGCCCGAGGGAATCGCCTGCGATGCCAGCGGCAACGTCTGGGTGGCGGATTCGGTGAATGCTCGGCTGCAACAGCTCTCCTCGGCCGGAACCTACCTGGCCGCCTGGGGCAGCCATGACCCCGCCACCGGACATTTCAATTATCCTAGAGGAATCACCGCTCTCGCCGACGGAACCGTCTATGTGGCGGACACCCTAAACAACAGCATCGCCAAGCTGTCCTCGTCCGGAGCCATCCTGGATACCCTGGCCGCCGGGCAGTTCCATTCCCCATTCGGAGTGGCCCATGACGCCTCGGGCAACCTCTATGTGGCGGATAACCAAAACAACAGAATCGTCAAGCTGTCGCAAAGCGGTACCGTCCTGGCCACATGGGAATGCAGCGAGCCCGTGGGGGTTGCCCTGGACAGCGCGGGCAACATCTATGTGGCGGAGGCCATAAATTGCCGCATCGTGAAAATGTCGCCGAGCGGGACGTCTTTGGCGGTCTGGGGATTCTCCGGCAGCGGTTCCGGGCAGTTTTTCTATCCGCAAGGTGTGGCCGTGGACGATAGCGGCAACATCTACGTGGGGGATACAGGGAACGACCGCATCGTGAAACTGGCCTCAGACGGCAGCGTCCTGGCCACCTGGACCTCGACGAACCTCATCCACCATCCTGCCGGAGTAGCCCTGGACCAAAGCGGCAACATCTATGTCGCGAATATGGAAAGCTCCCGCGTGGTGAAGCTTTCGCCTTCCGGCGAGGTTCTGGAATCCTGGGGTACAACCGGAAGGGCAGATGGGCAGTTCGAAATGCCGGCCTCTCTTGCCTTCGGCCCTGAAGGGGAACTCTATGTGGTTGACGGAGAAAACAACACCGTTTTGGTCGCCCCGAACATCGTACAAACCGCCGCATCATCGCTTGCGCCGGTTTATTTGCTCTTGCTCGCCGATTAAGGCCGTACAGGCCGATCAAGACGGTGCTGTCCGTGATGGCAGGCCAGGCCCCGGGAGACGTTTCCGGGGCCTTCGCCGTTGTTTCGCCTTGGTTGGGAAGATCGCGTGGGATTCGTGCCGCGCCGCACGGCGCACCCGTATTCCTTTACCGCGTCTCCTCGGCTTTTTTGCGGTCGTACACCGCCCGCACGCACCCCGCCAGTTCGTCCAGGGGGCACGGTTTGAGCAGATAGTCCGCCGCCCCGGCAGCCGACGTAAGACAAACGGGGCTGCCGCCCCGCCAGCCGACGTAAGACAATCGGGGCTGCCGCCCCGTACCCCGCCCGGGGGGAATGATTTCCCCCGGACCCCCCCGGCGGGCGAAGTCTTCTCAGGAGCGCGCCTTGCCGTCGCCTCCGGCCGATCCCCCTTGAAACTTCCCATGCTCGATTGTTTGTTCCCACGACATCCCCATGCTTTGCGTTGAACGCCTTGGTCGGGACACGATCAGGCGCGCGTGCAACAGGTTTTCATCGAAAGACAGGACACATCCAGTATGTGTTCATGAAATGTGACGTGTGGCGACTGGAAGACCACTGCAAGCGCAGAGGGAATTGAAATCCCGGAGTGAATCCGGGGGGAGTGGATCCAGAGGATGTTTCACGAAAACGATTCGGAAGTTGGCGTCTCCATCGTTTTGTTGGGAAAAGGAGCTTCGAGGCAACAAACCCGAAACAATATGTATGTGCAACGTCACGCGTTTCTCATGCGTGTTGCGTGATGGGACTTGCGAAGCAGCGTGATGAGGAATACGAAGAGAAGTATCGCCAGGGCCATGGCTGAGAGTGGTGCGGCGCAATGTTCCGGAGGAAGGAGGGCCGCCCATGGATAACCTGCATTCTATAAAGAAAAATAGGTCGAAGGCCATCCTTGCCTCCCTCTTTGTCATAGCGATGGTTGCTGTGGCGGTGTATTATGTGACTGAAGAATTGAGCAACCGTCAATCCGAGGATCGGATACGCGACGCAATGCTAGAGGTCAGGGCGTTTCATCATTATATTCAGAATGACATGCTTCCAAATTACTACCGATTGATGAATGAGGGACGGTTGCCCCAGGGGTTCTATGCGCCGGAGCTTCTTTCCTCATCCTATATGGCCAGGACATTTCAAAAGTATTATAATGATGAACGAGAGGCAATTGGATTGCCTGATGTACACTATAAGATTGCTGCAGAAGATCCACGTAATCCACTCAACAAAGCCACTGAGAATGAAATTGATCTTATAAAGTGGTTTAACGAAGATCAAAAGCGGGATCATATTCGCATGATACAGGAGGAAGATGGCAGGAAGTTCCTCGTCGTTGCCGTCCCATTTCTGAAAAATGAGCCAAAGTGTCTTGTTTGCCATGGAAAAGTGTCGGATGCCCCGGAACAGTTGCAGCAGTTGTATAAATGGACGGGAGGGTTTGACAGAACTCTCGGCGAGATTCCGGCTGTGGAGATTATGAAAACGCCGATACAATCCCAATTCGGGATGCCTTTTTACGCCTCAATATCAGCCCTGCTCGTTTCGTCCCTGCTGGCGGCTGTGGTCATAGGCGGATATGTATGCAGGCTTCAAGTGAAAGTGGCGACGGGAAAGCTGCAGAAGCAGCAGGAACAGCTTGTTGTCGCCAAAGATAAAGCAGAATCCGCAAGCGTCGCCAAGTCAGAATTTTTGGCGAACATGAGTCACGAGATTCGGACTCCGCTCAACGGTGTGCTGGGCATGCTCCAGCTTCTCAAGGATGCTGAGCCGAATAGCGAGCAAATGGAATACATCCGCATTGCGATAAAGTCCACGAACCGGCTTACCCGGCTTTTGGCGGATATTCTGGATATTTCAAAGATTGAATCAGGAAAGATGCAGTTGCTTGAGGCCGAGGTTGATTTCAGAAAGATAAAGGAGTCGATTGAGGAGGTCTTTGCCGGGACCGCCAGGGAAAAGGGAATCGACCTGACGTTTTCCTGGGCGGAGGATTTCCCGGAGACGTTGCGAGGAGACGAGGTCAGGTTGCATCAAATCCTGTTCAACCTCGTGGGGAACGCCATAAAATTTACAGACACCGGTTCGGTGCGCGTTTTCGCCTCCGTGCTGCCCTTTTCGGCCCAAGCGGACATCCGGGTCTTGATCACGGTCGCCGATACCGGGATAGGCATTTCAGACGACAATCTGAAGAAGATATTTGAACCATTTGTGCAAGTTGAGGGCTCCTATACCAGAAGATTCCAGGGGGCCGGGCTGGGCCTTTCCATTGTCCGCAAGATCGTGGATTTGATGTGCGGAACCGTGGCCATTGAAAGCGGGTTGGGAAAGGGAACCACCGTCTATCTCTCCCTGCCCTTTGCGTACGGCGGTGAAGCAGCCCGTGACGCCGCGTATGAGGCGCGAGAGAACACGCCGGGCGTCGGGAGGCCGTGGAGAATCCTTTTTGCGGAGGATGACGCCGTCAGTTCCATTGCGGGCAAGCGGATGCTCGAAAAGGCCGGATACTCCGTCACCACCGCCAAGGATGGTCAGGAGGTTCTGGACCTTCTGGCCGGGCAGGACGTGGATCTGATCCTTATGGACATCCAGATGCCGGTCCTGGACGGCGTGGAGACGGCCAAGGCGATCCGGCGGGCGTCGCACCTCGGCGCAAAGTCCAGGATTCCGATCATTGCCGTGACGGCCTACGCCATGACGGGTGACCGGGAGAAGCTCCTTGCCTCCGGGATGAATGATTACATCGCGAAACCAGTCGACAAGGCGAGGCTTGTCGAGGTCATAGGGCGGGTGATGAAAAGGGACGTAAACGAAGCCGGTCAGGGGTAGGACAGCGCGCAGCTGCCCTGTCCCCGCATCCTGGGGAGGCGCCAGGCGAAATCCGATCCATCTCCGCCGCGCCGGGGGCCGGAAGAATGCAATCGGGGCTGCCGCCCCGTACCCCGCCCGGGGGGAATGATTCCCGGTACGAACCGGGTACATGGTTGACAGAATAGACCGGGTACATGGTTGACACCTTTGGCAGAGGAGGAAGCTCCGATGCCCTGGAAAAAGGTCGAGACCATGGAAGAACGAGCTCGGTTCATCGTTGAGGCAGCGCGCAGAAGCGAACCGTTTTCTGAAATCTGCCAGCGGTTCGGGATCAGCCGTGAGACGGGGTATAAATGGGTCCGGCGTTTTCAAGATCGAGGCAGCGTCGAGGAGTTTAGCCGTGCCCCGAGAAACTGCCCCCACAAAACGTCTGATGCGATCATTGAGAAAATATTATTGCTTCGTGAGACGTATCCGTATTGGGGCCCGAAAAAGCTATCACAACTTCTATTTGATAAATACGGAATTTGTGATCCTCCAGCACCAAGCACAATTGGCGCAATATTAAAGCGTCATGGGTTTATATCAGAATCGAGAAAAATTCGGCGCAAGTCTGCTGGACGTTTGCGACGGTATGATTTGTTGTCTCCTCAAGATACGAATGACGTCTGGGCTATTGATTATAAAGGATGGTTCCGACTTGGCGACAGGAGTATATGCTATCCACTAACGATAACAGACATGCACAGTAGGTATGTTCTGGCATGCAAGGGATATGCTCGCCAGACACTCGAAAATACAAAATCGGCCATGGAAAACGTATTTTGTGACTATGGGTTGCCTCAGGCAATCCGAGTGGACAACGGGACGCCTTTCGGCTCCAGCGGGATAGGTGGATTTACACAACTTAGTGTTTGGTGGATTCAATTAGGCATCATCGTTGATTTCATAGAGCCAGGGAAGCCGGAGCAAAACGGTAGCCACGAGCGAATGCATAAAACGTTGAAGCTTGAGTCAACAATGCCGCCACAGGATAGTCTTTCAGAACAGCAAAAGAAGTTTGATAGTTGGCGGCACCGGTTCAATTATGAGCGCCCACATGAGGCGTTAGGGCAGAAGACGCCAAGTTCGATATATCGTCGGTCTTTGCGTTCTTTTCCCCGTGAGGCTCCACAGTTCAGCTATCCGCCATACTTCGAAAGTCGCTTTGTTCGTAGCGATGGGATGTTCAACTGGAAAGGCGGCCAGGTATTTATCGGGGAGGCCTACGGGAGAAATCGAATCGGGCTGATCCAGAATTATGACGGTAGATGGCTGGTGTACGCCGGGGATATTCTCATCGGGGGATTGATCTCCGAAGAGCCGAAACATGTGGTCCCGGTGAGGCGCTTGATCGGGTAAAAGTGTCAGGGATGTACCCGGTCCAAAGTGTCAGCGATGTTCCCGGTTGCACACCCCCCGGCCCCCCCCGGGCGGTGGCGCGAATCACCGGATACATGCGGGAGGATAGCCGTGCCTCCCGGTCGTTGGTCACGGAAAGCAGAATGGTGGAGACCCCGTCAATTCCCGTACCTGTTCTCCCGGTGCTTCAGTGCGATGCTCTCCGCCAATCCATCCAGCGCAGCCAGCGTGTCTTTTTTCGGCAGGCCTTTGCACAGCACCGGGGCCAGAACCTCAACTTTGAGGTTTGGAATCATCCCGGCCAGGATATCAACGGTCTTGCCGCCCCACCCATAGGAACCGACGATGGACAAGAACTGGGCCTTGGGCCGCAGGGCATTGGCGAGAAACGCGGCATAGGCAGCCAAGGGATGAGGCCCGGCCAGGACGGTGGGCGCTCCGAGCACGATGCTCCCGGCATCGACCAGGGACATGGCGAGCTTGCCGATATCTGTTACCGAAAGATTGAACAGCTCAACACCGACCTTGCGCTTGGAGAGCGCCGACGCCAGATGGTCAACCATGATGCGGGTGCTGCCGTGCATCGACACGAAGGGAAGGGTCACCAGGTTTCGGGGGGCAGCGGACACCCATTCCCGGTACGAATCCACAATCCATCCCGGCTGATCATAGATCTGGCCATGGCTGGGAGCGATCATGCGGATGTCGTAATTTGAAAGCTTGTCCAGATTTTTGGCGATAATCGAACGAAACGGCATCATGATTTCCGCGAAGTAGCGTTTTGCCGCCTCATGAACCCGGCACCGGTCAGTCGCAAGAAGATCGGAACTGGCGATATGCGAGCCGAAAAAATCACAGCTGAAAAGGATTTTCTCTTCAACGAGATAGCTCGACATGGTTTCCGGCCAATGCACCCACGGCGTATGGATGAACGTGAGCGTTCTGTCGCCAAGGGACAGGCTGTCTCCATCTGCGACAACGAGGAAAGCCTCTTCAGGTATCGGCAGCAGATCCATGAGCATTCTCTTTGCCTTGGCTGTGACGACAACTTTGGCTTTGGGAAAGCGGGAGAGGATCAGGGGGATCGTCCCCGAATGATCTTGCTCGGCGTGATGCGAAACGACATAGTCAATCTGGGAAACGCCATCCAGGGCAGAGAAAAGCGTATCGGAAAAATGGGGATCCACCGTGTCGAGTAACGCCGTCTTCTCTGACCCTCTCACAAGGTATGCGTTATAGGTGGTTCCGTCAGGCAAAGGGACAAGGGAGTCAAAAAGACGCCTGTCCCAATCAATGGCTCCAACCCACGCTACACGGTCAGTCACCTCTTTCATTTGGAGCTCCTTGGCTTGAGTTCCCTATTGGATAACCTCCGGACACATTTTCTTTCGTGGCCTCCCTGTCGGGTGCTGGCCATCCCAGCTAACCACCACGTTCTTACCGCGCCCCCACGGCCTTTTTGCGGTCGTACACCGCCCGCACGCACCCCACCAGTTCGTCCAGGGGGCACGGTTTGAGCAGATAGTCCGCCGCGCCGCCGGCGATCATTTCGGCCGCGATGTCCACCGAGGCGTGGCCCGTTAAAACCAGCACCTCCACGCCCGGGGCGATGGCCTTGATGCGCGGCAGCACCTCCTGGCCGCTTTCGCCCGGCATTTTCACATCCAAAAGCACCACGTCGAAGGGTTTTTCAGCCAGCATCGCCAGGGCCTGCTCCCCTCCGGAAGCCGCCTCGGCGGTGAGGCCCTGGGCTCCCAGAAGCTTCACCAGCGTGGTCCGGAAGCGGTCTTCGTCATCGACAACCAGGACGCGGATAGGGTCCGGCATATGTCGCTCCTTGTCGTTTACGTCGTGATTTCAAAGGCGCGTCCCTCGCGGGGAAGGGTCACGGTGAACCTGGACCCTTTGCCTTCCTCGCTTTCCACCGTGATTGCGCCGCCGAGCCGGTCCACGATGCCGTGGCACATGGACAGCCCCAGGCCCGTGCCCACGCCGGGCGGCTTGGTGGTGAAAAACGGGTTGAAGATCTTGGGCATGTTTTCCGGCGCAATTCCGACTCCCGTGTCAGCCACGGCGATGGCCACCCGGGATGGGCCGTCCGGCCGGGTGGACACGGTGATCGCGCCCTGGCCAGGGATGGCCTGGAAGGCGTTTAACAGCAGATTCAGGATGACCTGCCGCAAAAGCGGCACATCGGTCGCAATGGGGGCAAGCTCGGGATCATAGTCGCGCACGATGGACACGCCCTTGAGCCGGGCCTCCTTCTCCACCAAAAGCACCATGTCCTCCATGATCTTTTCCAGGTGTTCCTGCTGCAGGATGGGCTCCATCTTGCGCGAAAAATTGAGCAGATTGTGGGTGATGGCCTTGCAGCGGTCCACCTGGCGCACGATCTCGGCCAGGGAGTCCCGAAGCTCCGCCATGTTTTCCGGCGTGACCTGGGGCGCGGACATGAGGTGCGTCATCCAGTCCGATTCCTGGGCGATGATGGCCATGGGGTTGTTGATCTCGTGGGCGATGCCCGCCGACATCTCGCCGATGGCCGCCAGCTTCTGGGACTGGACGAGTTGGGCGTCCAGGGAGCAGCGCTTTTGTTCCGAGGCCCGGATGCGCGAGGCCAGGGCCGCAGCGGACCAGGCCGCCAGGCTGGCGATGAAAAGGGCCAGGATCACCGCCAGGGGGATGGGCAGGACCATGGCCGACAGCACCGCCACGGCCGTCAGCCCCGGCAGGCCGATCAGATGGAGCCACAGGGGCCGGGCCTTGCCCGCAGGCGCGGCCGCAGGTTCCCCGGCCGCAGCAGTCGGGTCAGCGCGGGGCTTTTCGTCCTTCATTGAGCAGTTTTCTTTCGTGGGCCTTGTGGACCTTTTCCAGAAGCTCGTCGAAGTCCACGGGTTTTAAGACGTAGTCGTACGCCCCAAGCGACATGCCGCGCATGCCCGATTCCACCGAGGCATGCCCGGTGAGCATAATGACTTCCGTCAAGGGGTAGCGTTTTTTGATCTCTTTTAAGGTCTCGATGCCGTCCTTGCCGGGCATGCGCACGTCCATGATGACCACGTCGAAGGAGTCGGTCTCCAGCAGCTTCAAGGCGGCAATGCCGCTTGACGCGGCCGTGACCGGCATCTTGCGGAAGGTGAACCGCTTGACCATGGTTTCTATGAAATCCGGCTCGTCGTCCACGACGAGGATCCTTACGCTCATGTGCGACCTCGTTGCCCGGTTGGACCAGCACCCCGTCTACGAGACGGGCAGGGTGATGGTGAAGGTGGTGCCCTTTCCCTCGACGCTGTGCAGGACGATCTTGCCTCCAAGCTTTTCGATGATGCTGTAGCTGATGGTCAGCCCCAGGCCCGTGCCCTCGCCGACTTTTTTCGTGGTGAAAAAAGGATCGAAGATCTTTTCCGCGACCTCTTTGGGCATCCCCTTGCCCGTGTCCGCGATGGCGATGACCACGGCCCCCGCTTCCTTGTCGTGGCGGGTGGTTACGGTGATCACCCCGTCCTTGTCGATGGCGTCGATGGCGTTGTCTAAGATGTTCAAAAAGACCTGCTGCAACTGGGAGGCGTCGGAGGTGATGCAGGGCAGGCCCCGGTCGTAGTCGGTCATGATCTCGATGTTGCGGAACGAGGCCTCGTTTTCCAGAAAGGACTTGGTCTGGTCCAAAAGGATGTTCACATTGATGTCGTCGCGTAGCGGGTCCATGCGCCGGGCGAATCCCAGAAGCCGGTGGGTCACGTCCTTGGCCCGGCGCACGTGGAATTCGATTTTTTGAACGGCGTCCTCGTATTCCTTGAAGTTGGGGCTGCCCTTGATGTCTTCTTCACTGAGCAGATCGCGCATCCACCCGGCCTTTTCCATGATGATGGCCAGGGGGTTGTTGACCTCGTGGGCCACCCCGGCGGCCAGCTTGCCCAGGGCCGCCATCTTGCTCGACTGCGTGAGCGAGGCGTCCAGGGAGGCTTTTTCCCGCTCCGAGCGCACCAGTTGCCGGACCATGGAATTGGAGATGAACACCGCGCCGCCGATGATGAGCAGCGTGCCCCCGAGAAGGATGAAGATCAGGAGCCAGCGGGCCTGGTACAGCGGCATGAATTCTTCGCGGGGGTCGTCTTTTATGACCAGGAGCCAGTCTTTGTAATCCAGCCAGGCCATAGCGTAGAGGCTGGTCTTGCCCTTGACCGCAAACTCCTCCACCCGGCTGCCGGAAAACTTGGCGAAACGCGGGAATTCGATCTTTTCCAGAATGGTGTCGTCAAAGCGGGGCTTGGTCTGGAGCACGTTTTCCGAGGTCATGAGAAAGGCGTCGCCGGATTTGCCCAGGTGGACGCTGCGCACCAGGGAATCGAAAATGTCCGAGTCGATGGCCGCCCGCAGAATCCAGGAGCGGTCACCCTCGCGCCGGGTCACGGCGATGATGAAGTGGGGATATTTCCGGAACCCCAGGAACACGTCGCTGACGTAAAGCCCCCGGGCCATGGCCATGTTGAACCAGGGTTCCTGGCTGTAGTTGACGTTTTGCAGGCGGTAGGGGCCGCAATAGGACACGGTTTTGCCGTCCTGGTCGATGACCTGGAGGTCGATGAAAGACTTGGAGTGGATCTGGAGGAAGGAGAAGACCTTTTCCAGGTATTTTTCGTCGGAGAGCTGGTCGAAGGACTCGGTGAAGGCCAGGGTGGTGAGCTGGGAGATGCGTTCGTTTAAAAACAGGTCGATGGTGTTTTTTTTGTTTTCCACCAGGGTCCGCAGGTTGCCGTAGACCTTGCTCACATAGACCGACTCGGTCTTGAGGTAGATGGTCACGCCCAGGGCCAGAAGCGGCACGAAGGAAAAGGCCAGGGTGGTGGCGATGATTTTGAGACGAAGCCGCTGGTAGTCGTCCTGCTGCATCATGTCCGTTCGCCCCCGGGGGTTGGCTCGGACGCGGCGGGAACTGCCGCATCAGCCGGACACGGCCGGATGCAAGCGCCTCCCGGCCCGGAGCGCGCGCCGCGCCCGCGTCCATTTCAAAGACTAGAGCGGATGGCGCTGAAAATCAAACATTTCCACGCCGTCTCCGGGCTTGGCCGGGAGGCCGGATCAGGCGGGGGACAGATCCGGGTGGCGCGTCAGCAGGGTGAGGAACTGGGAGGTGCGCAGCGTCAGCCGGTCGTTCACCAGCCGGTACATGGCCAGCAGGAAGGGCACGCCAAAGGCCGGGGCGTCCTGGATAAGTCCTACCAGGGCCGTCCCCGGCACGGCCAGGGTGCGGCAGGCCCGGGCGGCCACCACGGTGTGGTCGTGGACCTCTCCCGGGGTCAGGGCGGAAAACCCGAAGCAATAGCCGGGATTGAGCGACCCCAGGGAGACGATGATGTCCGGGGGCAGGCGCACCTGCAAAAGCGCCTTGCCGTCCAGAAGCAGGGAGAAATGTTCGGCGGGCTGGCCTCTCTCATGGATGGTGTCGCCCGGGCCGAAGTCGCGCGGCACGGCCAGGGCCAGGAAGCGTTCCAGAAGCGGGTCGGGGATGCCTGCCAGGATCTGGAAATTGATGAGATCGGGGGGGGTGGGCATGGGGCCTCCGGGAAAGGCGTTACAAAACCAGCATCAGGATCAGGCACAGGCCGAAAAGGGCCGCCGCCAGGGTGACGCCCACGGGCGGGGTCCAGGTCTGTGCGGCCAGGGCCGCCTCGTCGCGCAGGCGTTGGGCGTTTTTGCCCAAAAGCGGGGAAAAAAGCGTGACCACCATGGCCGCCAGGCGTTGCGGACCCTGGGCGGTGAGGCGATGGAGGGCGGCCGCCGCCCGGGCGGCCATGTCGGCGGCGGCGGTGTTGATGCCGCCGGTGGCTGCGTCGGACAGCCGGTACAGGAACCGGCCCCCCCTGCGGTAGAAGAAGTCCGTGTCCAGGGTGATGCCCGGCCTGCGGCGCAGGATCGGGGCATAGAGCGCGAAAAAAAGCCCGGCAAAGGCCAAAAGCTCAATCGTCGCCGTGACCCGGCCCGGCGAAAACGGGACGAACTCCGGGGCCGCAAAGGGCAAAAGGGCATACAGGGGCCAGGGGTAGACCCCGATCCCCAGGCAGGCCAGGGCCGCCAGCCCCATGCCCGCAAGCGCCGCGACCGGGGCCTCGCGGCCCTGAGTGGGTTTTTTCGAGGCCTCCGGCGCCCCCGGGGTCTGTCCGAAAAAGATGAAGTACGGCACGGCCAGCCCGGCATACAGCAGCGTCCCGGCCGAGGCCGCCTCCAGGAACAGCCACATCAGGGCCATGTGGGCGTCGGCCGTGGCGGCCAGCACCATGGGCTTGGACACGAAGCCGCAGGTGCCGGGCAGGGCGGACAGGGACATGGCCCCCACCACGGTCGCCGCGAAGGTCAGGGGCATGGCCGAAAAAAGCCCGCCAAGCTCGGTGAGTTTGCGTTTGCCCGTGGCCGCAATCACCGACCCGGCGGACATGAACATCAGGGACTTGTAGAGGATGTGGCAAAAGGCCAGGGCGCAGGCGCCATTTAAGGCCTCGGGCGTGCCGATTCCCACCCCCACCAGCATGAACCCCACCTGGTTGGTGATGCTGTAGGACAAAAGGCGGCGCAGATCGTTTTCGCGCAGGGCGTAGATCAGGCCGTAGAGGATCATCAGGCATCCGGCGACAATGAGGATGTCGAAGCCCGGGAAGCCCCGGATGAGGACGTACACGGCGGTCTTGGTGGTGAAGGCCGACAGGAACACCCCGCCCGTGGGCGAGGACTCGGGATAGCTGTCCGGCAGCCAGGCCGAGAAGGGAAAGGCCGAGGCGTTGATCAAAAACCCGGCCAGGACCAGAAGCGACCCCGGGCCGCCGTCGGCCAGGAGCGCGGCGGTGAAGGCCGTGGAGCCGGTTTTGGCCGCCAGGAGCACAAGCCCCGCCAGCAGGCAGATGCCGCCGAAAAGATGCACCAGGGCGTAGCGATAGGCCGCCGCCCGGGATTTTTCCGTGCCCCCGGCCAGGATCACGAAGACCGCCGCCAGGGCCATGGCCTCCCAGAAGACGTAGAGCGTGACCATGTCCCCGGCGAACACCGCGCCAAGGGCCGACCCGGCATAGGCCAGGGTGGCCGCCCGCTCGGGCCCGCCCTGTCGGCCGAAGGCGAACAGGCAGGAGAGGCTGGCGCTTAAGGTGAAGATCCAGGCGAAGAGCACCGCCAGCTTGTCGGCGCGCAGAAAATCCAGGGCCATCCCGGCCGGGTGCAGGGACAGGGCCGCGCCGCCGTCGCCGGGCAGGATGGACACGGCCCAGACCGAGGCCAGGGCGGCGGCCAGGGACACCGCCCCCCCGGTCTTTTTGCCGAAAAAGGCGGTGAGCGCGGCCCCGGCGAACAGGGGCAGGGCGGGATGCAGGTTAGCGATCATAGAAGTCTTCGCCTCGTCCGAGGAGCACCCCGGCCAGTCCGGCCACCAGGACCAGGGCCGCACAGGCCAGAAATCCCACCAGGGCATGGAAACCGAAAAAACCGTCGAATCCGAAATGGGCCGGGCCATGGGTCAAAAGACCCGCGCCGAGGCTGGCCAGACACAGGCCCGCTGTCAGACGCAGGGCCAGACGCCGCCGGGCGGCGGGCGGATGCGTCACCGGAGGGCGGGCGTCCGGGGGCGGGCTGGCCGGGGAGGAAGGGCGTTTTTTCATATGGGCCTTCCGTGGATGGAAGAAGGGTTTCCGGGGCACGACTTTTTCATGGTGCGGCCCCGGCCAGACGCAGGAGCAGGTCCGGCCACCAAAAAAGGGCCAACACAAGCAGGGCCGTGACCACCGGCGGGACCACGCACCACAGCGGGGCCTCGCGCATCCCGGCGGCCGGGGATTTTTTCTCCCGGCGCTTCTTGGGGGCGGCCTGGTCCGGACTGTCCGGGGCCTGTCCGAAAAAGGCCCGGATGATCACCGGTAAAAAATAGGCGGCGCTAAGGAGCGAACTGACGCACAGGGCCGCCACCACCCCGTAGCGGGAGGTCTCGGCCGCAGCCAGCAGGATCTGCCATTTGCTCACGAAGCCTGCCGTGAGCGGCACGCCGATGATGGACAAGGCCCCCACGGCGAAGGCCGCGAAGGTGAACGGCATGCGCCGCCCCAGGCCGCCCATGCGGCTGACGTATTTTTCCCCCGTGGCCACGAAGATGGCCCCGGCGCAAAAAAACAGGGTGATCTTGCCGCAGACGTGCATGGCGATGTGCAAAAGCGCCCCAGTGTCGCCCCGAGGGGTGAGAAGCGCCGCGCCAAGGACCACATAGGCCAGTTGGCCGATGGTGGAATAGGCCAGCCGCCGTTTCAGGCCGTCCTGGGTCAGGGCCACCACCGAGGCCGCGATCATGGTGAAGGCGCTGACCCACACCAGGACGTCGCCCAGATGCAGGGCGGCGAGATATTCGTTGCCGAGAATCCCCGTCACCACCCGGTAGACGGAGAACACGCCCACCTTGACCACGGCTACGGCGTGAAGGAGCGCCGAGACCGGGGTGGGGGCCACCATGGCCGCCGGGAGCCAGGCATGCATGGGCATGACTGCGGCCTTGGCGAACCCGAAGACGAAGGCGAACAGCAGGCAGCCCACGGCCAGGGAGCCCAGGCCCGGGGGCAGGACGCCGCCCGGGGTGAAGGCCAGGGTGCCCGAGAGGTCGTACACGGCGATCATGGCCGGCAGGGCCAGGGCGATGGAGCCGCCCAGGATGTAGGCCAGGTAGCGCCGCCCCGAGGCTATGGCCTCGGCGTCCTGGTGGTGGGTGACCAGGGGATAGGTGGCCAGGGAGAGGATCTCGTAGAAGAGGTAGAGGGTGAACAGGTTGGCGGACAGGGCCACCCCCAGGGCGGCGCTCACGGACACGGCGAAAAAGGCGAAATAGCGGGTCTGGGCGTGTTCGGAGAGCCCGCGCATGTAGCCCACGGAATAGATGGAGGTGACGATCCACAGAAACGAGGCCACCAGGGCGAAGAGGAGCCCCGGCCCGTCCACGGCGAAGGCCAGGGAGGCCCCGGGCAGGACATGGGCTGCCACGTATTCCACCCGGTTTCCGGCCAGAACGGCGGGCAGCATGGTCACCACCAGCAGGAAGCTGGTCACGGCGGCCAGAAAGGTCCAGGTCTCGCGCCGGTTGGGGGAGGAGGCCGCACCCGCCAGGACCATGCCCGGAATGGCGCACAGCGGCGCGATCACGGCCAGAAGGGGCGCGACAGAGCCGAAGGCGGGCAGCACGGCGGCGGCGGAGGCGATGACGGAGGTATCCATGTGCGCGAAACGTCCTTTATCCCAGTCCCGGGGGCAACACCGCGTTGACTGCCAGCCGCACGATCTCCCCGGTCAGAAGTCCCATGGCCACCAGGCCTGCGGCGACGACGCACAGGGGGGCCAGGCGGGCGGCAGGCATCTCGTCGCAAAAAAGCGGAATGGGTTCGGGGTGGCCGTGGGCGGCCTCACCAGATGAAGCGGATGGGGCGGCGGGCGTGCCGAAAAAGCCGATCTCGAAGATCCGGAAAAAGAGCACGGCGTTGACCAGGCTCGACAGCACCAACGCCCCGGCAAAAACGTAGCTTCCGGCCGAGATGGCCCCGGAGAGCAGATACCACTTGCTGAAAAAACCGCAAAATGGCGGCACCCCGATCATGGACAGCCCGCCCATGGCCATGGCCGCCGCAGTCACGGGCATGCGCCGGAAAAGCCCGCCCATGTCGGAAAACCGTCCCCCCGTGCCCCGCTCCACGTTGGA
Source organism: Desulfolutivibrio sulfodismutans DSM 3696 (assembly GCF_013376455.1). Lineage (GTDB taxonomy): Bacteria > Desulfobacterota > Desulfovibrionia > Desulfovibrionales > Desulfovibrionaceae > Desulfolutivibrio > Desulfolutivibrio sulfodismutans. The sequence goes on along the minus strand of NZ_CP045504.1, from coordinate 2,113,296 downwards.
CGCGGCCAGAAACAGGCACAGGGTCATGAGCAGGTCGGCGAAGATGTGGTAGATGGTCCCGGTCAGGGCCGCCCGGTTGCCGAGAAATGCCCCGCCCACCATGTAGCCGACCTCGGACAAAAGGATGAAGCACAGCATCTTGCGCAGCGACCGCTGGGCCAGGGCGCAGAAGGAGCCGTAGAGGATGGCCGCCGTGGCCAGGATAAGGACCAGGGTGTTGACGGCCGGGAGGGACCAGGCGGCGTCCGGGGTGAAGACGCTTAAAATCATGCGGACCAGGACATAGGCCATGACCTTGGTGGTCAGGGGGGCCACCAGGGCCGCAGCCGGGGCGGCGGAAAAGGAATAGGCCGCCGGGAGCCAGGAATGGAACGGGAAAAGGCCCATCTTGACGAAAAGTCCGGCCAGGATGACGCCCCAGGCCGCGGCCAGGGCCGTTGAACCGGACAGGCCGTCCGGCGCAAGCTGGCCGATGATGCCCGAAAGATCGGCCATGTTGAGGGAGCCGGTCATGATGTACAGGTAGCCCATGCCCAGGAGATACAGCGAGGCCCCGAGCGACCCCACAAAGAGATAGTTGAGGCTGGAGAGCATGGCCCGTTCCCGGCCCTGGGCCAGGATGGCGTAGCCGCTTAAGGCCGCGACCTCGATGAGCACGTAGAGGTTGAAGGCGTCGCCGGTGATGACGATGCCCATGTGTCCGGCCACGGCCAAAAGAAACAGGGCGAAAAAGGCCGAATTTTTCAGCGGATAGCTGGTCTCGATCTCGGCCTTGGAGGCCAGGAAGGTGCAAAGCGCCGCCCCGGAGACAAAGGCCAGCATGAGCGCGGACAGGGGGTCGGCCACATAGGAGATGCCGATGGGCGGCGGCCAGCCGCCCACGAAGTAAATGGCCGTGCCCTGGGAGAGGATCCGGATGGCCAAAAGGACCGATGCGGCAAACGACGCGGCCAGGGCCAGGGCGGCCACGGCGTAGTTGGCGCGGCGGAAAAGGAAGCGGCCGACGGTCACGGCAAAGGCCCCGAAGAGAAGCGGAGCCACGGCCAGGATGGGCAGTTGGGCGGTCATTTGCCGCGCAGCCTCTGAAGGATCTCGTCCTCCTCGATGGTGCCGTGGTCGCGGTGGATGTTTTGGATCAAGGCCAGGGCCACCCCCAGGGTGGCCACGGAGACCACGATGGCCGTCAGCATGAGCACCTGGGGCAGGGGGTTGGCGTAGGCGGCCGGATCGGCCGTGCCCAGGGCCGGATCAATGATGGGGATGCCCGCGCCTTCCTTGGCCCCGATGGAGACGTAAAAGAGCATGATGGCTGTCTGGAAGATGCCTAGACCGATGCATTTTTTGAGCAGGTTGGTCTTGGCGATCATGGCGTAGAGCCCGATCATCATGATCGCGAAATAAGCGTAATAATGGAACTTGTTCCCAAATTCAGCGAAAAGCTCATGCATGGCTCAAAGACCCTCTTCCACGGTCCCCCGGGAGGACACAAGCTTGTAGATGGTCACCAATGTGGCCATGACCGTCAGCGCCACGCCGATCTCCACGATGAGGATGCCCATGGACCGGGCGGCCGGGACGGCCGCGCCGAAAAAGGAGGCATAGGCCCCGTAGTCCAGGAAGTTGCCGCCGAAACACAGGGCCAGGAGGCCGGTCCCGGCGTAGATGCACACCCCGGCGGCGGCGGCCAGGATGGCGGTTTTTTCGGTCAAAAGGCTCTCCACCGTGCGCAGGTCGCGGGAAAGCCCCACCAGGATGAAGCTTGCGGCCAAAAGCACGCCGCCCTGGAAGCCTCCGCCCGGGCTGTAGTGGCCGTGGGCGATGACGTAGAGGGCGAAGACCTGGATGAAGGGGACCATGAACAGGCACATGGTCTCCACCACCATGTCCTGGGGCATCCAGTCGGCGTCAATGCGCTCGAAGCAGCTTGAACGCGGCGGGATGCGGCGCGGCGTGAGCATGGCCAGGACCACCCCGGTAGGCTTGTGGCGGTAGTAGTAGACCTCGGTGACGCCCCGCCTGCGCAGAGCGCGCAGGATGAAAAAACAGGACATGCCCGCCAAAAAGACCACCGTGGTCTCGAACATGGTGTCGAAGCCCCGGTAGTCGGCCAGGACCGAGGTCACGAAGTTGGGGGTGTGGGTCTGGGGCTGGGAGCCCTGGATGTAGGCCGGGGAGACGTGGCGCGAGGGCGCGGAATCCACAGCCCCCAGGCGGGGAAACTCCGAGGCCGTGGCCGCGAAGAGCACCCCGGCCAGGATGACGGCGAAAAGGGCCAGGCGTTTCAATCCTTGGTCCTCCTGGTGGTGCGAAAAACAGCGGCGATCATGAGCACGGTGCTTATGCCCGCGCCGATGGTGGCCTCAGTGAAGGCCACGTCCACGGCGGCCATGGAGACCCACAACAGGCACATCATGAAGCTGTAGGTTCCGAACACCACGGCCGCGCCCAGGAGATCCTTGATGGTGATGGAGGCCACGGCGCACACGATGACCAGGACCAGCATGGCGATCTTGATTTCAAGGATCACGGGTCGCTCCTTTGGCCGCCCTTGACCCACGGGGCCAGTCCCGCCCGCAGGCAGGCGTCCACCATGGCGTGGCAGGCCGTGGGCGAGGCCAGGAACTGGAAAAAGAGCACCAAAAGGATCTTCAGGCCGACCAGAAGGTGGGCCATGTCGAAGCTTTCGATTTCGTTGAGGAACAGGGCGGCGATGAGGCTTATGGAGCCCATGGTGTCGATTTTTCCGGCCATGTGCAGGCGGGAATAGACGTCGGGCAGGCGGATCAGGCCCAGCGTGCCGCCGGTGAAAAAAAGGAGCCCAAGGCCGAGGAGGATGCAGATAGCGATGTCCATGCCGTCTTCCTCTAGCCTGTCCGCCAGGCCACGCCGAGACCCATGAAAAATACGGCAGTATTTTTTATCAAATACGTATTCAAGTGTGTCGCCATGGAAAGGAGAACCTCTACGGCCTGTCCGCCAGACCGCGTCGAAACCCATGAAAAATACGGCAGTATTTTTTAAAAAAATAAGTATTCAAAGATATTGCCATGGAAAGGAGAACCTTTACAGCTTGTCCGCCAGGCCGCGTTTCAGGAAATACCGCGAGGCGGCCAGGACGGAGATGAAGTTGAGCATGGCGTAGGCCAGGGCGATGTCCACGAACATGTCCAGGCGGCCGAAGGCCGTGCCCAGAAAGAGGATGAGCACCATGGTCTTGGTGCCCATGGCGTTGGCCCCCATGAGCCGGTCCAGGGTGGTGGGCCCGGCCGCCGTGCGGTACAGGGAGACCAGCATGAGCAGGGAGATGAACACGGCGCTGTAGAGGAAAATGGTATCCATGGCTCACTCCCCGAAGGCGGCGGCGATTTTGCGTTCCATCTCGCCGGGCAGCCCCTCGGCGGATTTGACGTCGATGGCGTGCACCAGGAAATCGCCACGCTCGTTGACGCTGACGGTGATGGTGCCCGGGGTCAGGGTGATGGAGTTGGCGAACACGGTGAGCGCGCCCCGGGAGGTGAGGCGGCTTTTGAAGGTGATGAGCCGGGGGTCGATCTTCTCCATCATCCGGGGATGAAAGACCAGGTAGAGCACCCAGAAATTGGCCTTGGCGATCTCCCACGTCAGCCACAGGCCATACAGGGGCAGCCGGAAAAGCAGCCGGAAGGGGAATGGGGCGTCCGTCCGGGGCGGCAGGAGGCGCAGGGAAAAAAGGGTCACGCCCAGACAGGAGACGACCCCCAGAGACATGTGGAAGGCGTCGAACATGCCGGAAAGGACCAGCCACACGGCAAAAAGGGAAAAAAAACGGATCAGGATGGACACGGCCCTGGCGGCCCGGGGCCGGGGGGGACGCGGCTGGCGGCGGCGTTCCACGCTGACGTCGTCAGCGACTTTGAAAATGACCCCGCCCTGTCCGCTGTCTGGGTTCTGCATAGGTACGCCGTTACGCCGGTTGCGGCGGGAAGGGGCGCGGCCGCCCGGAGCCGGAATGGAAAAAAAGTCGCCGGGAACCTGCTCCCGACGGTCAGACCGCGATTGACGAAAATGACGATACGACAATCCGGCGGGCATTTCAACGCAAAGCGCGAGTCGGTTCGAAAAGCGGAAAGCATCGGGGAAATCCCGCGATGGCGGCCTTGGCCAGATCATGCGCCCGCGACGCCCTCGACACGTGGGACTTGTCAGGATCCAGGCCTTCGGGCATTCTCAATAATGGAGAGGGAGAGCGGCCATTCCCGATCACAGCGGGTATTCGTGGGCATTCATGCCATGCCGGGAACCTCGCGCCCTTGCTCGCGGGGGGGGTCGGCCTGCCTGGGAGGCGTGTCATGCACGCCGGGCACAAACAACCGGAGACGAATATGACCAGATTCCTTCAGTCCGTGATATGTTGCGTTCTCATGGGATTTTGTCCAGCCATCCTGTACGCCGCCACGGGCGACCTGATGTGGACCGGGCAGATCGGCGGCGACAAGGCCACCTGGTCGACCCCCGTGATTTCCGGCAGCCTGGTCATCGTCAAGGGCCAGGACGGGGGCCTGACCGCGCTCAATGCGGCCACCGGCCTCCAGGCTTGGTATAATGGAACCATTGTGTCGTCCGTTACCTCGCCGATCCTGCAAGACGGCGTGCTGTATCTTGGCGCGGACACGCATCTGTATCGGATCAACCCGGCCACGGGGGCGGTGCTCACCGACCGCACCCTGGACGGTTCAGTGGTTTCGAACGCCCCGGCCGCCCTGGGCGAGAACCTGTATTTCGTCAAGATCAAAGATTCGGCGTATTCCGTGGTCGCGGTATCCAGCACCACCCTGGCGGACGTCTGGGCCCAGTCCTTGTTCGAGGTCGGCACGGTCCTGACGGACGGAACGAACATCTATGCCCTCTCGAGCATACTGCAAGCCCTCAACCCGGCCACAGGAGCGCAACGCTGGTCGAAGTCCCCGCCGACGGGCTTCAACCGCATTTTTGAGGGGGCGCTCCACGGCGGCTATCTCGTGGCCGTGATCTATTCAAGCTTCACGGGCAGGACCGGCCTGGCCTGCTGGTACGTCGGCGACGGCCAGAGCGCCCCCAACCTGCTCTGGCATGTGGATCTGGGCGGCAACGCCTACGCGGACGGGATTCCCCCGGCCATCGACGGATCCCGGGTCTTTCTGGCCACCAGCGACGGATATTTGCGGGCTTTTTCCCTGACCTCGGGCGGCAGCCTTTGGAATTACGCGATTCGAGACTCCGGTTTTTCCGCCCCCCGGCCCGTGGCCCTGGACGGCAAGGTCTATGTCCAGAAGATGCTCGGAGCCGACAACCAGGCGGTCTGCCTGGATGCGGCCACAGGGGCCGTGCTCTGGGCGACCGGGGGAACTTCCGGGACGGTGTGGGGACAGGCGGCGGTGGGCGGCGGCACGGTCTATCTGGCTGCGGACTGGGCAGGGGTGTTCGCCTTGGATACCGGCTCCCTGGTCCACGCCTGGCCCATGCACAAGAACAATCCGGCCCAGACCTCGGCCACGGGGGACTCCCCGCCGCCGCCGTCGATGGACACGCAGGGGCAGAACCTCTTGCTTTTGCTTAACCAATAGGCGGCAGGATCACATAATGCGAACCGCCGGGCGGGAAGATGCGGTTGTCCCCACCCGGCGGTTTTTTTGTCTGCGGCGCGTGGTCACGGCCGCCCCGGAAAACGTCGCATCGTCTTTTTCAATGCTCTCCAAAAGCCGCAGTCCCGTGCAACGCCGCCCCATAAAAAGACAGGTCGCCTCTTCTATCCGCCCTAAAAGCCGCAGCATGCCGTCCAAGGCCGTCCCCATAAAAAGACATGTCGTCTTTTTATATTCTCCCTAATAGCCGCAGCATCCCGTCCAAAGCCGTTATCGGGTGCGGCGGGCAGCCCGGGATGTACAGATCGACCGGCACGACGGCGTCGGCCCCGTCGTGCGACTCGGGCAGCCCGGCGAAGGGCCCCCCGGAGATGGCGCAGGCCCCGGAGGCGATGACGATTTTCGGGTCCGGCGTGGCGTCGTAGCACTTGCGAAGCGCCTCGCGCATGTTCTCGGGCACCGGCCCGGTGATCATCAACCCGTCGGCATGGCGCGGCGAGGCCACGAAATCGATGCCGAAGCGGCCCAGGTCGAAGACGATGGTGGTCAACACGTTCAAATCCGCCTCGCAGGCGTTGCAGCCCCCGGCGCTGACCTGGCGAAGCTTCAGCGACCGCCCGAAGAGCTTCCGGGTCCGCTTCTCCAGGGCCTCGGCCAGACGCAGGGCCTCGCCCCGAAAATGCAGGTGCTCCCGCTTCCTCACGGCCAGCCGGTAGTCGCGGCCGAAGGTGATGGCCCCGGTGGGGCAGGCGGCCATGCAGTCCGTGCAATAAAGGCACTTGCCCAGGTCGATAAGCGGCGTGCCGCCGACGCCCAGGCCCGGGCGCATGGCCCCCATGGGGCAGGCGGCGGCGCAGGCCGGGGCGGCCAGGCAGGCCGCGGGGCATTTTGCGGCGTCGATGACCGGCAGGCCGCGCAGACGGTCGGGCAGGTTCGGGGCGCCGTCCGGAAAGGCCACGGTACGGCGTTTTTGACTTAGGCGTTCCAGGGCGGCGCGAAGCACGGGGGGAGGCTCCCTTGGGCGGCCCGGAGGGCTCCGGGACGGTTGGCGGCGCGGCGTGACGACGGGACGCCGGTCATGGCGGTTCTACAGGTCATGTCCGCAATAGGACAGGTTGAAACTCTTGTTGCACAGGGGAAAATCCGAGATGGCCCGGCCGCGAAGGGCCATGGCCAGCCCCTCCCAGTTGTGAAACGACGGGTCGATCATCTTGTAGCGCACGACCCCCCCCTGCGCGTCGGTCAGGGCCACATGGCAGATCTCGCCGCGCCAGCCCTCGACAAGCGACACGGCAAGGCTCTCCGGCGCGAGGGGCCTTGGCCAGGAGTCCGGTTCGCCCTGGCGGATGTCCCCCTGCGGCAGCGCGTCCAGCGCGACCAGCGCATCGATGGCGGCCCGGATGAGCCGGGCGGACTCGCGGATCTCCTGACGGCGCACGAAGGCCCGGGCATAGACGTCGCCCGAGGGCCAGGAGGCGGCCCGGGCCGCGAGGCGGCGGTAGGCCCCGAAGGGATGGTCCACGCGCACGTCCCGGGCGATGCCGCAGGCCCGGGCCGCCGGTCCCACCAGCCCCAGGGCTGTGGCCGTGTCCCGGCTGATCTCCCCGGTGTGCTCGAAGCGGGCCCGCACCGAGGGCGTTTCGAATAAAAGATCCGCCGCGCCTTCCACATCGCGGAAGGTGGATTCGAAACGGCCGCGAAGCTCCGCAAGACGGGCGGCGTCGGCGTCAAACGCCACTCCGCCCGGGACCACCAGACCCCGGCCGAACCGGTTGCCGCACAAAAGCGCGGTCATGTTCAAAAAATCGCCGCGAAGCCTGCCGCAAAAGGACATGGTGGGCAGATAGGCCACGTCCCCGGCCAGGGCTCCCAGGTCGCCGGTGTGGTTGGCCAGGCGCTCCAGTTCCAGGGCGATGAGCCTGAAAAGTCCGGCCCGTTCCGGAACCGTCGTCCCGGACAGGGACTCCATGATCCGGCACCAGGCCAGGGTATGCCCGATGGTGGTGTCCCCGGCGGCCGTGGCTATGAAATGGGGGATGCGGCCAAAACCCTGGCCGCCTGCGGCCAGCGGGCCGACAAGCCCGCCCTCGAGGGCGGCCTCGATGCCCCGGTGCTGGAAGCCCAGGGCGATCTCCAGGTGAAAGACCGTCTCCCCGTGGCACTGGAACCGGAAGTGCCCGGGCTCGATGACCCCGGCGTGGATGGGCCCCACGGCCACCTCGTGCACCTCGTCGCCCTCGACCCGGAAAAAGTCCGTATCTGCGGGCAGGGGCCGGGGGGCGGCCGGGGCGGCCGGGTTGAACGTCCCCGGGGTGTGGTAGCGCACGGGTTTCAGGCGGGGATGCCCCACGGGGATGACCCCGAACTGCTCGGAAAGCTCGCGCTCGAAGAGATGGGCCTGGGGGATGTCCGGGGTGAGCGCCGGATAGCGGTCGCCGACCTCGGACACAACCGGGCGCAGGATGCCTGCGCCGTCCCGGGCCACCACGGCCAGAACGCGCACCGCGCCGCCAGCTCCGGGCAGCCCGGGCAGTCCGAAAAGGGCCGCCAGGCGTCCGCCGCCGCGCACCTCGCCCACCAGGAAGGTCCGCAGGGACTCGAAATCCAAAACCGGAACCAGATGTGCCGGGACAGACTCTCCATTACGCATGGTCAGATCGGGCTGCATGGCGTTCCCCCTACATCCCCGAGGCCAGGGCGGCGGCCCGGGTCAGCAGGTCGCTGAAAAAGGACGGCGCATACAGCCCCAAAAGCAGCGTCAGCCCGCCAAGGACCAGGGGCGGCCCCACGGACAGGGCGTCCTCGCCACGCGGCCCCGGGTCGATGTGCGGGGTGGACGGGCCCTGGGCCATGCGCAACACCGGCACAGCCATGCCGCAAAAGATCAGTCCCAAAAGTCCCAGATAGGCGGCGGCCAGCACGAAGCGCCCGGCGTCCAGGGCGGCCTTGAGGATTGTCAGTTCGCTCAAAAAAATGCCGAAGGGCGGCGACCCGGTGATGGCCAGAAAACCCGCCACCCACAGGATGCCGGTGACCGGCAGGGCGCGGATGACCCCCCGGGCGTCGTGGGAGGACTTGGTGTGGAAGGCGGCCAGGATGTTGCCCGCCAATAAAAACAGCATGGCCTTGGTCACGGAGTGGGCGGCGGCGTGCAGCATGCCGCCGAAGACCGCTGCGCCGCCCAGGCCCACGGCCAGGGACAGGATGCCCATGTGCTCCACGCTGGAATAGGCCAGGATGCGCTTGAAATCCCCCTGCCCGATGATGAACACGGCGGCCGTGACCATGGAGAAAAGCCCCAGGCCGATGAAGATCGGAGAGCAGAAGTCGGCCAGTCCGGCGGCCACCCCGATCTGATGCGCCCGAAGTATCCCCAGGAAGGCGCAGTTGAGCAGCGCCCCGGAGAGTAAGGCCGAGACCAGGGAGGGCGATTCGCTGTGGGCGTCGGGCAGCCAGGTGTGCATGGGGGCCAGGCCCATCTTGGCGCCGTAGCCGACCATGAGGAACACGAAACCGGCCTTGAACCACATGGGATTCATGGTCTTGGCCCGGGCCAGCAGGTCGCCCAGGTACAGGGAGGATTCGGTATCCGGCGCCCCGGCGCCGCCCGCAGCGGCCAAAAGGATGTTGCCCACCAGGGCCAGGGCGATGCCCACGGAGCAGATGACCAGGTATTTCCAGGCCGCCTCCAGGGAGCGGTGGTGGCGGTGGAAGTAGATCAGCGGGGCCGAGGCCAGGGTGGTGGCCTCGATGGCCGCCCACAGAAGGCCCAGGTGGTGGGTGGCGGTGACCAGGGTCATGGAGCCCAGGAAAAAAAACAGGCAGGCGATGAACACGGTCTGGGGGGCGTTGGAGAAAAAGGCCCCTTCCTGGAAGTCGCGCCGCTCGTCTCCGTGCTCCTTGGCCAGATAGCCCACGGCGTAGACGGCGGCGGCGGCGAACAGGATGCTGGTCAGAAGCAGAAAGAGCCCGCCCAGGGCGTCGAGCAACAGGATGCCGCCGAAAAGGGCCTCGGGGCGTCCGAACACGGCAGCCACGGACAGGATCAGGTGCGCCCCGGCCCCGGCCACGAGCAGGCCCCGCCCGGCCGGGCCGGTCCGGCACAAAAAGGCCGCGCCGCCGAGCACGAAGGGGAGGATGACCAGGATGGCGAGCAGCATGGCTAGTCCTTGAGCGAACAGAACCGGTCGGTGTCGATGCAGTCGAATTGCCGGTTGATGTGGTGGATGGCGATGCCCATGACGAAGACGGCCACGAACACGTCGAGAAGGATGGCCAGTTCGATGAAAAGCGGCCCGCCTGGGGCCAGGACGGCGGTCAAAAGGAAGATGCCGTTTTCCGCTGTGAGATAGCCCATGACCTGGGTGAAGGCCTTTTTGCGGGTGACGATGAGCAAAAGGCCCGTGAGGATGGCGGCGAAGGCCGCCGCAAAGGACCGATAGGACCCGGCGGGCACCCCCAGCCGTCCGGCCAGCCACAGGGAGGCCAGAAGCCCCAGGATGCCCAGCAGGATGGACAGGGGATAGCCCAGGTAGGGCTCGATCTCGTGGCGCACCACCACCCGGCGCAGGGTGCGGTGCAAAAGCAGGGGAAAGACCACGCCCTTGAGCCCCAGGGCCACGGCGCACAAGACGGCGGTGTGGACGGTCAGCGGCCCGGACTCGAAGATAAGGGGCGTGACGCTGATGACCGCGCCCTGCAGGGCCACCAGCCGGATGCAGGTCACCAGCCGGCTCGAGGCCAAAAGGGCCAGGTTGGCCAGGATGACCGGCACCACCGCCGCGTGGGCTAGGGAAATCATGTCCATGTCTTCTCCGCCCTCCCGTCCGCGCCCATCGAAACGTCATCCATGATCCGGCCTTCCGCCTCCCCCGTTACGGGTTTGCCAAGGGCTGCGCCCTTTGGCCGCCGGAGGCATCCCCACAGCCCAATTCCCGCGCCCATGTCCGTCAGCCCCCCACCAGGATGAGCGCCAGGGCGGCGAAGGCCCCGGCAGCGGCCAGAAGCGGCGGCACCCGGGTCAGGCGCAGCCGGGCCATGACCGATTCCGTGACGCCCACGGCCGCGGCGGCCGCAAAGACCCCGGCCAGGCCCCACAGGGCGTCCCACGCCAGGACGCCCGAGGCGGCGGGCAGAAGCAGGCTGGTGGCCACGGCCGCGAAGATCCACAGCTTGAGCGTCTGGGCGTACTCGATGAAGGCGAAATCCGGGCCGCCGTGGTCCAGAACCATGACCTCGTGGATCATGGTCAGCTCCAGGTGGGTGTTTGGATCGTCGAAGGGCACGCGGCAGTTTTCGGCCAGAAGGATCAGGAACAGGGCCACGGTGACCAGGGCCAGGACCGGCGCGCCCGTGAGCCAGGAGCCCGCGGAAACGGCCGAGAGCATGCCCGAAAGCGACAGGTCGCCGGAATGCCGGGCCAGGGCCAAAAGTGCGAGAAACAGCATGGGCTCGGCCAGACAGGAATAGACCGCCTCCCGGGAGGCCCCCATGCCCTCGAAGCTCGAGCCGGTGTCCAGGGCGGCCATGATGGTGAAAAAACGGCCCATGGCCAAAAGGTAGACGAAGACGAAGATGTCGCCGGGGAAGGACACGGCGGCCGGAAGCCCGCCCAGGGGCACGAAGGGCAGGGCCGCAAGGGTGGCCGCCAGGTTGATCGTGGGTCCGGCCCGAAACAGCCAGGTGGTGGTGCGGCTGATGGTCGCGCCCTTGCCCAGGCATTTGCGGATGTCCAGGTAGATCTGCGTCAGGGGCTTGCCTTGGCGCCCGGCGAAGCGGGCCTTGACCCGGTGGATGACCCCGAAGGCCAGGGGGGCCAGCACAAGCGGCAAGAGGACGGCCAGGACGCGGGCGGTCATGGGGCGAACCCCAGGGCGATGGCCAGGAGGATGACCAGGGTGGCCAGCAGGTAGAGGATGTACAGGTTCAGGTTGCCTTGCTGGAAACGCTTGAGCGCGTCGCAGGCCGTGAGCACGGCGGAAAACAGGGGAGTGAAAAACCCGTCCTTGACCCGGTCGGGCGTTTCGGAGGCGAAGCGGGAACTGCCTGTGGCCGGGAAAAGGCCTTCAGGCGGCGTGAACAGGCGTTTTTCGCCGAGCAGGCGGCGAAACAGCACGGTCATGGGCTCGGCATAGGAGGAGGCCGTGTACTGCATGCGCGGCGCGGGCAGGATGTAGCCGCAGTCCCAGGTGCCATGGGATCGCACGCTGCGTCCGGCGAGCAGCCTGCTTCGCGCATAGGCCAAAACCAGGGCCAGGACGGCGGCCCCGAAGGCGATGATCGCGGCGGCGGTCAAGAGCGCCTCGGGATTGACCGTCGCCGAGGGCAGGACCGGCAGGGCCGTGGACTGCCCGGCCAGAAGCAGCCGCGCGGCCGGAAGCATGGCCGTAAACAGGAAGGGGGCGGCCAGGGCCGCGCCAAGGGCCAAAAGGCCCAGAAGCCACATGGCGGCGCGCATAAGCGGGGCCGGATCGTGGGCCTGGGCGTCGGCGGCGTCAGTGGTGCGTGGTTCGCCGGAGAAGACGATGCCCATGGCCCGGGTGAAGCCGATGACCGACAGGCCGCCGATAAAGGCCAGCCCCGCCACCCCGGTCCAGGCCCAGACCGCATCGGTCAGGGGCATGTCCATGGCCGCCATCCCCCCGCCCACATAGATGAGAAGCTCCCCGAAAAAGGCGTTGCCCGGCGGCAGCCCGGAGATGGCCGCCCCGGCCAGGACGCAGGCCGTGGCCGTAAACGGCATGCGCTTGGACAGGCCGCCCAGGCGTTCCATGAAGCCGTGGCCCACGGCGTGCAGCACGCTGCCAGCGCCGAAGAAGAGCAGCCCCTTGAGCAGGGCGTGGTTGATGACGTGAAAGAGCAGTCCGCTAAAGGCCAGCAGGGCCGGGCCGGGATGGCCCGTGGCCGCGGCCAGCACCCCGAGCCCCAGGCCCAGAAAGACGATGCCCATGTTTTCGATGCTGGAGAAGGCCAGAAAGCGCTTCAGCTCTCCCTGGCCGATCCCGGCCAGAAGGCCCAGGACGCCCGTGAGGATGCCGATGGCCAACAGGGTCTGGCCCATCCAGGGGGCCAGCGGGCCAAGAAACGTCAGGGAGCGCAGCACGCCGTAGACCCCGGCCTTGATCAGCGCCCCGGACATGAACGCCGAGACGTGGCTTGGCGCGGCGGGATGGGCCTCGGGCAGCCAGACATGCAGGGGCACGATGCCCGCCTTGACCCCGAACCCGGCCAGGGCCAGGAAGAAAAGGGCCGGGGCGAAGGGGCGAAGCACGTCCGGGGCGACCCTGGCCATGGCCGAAAACTCCATGGACCCGGCCAGATGTCCCAGGATCAGGAAAAAGGCCATGAGAAAGGCCGTGCCCAGGTGGGCGGCGAAAAGATAGGTGCGCGCCGCCGCCCGCACCCGGTCCTCTTCATGGTGCAGGCAGATGAGGAAAAACGGGGCCAGGGACATGATCTCCCAGGACACCAGGAAGAAGACGGCGTTGGTGGCGCACACGGTCAGCGCCATGCCCAGCACCATGAGACAGAAAAAAAACCAGTGCCCGCCCAGGTGGCGTTTCCCGGCCAGCCCGGCCAGATAGCCCCGGCCGTACAGGGCGGCGGCCGCGCCCAGGATGAACACCGGGAGCAGAAACAGGGCCGAGAGGGGATCGATGGTCAGGGAGACGGCCCCGTAGGGCACGCTCCAGGGCAGGCGCAGGATCGGGGGCGCGGGGGAGAAAAGGGCTGTGGCGGCGGCAAAGAGTCCCAGAAGACAGCCCAGAAGGCATCCCAGCGGCCCCAGGAGATTGGCGGCCCGGCCGCGACCGCTTGCCAGCGCCGCCAGGGCCGAGGCTAAAAGGACGAAAAGGGCGGTCAGATAGAGGGGCATGGGCAGGTCCGTCGGGCTTTGCGCGCGTGGACCGGCGCAGCGTCCTTGAGGGCGTGGCGTCGGTGAGAGGTATGATTTTGTTGCATGGCAAACCGTTCCATGTCCGTCAATCAAAAAAGGCCCTGCCTATACCCCGGAAACCGGGAAGTCAACATGGCTGCTGTCGCGTGTCGCCAGCACATTGACCGCTCCCTGGACGACCTTGGTCATCGCCCGGTTTGGTGTCCAGGCAAACCGGGTCCGCCTCACGCCGTTGATCCACATGGAATTGTGTTTGTCTCCCTGATAACCACGACCCATTGGCGACATCCCTTGCATCAGTGGAGTATGCCCGTTTCTTGGGTGTAACCATCGGGCGGAGAGCCTGACGGACTGCCCGCTTTTCCGCGCCCCCCTCAGCCTCCGAGACTCACTTGTGCGCCACGATGGCCGTCGAAGCGATGAAGCTCCCCGGGGGACAGTAATCGAACGCCACGTCCACTTCCGCGAAACCGGCGATGTGCAGCATGTCCAGGAGACAGGCGACATTGGCGGTCCATTTGCCTATCTTTCTGTCGGAAAGCAGCAGGATGGACGCCGCCCGACCTGTGTGCATGGACGGATTGGCCCCATGTATCTGGTCATAGGGCATGTGGATGGGGTCATGGATCGTGGCTGCGATGGTTCTTCCCGTCACGATGAGCATATCGTTGGTCAGGGCGTGCAGTTTGGCGAAATAGGACAATGGATCCTGCAAATGGTAATAGATGCCGAGAGACAGAACGATGTCGTAGGAGTGGCGTGGAGCGTCGATAAATGCTTCGATGCGCGCGTTGTGATATTTGACAGTGGATTCGTAAAGGGATCTGGCGTGAAGGAACCGCTTGAGCCCTGCCGGGTTTTCCCAGCCAGGACCTTCCACGGCCGTCACGCTCAGGGCGTTGCGGGCCTCGCACTCAAAGCTGTAAAAGCCATCCGATGCCGCGAGGTCCAGGACGGTCTTGCCCGTGAGATCCCGTGGCAATCGGATCTGATCCAGCATCCGGTATGTCAGCACGCCCTTGTACGATTTCGCATAGCGGCCGCCGCCAAGCGGCATGCAGTGAAACCAGCCGTTGTCGGCCGGGGCGTCCCTGTCCCCGTCAAAGGGCGCGCCCAACATCTTTTGGGCCAGCAGGGACTGCTTTGCCTCATGGGCCAGGTATTCCTCTATGGCGTCCGCGAGCAGGATGGGAACATCCGGCCCGAGTTGCCCGCACAGTTCCTCCCGCATGGCGGGAAAGAGGGAGTTGGAGGTGACGAGCACGAGATCCGGACGCAGTGCGGCGAGCGTATCTGCGGCGTAGATTTTCAGTCTGTCCAGACGCAGGGAGGTCTTGTTCGGATCCTTGTCGCCCAAACCGATAATGTTACGTAATATTCCAGGGAATGCATCTTGGAGAAAAGAGAGCAGATAGGCCGAACCGCTGGCTGCCGGATAGAGAAGGATACGCTTCTTGTCGATAATGGAAGAGATGGGGAACGTCGTGGCCAGATGTCCGCCAAGCTTCATAAATATCCTCGCTGAGCCTCAGGTTTATTTTCCGAGTCGCCGTATTGCTTCCAAGCACAGGTATGCAGAAAGGCGACGCCGCACGGAACTATCGAATTTTTGAAGAGATGCACGGAAAACGGCCCAAAGTCCATACCAGGGTGCTGGATCGGAAGGAGGCGCCGGATGGGCTGGTCCGGCGAGGCCGCCAGGCAGAGAGCCGTCCCGGCTGTCCGTGGCCGCAGGGATCATTTTTGCCCGGTGAAGCAGGAAGCGGCGGCAGGTGGACAAGATGACTCCCATGAGGAAAACTCCGAGCCGGGCGACTTGGCATATCTTATTGAGTTAACATGGGAAAAAGAGATTTTAAGGCCAGGGATGGAAATTGGGCGAAGGCGGTGATAGTGTTTGGAGGTGCAAAATCCCCTTGTCGGTCTGAAGGTGGGCGTCAGAACTCTAGCATACAGCAAGAATGGTGATTTCGGATAGTTATAAGACAAGTAGAGAGACGCTATGGTGATCATACTTTGGAAAAATACCTGATCGTCAAGGGCTCGGGGGGCTTAAGCAACCGCATCCAGGCCGCCCTGGCCGGGATCGGCTACTGCCTGCTTACGGGCCGGACCCTGTGCGTGGACTGGCGCGACGGGCTGTACTCCAACGCCTTCGAGAACGTCTTTCCCCTGTATTTCACGGTCCCGGGGCTGCGTACCGTGGACGCGCCGCCGCCGGTTTCGCCCCAGACCACCATCTTTCCGGAATTTTGGCGCGACCGGCTGGCCGAGCCCGTGGCCGTGGAATACCTTTTTGACAACGACCACTTAAGCCGCGCCGTACGGGCCGAAACATGCCTCGACTTTACAAAGACGGACTACGGCCAGGACATCCTGGTGGGCTGGGCCCCGGACCTGGAACCGGCCCTGGCCCTGGCGCCGCTTCTGGCACGGGGCGTGCCGGGGTTTTCCGGGCGAAAGCCCATGGAGGCCTGCCGGGATCTTTTGCGCGGCTACCTGCGCCCCGTGCCGGAACTGGCCCGGGCCGTGGAGGATTTCGCCGCGGCCCGGTTTTCTGCCTCGGGGATGATCGGGGCCCACATCCGGCACACGGACCTGAAGGCCCCCCTGGACGCCTTCGTCCGGGTCATCCGGGAGACCATGGAGAAAACCGGGCACGGCCTGTTTTTGACCACGGACAACCGTCAGGTGCAGACCACGTTTTGCCGCCTGTTCCCGGGGACCGTGCATACCGAGAAGTTTTTCCCCGAACCGGGCGAGCCCCTGCATGCCTTCTACGAAGGCCAGGACAACGCCCGCAAGGGCTTTGAGGCCCTGGTGGACATGTATCTTCTGGGGCGCTGCCGCCACATCGTGCATTACGCCCCGAGTTCCTTCGCCCGGGTGCCCATCCTGTTGTCCGGGCTGCCTCCGGAGCGGGTCACGGCGATTGGGGGGTAGGTTAGTCCGCTTTGGGTTAACCCCGCCCCATTTCGACATTTTTCGCATTTCTGACCCGTCTGTTGCAAATTAGCGCTTTGATTTTCAGGGGATTTCGTATACCTCATCTAGTCCATGGCACATTTGTCGCTGCAAGACGTAAGCGTGCATTTCGGGGGCCTCCAGGCCCTGACGGAAGTCAGCTTCGACCTCGCCCCGGGTGAGATATTAAGCCTCATCGGTCCCAACGGGGCCGGGAAGACCACTATTTTCAACGCCATCACCGGTGTTTACCGTCTCTCCGGAGGGGCCGTGCTGTACGACGGCGTCCCCCTGGCGGGCCTGCGTCCGCATCGCATCATCGAGCGCGGCATCGCCCGCACCTTCCAGAATATCCGGCTGTTTACGGCCATGACCGCCCTGGAAAACGTCATGGTGGCCCGCCACTGCCGCACGAAAAGCACGGTGGTGGGGGCGGTTTTGCGGCTGCCCTCCCAGCGGCGCGAGGAGCGCGCGGTGCGCGACCGGGCCATGGCCGCCCTTCGGTTTGCGGGGCTTGAGGCCTTTGCCGACGTGGCCGCCAAGAACCTGCCCTACGGCCTGCAACGCCGCCTGGAGATCGCCCGGGCCCTGGGGTCGGACCCGAAAACCATCCTGCTCGACGAGCCCGCCGCGGGCTTAAATCCCTCCGAGAGCCGGGAGCTCATGGACACCATCGGCCGTATCGCCGAATCGGGAATCAACGTGCTTCTGGTGGAACACGACATGAGCGTGGTCATGAACTTAAGCGACCGGGTGGTGGTCCTGGACCACGGCGTGCTCATCAGCCAGGGCCGTCCCGAGGAGGTCCGGCGCGACCCGGCGGTCATTACGGCCTATCTGGGCGCCGAGGCTGCGGTCTGACGGATTGAGGCCCGTCGGCCTTTCCTTGGCCGGGGGCATGTTTGCACACAAGAGATTCCCTTCGCGGCATGTGCCGCGCGGGGAGGCACGGCGCAACCATCTTTACCCAAGGAGGATCAGGCATGAAAGGATTTTCCCGCATCATCGTGTTGACCCTGGCCCTGTGCCTGGCCATGGGCGCGGCGGCCCAGGCGGCCACGCTGAAAATCGGCAGCCAGAGCCCGCTCACCGGCTCCTACGCCGCTGACGGCAACGACATCGCCAACGGAACCCGCGCGGCCATCGACGCCATCCAGAAGGAAGGCGGCATCCCGGGCTTCGAGAAAATCGAGCTGTTCGCCGAGGACGACGCCTGCGACCCGCGCCAGGCCGTGGCCGCCGCCAACAAGCTCTTAAACGAGAAGGTCGTGGGCGTGGTCGGCTCCTACTGCTCCAGCTCCACCATCCCGGCCTCGGAAGTCCTGGACGAAGGCAAGATCCTGATGCTCACCCCGGCCTCCACCTCCGAGAAGGTCACCGAGCGCGGCCTGCCTTACATGTTCCGCGTCTGCGGCCGTGACGACGACCAGTCCGTGGCGGCCATGAAGTTCATGACCGACGAACTCAAGGCCAAGACGGTCTTTATCGTGGACGACAAGACCACCTATTCCCAGGGCCTGGCCGACAACGTGGAAAAACTGGCCAAGGAAAAGGGCATCAAGGTCATCGAGCATGACCATGTGAACCAGGGCGACAAGGACTTCTCGGCCGTTTTGACCAAGGTCAAAGACGCCAAGCCCGACGTCTTCTACATGAGCCTGCAGAATTCCTCCTCCGGCGCGCTCATGCTCATCCAGGCCAAGCGCATGGGCATCGAGGCCGCCATCATCGGCCAGGACGCCGTGTACCATCCGCAGCTCATGGAGATCGCCAAGGACGCCGCCGAGGGCGTGTACCTGACCTTCGGGTTCATCGACGAAGAGACCCCGGCCTACAAGAAGTTCCAGGCCGCCTACGAGAAGTACGGCAAGCCCGGGGCCTATTCGGCCTACGCCTATGATTCGGCCTATTCCCTGTTGTCGGGCATCAAGGCCGCCGGTTCCACGGACCCGGACAAGATCAAGGCCGCGATCATGAAGATCGACGCCGACGGCGCCTCCAAGCACATCAAGTTTGCGGCCAACGGCGACTCCGGCTCCAACTACATCATCCGCGTGGTCAAAGACGGCCAGTTCAAGAACTACTGGGATCCCCAGACCGGCAAAAAGTACTAGACAGGCGCTTGCGCCGACATGATCCCGGAAGGGGCCTTCGGCCTCTTCCGGGACTCCCAGGGCAGACCGCCCTGGGCCATGCTCGTCGGCGGACGCGGACGGACATGGCCGAGGGCGGGGGCTCGTTTCAAGGCCACAAGGCGGGACGCATGGATTATTTTCTGCAGCAGATGATCAACGGCCTGACGCTGGGCGGGGTCTACGCCCTGGTGGCCCTGGGCTACACCATGGTCTACGGCATCATCCAGCTCATCAATTTCGCCCACGGCGAGATATTTGCCGCCGGGGGCTACCTGGGCGTCATCTTTTTAAGCTTTTTGACGGCCAACGGGTTCATGGAGACCCATCCGGGGCTGGGCGTCGGCCTGTCCCTGGTCCTGTCCATGGGCTACTGCGCCATGCTGGCCATGGCCGTGGAAAAGGTGGCCTACAAGCCGCTTCGCCAGTCCTCGCGGTTGTCGGTGCTGCTTTCGGCCCTGGGCATGTCGATCTTCCTGCAAAACGGCCTCATGCTCACCCAGGGCGTCTACGACAAGGCCTATCCTACGGAGTTCACCCACGGCGGCTTCGACTTCGGGGCCATCCGCGTAAGCTACATGCAGATCGGCATCCTGGCCGTGACCGCGCTTTTACTCGTGGCCTTAAACACCCTGGTGTTCAAGACGCGCATGGGCAAGGCCATGCGGGCCACGGCCCAGGACAAGGTCATGAGCGCCCTGGTGGGCATCAGCGCCAACAAGGTCATCAGCATGACGTTTGCCATCGGGGCCTGCCTGGCCGCCGCGGCCGGGATCATGGTCGGCCTGTACTACGGCTCGGTGCGCTACGACATGGGCTTCGTGCCGGGCATCAAGGCCTTCGCTGCCGCCGTCTTGGGGGGCATCGGCAACATCACCGGGGCCATGGTCGGCGGCCTGATCATCGGCATGGTGGAGATCATGGCCGCCGCCTATCTGCCCATGGGCGGCCAGTACAAGGACGTCTTCGCCTTCGTCATCCTGATCGCGGTCTTGTATTTCATGCCCACGGGCATCATGGGGGAGAACGTCGATGACACGCGGGTCTAGGGTCTGGATGCTTTTCGCCCTGGCCATGGGGTGGTTGTTTCTCCTTCTCTGGCCGCTTCTGGGGATCCATCCCGACGGCGCCCTGACCTTTGCCGAGGCTTTTGCCGTGTGGTGGAAGATCGCCCTGGCGGCCCTTTGTTGTTTCGTTGTGTTCCGCCTGTCCCGGCTCGGGGTTTTCGATGCCGTGACAAGGCCCCTGGCCCGGCTGACCCGGGGCGTGGGCCGGGTGTACAGCTCCTCGCCCAAGTGGATGTTCCTGGTTCCCCTTATGGCCTTCGCCCTGGCCTATCCCTTTTTCACCGACCGCTACGCCCAGGACGTGGCCGTCAACGTGCTGGTCTACATCTGTCTGGGCCTGGGGCTTAACGTGGTGGTGGGCCTGTGCGGCCTGCTGGACCTGGGCTACATCGCCTTTTACGGGGTGGGGGCCTACACCTATGCCCTGCTCTCCCTGCACTACGGCCTGTCGTTTTGGCTGTGTCTGCCCATCTGCGCCGCCTTTGCGGCCGTGGCCGGGTGCCTCATCGGCTACCCGACGCTTCGCATGCGCGGCGACTATCTGGCCATCGTCACCCTGGGGTTCGGGGAGATCGTGCGCATCGTCATCAACAACTGGATGACGCTGACCAACGGCCCCAACGGCATCCTGGGCATCCCCCCGCCAAGCCTTGTCGTGCCGGTCATCAGCGACGGCGGGCTGGTCCTGGAGACCGTGGTCATGCGCCAGCTTTCGTACATGTACTACATCATCCTGGCCCTGGCGGTGTTCACGGTGGTGGCTGTGCGGCGGCTCAACTTTTCACGCATCGGCCGGGCCTGGGAGGCCATCCGCGAGGATGAGACCGCAGCCGAGCTCATGGGCGTGAACACCTTCCGCTTCAAGCTTCTGGCCTACGCCATGGGCGCGGTGTTCGGCGGGCTGGCCGGGGCCTTTTTCGCGGCCCGGATGCGCTTCGTCAGTCCCGAGAGCTTCACCTTCATCGAGTCGGCCATGGTCCTGGCCATGGTGGTCCTGGGGGGCTTGGGGTCCATTCCCGGGGTGATCCTGGGGGCCCTGGCCCTGGTGGCCTTGCCCGAGGTCTTTCGGCAGTTTGAGCTGTACCGCATGCTGGTCTTCGGCGGGGTGATGGCGGTCATGATGCTGGTGCGCCCCGAGGGGCTGTGGCCTGCGGCCCGCATGGGCAAACGTTCCGACGACGAGGGGTAAGGCCGTGGGCGCGACGATTTTGGAACTCCGGGGCGTATCCGCCCATTACGGCCGCATCCAGTCCCTGCGCCAGGTCAGCCTGCGGGTGGACGAAGGCGAGATTGTCAGCATCATCGGGGCCAACGGCGCGGGCAAGTCCACAACGCTCATGACCATCTGCGGCATCGTCAGGGCCTCGGAAGGCGACATTCTGTACCAGGGGGCGTCCATCCGCGACGTGGCTTCCGACCGGCTGCCGGGCATGGGGCTGTGCCAGGTGCCCGAGGGACGGCGCATCTTCCCCCGCCTGTCCGTGTCCGAAAACCTGGAGATGGGGGCCTTTTTCCGGCGCGACGCCGGGGGCGTCAAACAGGACATGAATCTGGCCTTCCGGCTTTTTCCGGTGCTCTACGAACGCCGCACCCAGAAGGGCGGCACCCTGTCCGGCGGCGAGCAGCAGATGCTGGCCATCGCCCGGGCGCTCATGAGCCGCCCCAAAATGCTGCTTCTGGACGAGCCGTCGCTTGGCCTGTCGCCGCTTTTCTCCCAGCATATCTTCAAAATCATCAAAGATATCAACGAACAGCAGGGCACGACCATCCTTTTGGTCGAGCAAAACGCCAACATCGCCTTGTCCCTGGCCGACCGGGGCTACGTCCTGGAGACGGGCCGGGTGGTCATGGAGGACAAGGCGGCGGCCCTGCGCGCCAACCCCGAGATCAAAAAGGCCTATCTGGGCGGATAGGACGCATCCCGCACGATACGGCCTCGGACGCGTCTTGGGGCGAACGGTCGTGAAGAGGCGGATCAGGAGGCGTTGCTGACGCGCAGGCAGTTGCGGCCGCTGGATTTCGCCGCGTACAGGCTGGCGTCCGCCGCGTCGATCATGTCCGTGACGGAGGCGAAGCGGGGACTGTACGCCGCCAGCCCGGCGCTGATGGTGACGCCGCCGTGCTGGCTGCTCGCATGGGGCAGACCGGAGGCCCGGACCGCCGCGATGAGGCGCTCGCTGACCTGGATGGCCGTTTTTTCGTCGGCGTCGTTGAAAATCACGGCGAGCTCCTCGCCGCCGTAGCGGTAAACCCGGTCGCAATCCCGGATATTGGCCGCGATGACATCCGATATCCGGCGTAGGGCCACATCGCCTGCCGTGTGTCCATACCTGTCGTTGTAGTTCTTGAAAAAATCGATATCGGCCAGCATCAGGGAAAAAGAGGCCAGGCCGTTTGCGGCCTGGGCAAACACCCGTGGAATATCCCTGTCGAAGGCGCGCCGGTTGTGAATGCCGGTCAGTCCGTCCAGCAGGCTTAAATCCCGTAGCTTGGCGTTGGCGGTTTCGAGTTCCCGGGTCCGGCTTTCCACGATATGTTGGAGGTTCTCATGCACCCCGTTTACCTCCCGGCACATGTCCAGGAAGAGCCCGGCCAGTTGCCCGATCTCGTTTTTTTGTTCCAGGGGAAGCAACTGGGGAGTCGCGATGACCCTCTCGTATTCTCCCCTGGCCACCAGGGAAACGGCGTTTTGCAACCGCCGCAGAGGGAGTTTGACCTGTCCGCGAATGATGAGGTGCACGGCGAAATAATAGAGAACGAAGAGCGAGAAACCCAGAAAGAGCACGATCTGCGACGTCTGGTGGGCCTCCCTGGCGATGAGCGCCTTGGGCAGCACCATGACGAACCACCACTCCGGGCCGGTAAGCGGCGCGACGAAGAGATAATTGCCGCCCCCGGCGTCCTCGATGATGCTGACATCCTGGGTGGATAATCCGGCGTGGGCCGTGATTTCCTGATGCATGCGCGTGAGGCCGGGGTCGCCGATTTTGTCCAGCGAGAGTTGCCCCTTGAGCTTGAGTTCGTTGCGCAGATCACCCGGATGCGCAATCAGGTAGCCGTTTTTGCTGAGGATGAGGTTGTAGGCGCCTTCGGGAAGGCCGGAGTCGAGGCGGTTCATGATCGATTCCAGACTGACGTCGAGGCTGGGGTTGATCAGGTGGCGTCCCTGGTCATCCACGGGCATCTCGAAGGTGATGGTCCATTTCCCGACGGTCTCGTCGTAGTACAGTCCGGTCCAGACGGGTGTGCGCTGCGGGTTTTCGGATTGCAGGGTAGCCTTGATGGTCCCCAGCTCGTTCATGGGCAGATCAGGCCTGGCCTGCAGGCCCCAGGGGTCGTCGGGCGAAAAGATCACCAGGGCGTTTTCCGGGTAGGTGACATGCAGGATGCCGGTGGGGAGCCAGGCCGGTCCGTAGCGATTGACCAGGATGTAGGAGAGCAGCAGCCTCCGTTTGAAGTCCCGCGACGCCACGGATTGGTTGTTGCCGATGAAGCTGGTTACGCCCCATGTCCGGCCCAGGCGCGGATCAAACCCGACATCGAAGAATTCCTTCTTCATGCGCGTTGCGCCGTCCTTGTCCACCTCGTACATATTCCAGAATTCGTCATCGGAAAATTCGATGTCGGACAGGTAAAGCTTCAGGAATTCGTCGCGAAAAAACTCCAGATGGGCATAGGCGTCAAGGAACGCCCGATTTTCCTGCTGCCTCCGTTCGAGCATGTACTGTCGCAGATAGGCGAAGGTCTTCTCACTGCTTATGTTGTAGACGAGAAAATAGCAGATGATGGTGGCGCTGCCCACGATGATCGTTCCAAGGACAAGGACTTTCATGAGGATCTGTCGGCTGAGACGCCGGGAGGCTGGCGCTGTGGACATGCTCATCGGGGCGACTCCTTTGCGGCGGGACGAGGAGATTCCTGGGGACGCCATGGCTACAACGTGACAGACCGGGGGGAAGGCGCTCCATGCGAGAATGATATGCAGGCGGTCGCCAGGTCGGGTCGTGACCACCTGATTTCAGTCCCTGTCCGCTTGGCGGCAAAGGCCGCGGACGGCGCGAAACTGCGGGGCAATACTAGCAGGATCCGCTGCAAAGCTCCAGACTGGTTTTTTGACATATTGGGAAAAACCCGGACAAAAAGAGGGTATGCGCAACCGCCGGGCAGCCATGGCCTGGGGGCGCGCCGGGTGGTCATGGGAGACAGGGCGGCGAGCCTTCGCGCCAACCCCGGGATCAATAGGGCCTATCTGGGAGGATAAGCCCCCCTCCCGTCAGGAGTGAGCCGCTCCTCCGGCCCGGAGCGGTGTCCTGCCCGGTATATCCGGGAACGGCGCAGGCATCGGACGTGCGGCCGGGATAACTCCTGTCGTGACTGCGGCAACCCACGCTTTCTTTCCCGCCTTATTCCTCGCCTAAAAGCAAGAATTGCCAGGGTTGGGCTTTCGAAGCCCCCGTGACCGGGGCCAGATTGACGATGCTCACGGCGTACATTTCCATCCCTGAATAACTGCCGCCCCAGGGCATGCTGTGTGTGGTGTGGCTCCAGGTGTTGTTGATGTAAATCGTCTGCGTGGCGTCGTCGTAGCCAACGCCGACCATGGTGTGCCCGGTGATGTTGATCATGACCGGACGTCCGGCGTCGATCTCCGCCTTGTACTGGGCGAAGGAGAATCCTCCGACTTTGGAGTTGTCCGTGTCCTGGGCATAGCAATCCGTGACGGTGTATCCCCTGGCCTCATAAAAAAGCTTGCGTCCGTAGGTGCCGTCGCGGGTTTGGATGCCCCAGGATTCCATCTGGGCGCAGGTCAGGGGTGACGCCGAACCGGATTTGTAGAAGCACGTCGAGCCGTCGGAGAGGGTGTAGGCCGATTGGCTGGTCTTCATGTAGTCGCCGATGGCCGTGCCCCAGGCATGCTGGCCCCAGCCTCCGGTGATGTAGGGGTCCGAGGCGGCGCTGTCGTACTTGATCCAGTAGTCGTCGATGGACCCCCTGGTGGTCCGGCCGTCCACGCCGTTGTGCGAGGCGGCCAGGGGCAGGTTGGGATACGAGACGTAGCCGTCCGACCAGGTTCCCCAGACGCTGTTGTCGAGCGGCATGACGCCGCCGCCGGTGGGGCCGGTGTACATGTTGGGATAGCCGTTTCGGTCGTAATAGGCCGCGATCATGGCCCCGGAGACCGAGGAGCAGCCGAAGACCCAGTTGTAGGCAGGCACGATGAGGGTCTTGACCGTGGACCTGGCGTTGGCCTTGGCTAGGTCCACGGGGGTGCGCTCGTCCTCGTAGCCCGGGGGCGGCGTGGGCGGGCCGCTTATGATCGTTTCAACGATCGGGGCCTTCCCGGGGACGGTCAGCCTTCGGGCGGTGAAATATTTTCCGGTTTCAAGGGTCTCCGAAACCGCCTGGTCCAGGCCGGGCGCGGCGTCTTGGGCCAGGGCGGGGTTGGTGGCGCAAAGCAGGAAGCAGGCCGACAAGGCCGTCGCCAGAAGCGCGGCTGAGAACGATCCGGGGCGTATCATCATGGTGTGCTTCCTCAGGCAGCATGGGTGGCGAACGATGGACAAGGGAGTGTGGGGCGCCTCCTGGCGGTGCGGCCGGGCCGATGAACCCTCGGCGCTGGAGGCCCTTCGCGTGGTGTGTCTCGTTCGGAGAGGACTTCCCGACGTCGCATTTCCCGTAAAAAGATAAAACCGCCAGTTGAACGCCCGCATGCTTCAAGATGCCAGGCAGGCGCGTATCCGGTTTTCGGGAAACGATCGGCGGAAAACCGCTCAGGCAGGATGGAGGATAGGTGAAGATCTGTCGAGAAGCAATAAATATTGGTGATGCGGCTCCCGGGCTGTATCATGAAGGCCCGCTATCCATCTGTCAGTGCAGTGCCGTCCGGTCTATTCTTCATCACCCATGAGCAGCAGTTCCCAGGGCTGTCCCTGCGGGGAGGGAGGCGCGGCCGTCAGGTTGACGATGCTCACGGACAGCATGGTCATGCCGGAATAGCTGTCGCCCCAGGCCATGGCATGCGTATTGTAGTCCCAGGTGTCGTGGAGGTAGACCGTGTTGCCCGTGTCGTCATAGCCCACGCCGACCATGGTATGCCCCTCGACGTTGATCATGACCGGGTTTCCGGCGTCGATCTCGGCCTTGTACTGGGCGAAGGAAAAACCACCGGTGATGGTGTTGTCCGTCTTCTGGTTGTAGCAGTCGGTGATCGTATAGCCCCTGGCCTCATAGAAAAGCTTGCGGCCGTAGGTGCCGTCAACGGTGTCAATGCTATAACTTTCCATGTCGGCACAGGTCAGGGGAGTCGCGGAACTGACCCAGGTGTAGAAAGTTGTCGAACCGTCGGTGTTGCTGTAGGCCGACTGGCTGGTCTTCATGTAGTCGCCGATGGCGTCGCTCCAGGTGTGCTGGGTCCAGCCGCCGGTGATGTACGGATCGGAGGCCGAACTGCCATACTGAACCCAATAGTCGTCGATGGATCCCTTGATGGCCCGGCCGTCCACGCCGTTGTGCGAGGCGGCCAGGGGCAGGTTGGGGTACGTGCTGTAGCCGTCCGACCATGTCCCCCAGACGCTGTTGTCAAGCGGCATGACGCCGCCGCCGGTGGGGCCGGTATAGATGTTGGGATAGCCGGTTCGGTCGTAGTAGGCGGCGATCATGGACCCCGAGACCGCGGAACAGCCGAAGACCCAGTTGTAGGCCGGGGTAGTCAGGGTCATGGAGGCGGCCTTGAGTCCGGCCTTGGCCAGGTCCACGGGGGCCCGTTGCTCTTCGTATCCCGGGGGCGGCGTCGGAGGCCCCGAGATGACGAGTGCGTCAAGGGAGGGCCTGCCGGGGGTGGTCAGCCTTTTGAGGGTGAAGTACTTGCCGGACTGGATGGTCTCCATGCTCGACGGGGCCGGGGCCGTGACCTCGGCCATGGCGGCATATGGTCCGCATCCCAGGAAGAGGAGCAAAAGACCCAGGCTCATGATTGAGGCCGGAAATGATGCCCGGAAACGAAGAGGGCCTTGCACGTTCATTGTGGAAGTTTTTTGCATGGGGACACTCCTTATGTGTTGCTGGAGTCTCTGGTATCTGGACAGGATTTGGCCGTTGCAGTGGGAATTCTATCACTTTTAACTGTTAGTCATTTTTATTCCCCAAAGCAATATTTAAACGGAATGCATTGCATTTGCAAAACCGTAAGGCTATCTGGATGCTATATGACAACAAAATCGCAAGGCGTTGTCAAGTGACGCCATTGTTTTGCAATATCTTGGCCGCAGAGGGAAGGACCGGCCGGTTATGGCCGGGAGGGATGCACTCCAGCCGTGTGGCGGGGCGCCGTGTCCGAGGCGCTAGGGCCGTACGGCGGTATGGATGAAGACGATGCCAGAGGCCAGGGGGGTGTGGGTGACGGAGACGAATCCGGCCTGGGTCAGCTCCTCCGCCAGGGCCTGTTCGTCGGGAAAGGCCCGGATGGTGTCGGCCAGATAGCGGTAGGCGGCGTCGTCGCCGGACACCAGCCGCCCGAAGCCGGGTAGGATGCGGGTCAGGTAGAAATTGTAGGCCCCGCCCCAGATGCGGCGTTTGCCCGTGCCGAATTCCAGGATGCAAAACCGTGCCCCGGGCCTTAAGACCCGCAGCATCTCGGCATAGGCCGCCTGCCGGGGCCGGATGTTTCGGATGCCAAAGGCGATGGTGGCCGCGTCCATGCTGGCGTCATGCAGGGGCAGGGCCAGACCGTCGGCCTGCACCGGGAAAAGGCGCGACGCGGCCGTCGGCGAGATCTTTCCCTGGCCCCGCTGCAGCATGGGCAGGGTGAAATCGGCGGCTACGACGCGCATCCGGGGATGGCGGCGGGCAATCTCCAGGGTCACGTCCATGGTCCCGGCGGCCAGATCCAGCACGTACCCGGCATGGTCCGGGGCCAGCCCGATGCCCGCCACCAGCCTGCGCCGCCACAGGACATCCAGCCCGAGACTCAAGGCATGGTTCAAGAAATCGTAAAACCGCGCGATGCGGCCGAACATGCCGGCTACGCGGCGGCCGTGTTCGGCGTCGTCAGGCGGGACTGGGGTGGGGTGGGTCATGGGCCTCCGGCGGCCAGGGGGGAAACTTTCCCAAAAAAAGTTTCCCCCTTGGACCCCTCTTCAAAAACTTTTCACGCGCTTCGCGTCCGTCCGCCGTACCGGCGGGATTATCTTCCCCGCATCCCCTGTCTTTCCGGGCGCGGCCCCCAGGGCGAAACCCTGGGGGCCGCGCCCGGAATCAGGGGGTCCGGGGGAAATGATTTCCCCCCGGTGGGGAAGGGGTCCGGGGAGGGGGCGAAGCCCTCTCCCCGTCTCCGTTTTACGGCGTCTCGCCGTCGGGTTCGGCCGTGTCGGCGGCCGCATCGGCCGGGGGTTGTCCGCCGATGGTGCGCAGCACCTCGCGGTAGATGGGGCCGAAGTGTTCGGCGAAGTTGCCGGGCGAGATGCGTCCGGTTTCGACGAATTTGACCACGATTTCCTTGGTGATCTGCAGGGCCTGAAGGGTCGTCTTGTCCACCTGGACCTCCGGAAAAGATAAAAACCCGCCCGGTTGGGGAAATGGCCTTGGACCGCCCAAGGATCATCACCGGGCGGGAAAAGGGGAATACCCGGCAAGGCATCCCCCGTTTTTTGTACGCGCCACGCCTTTGCCTCCGGAGATCGGTAACGGTCTTTTCGGAGAAACGGCAACCTGGCCCTTGGGCTGGCCGCCGCCTGGCGTCACTTCTTGATGTCGTGCGATGCTCTAGCATGGGGCGCATGTGACGTCGAGGACCGCTCCTTGAGCGAAATCAGCTCGTAGGCCCGATGCCCCAACCCCACGGCCTCGCCGTGGGTGAAGGTGATCTCGCCCTTGGTTTCGGGCCAGCATCCGGCGAACTTGTTTTCGCCGGGGCAGGTACAGGACGTGAGCATGGCCCCGGGATTGGCGGCCTGGGCGTTGACCAGGTCGAAGCAGGCCGCGTCCAGGGCCACGGGATCGGTGGAGGCCAGAAAGCCGATGTCGGGCACCAGGGGGGCGTCGCTCCAGGGCACGCAGTCGCAGTCCGGGGTGACGTTGGTGAGGATGTTGATGAAGCCCACCCGGTTGCGTTTGTTTTTGATGGCCCCATAGGCGTATTCCACCATGCGCTCCATGAATTCGGAAAGATCCGTGCGAAAATCCAGGCCCACGGCCTTGTCCTGGCACACGGTGAGGCATTCGCCGCAGCCGATGCATTTTTCGGGGTCGATGCAGGCCTTTTTT
This sequence comes from Desulfolutivibrio sulfodismutans DSM 3696, assembly GCF_013376455.1. Lineage (GTDB taxonomy): Bacteria > Desulfobacterota > Desulfovibrionia > Desulfovibrionales > Desulfovibrionaceae > Desulfolutivibrio > Desulfolutivibrio sulfodismutans. The sequence continues at coordinate 2,084,378 of NZ_CP045504.1, read as the reverse complement.
TCGGCCATGGTCACGGCCTTTTGGGGACAGACCTTGAAGCAGGCCCCGCAGCCCACGCATTTTTTGGCGTCCACCCGGAAGCGTACGCAGTGCTGCTCCTGCTTGCCCACGCGCGGGGCGCAGCCCATGGCCAGATTTTTCACCGCGCCGCCGAATCCGGCCATCTCGTGGCCCTTGAAATGGGAGATGACCAGCATGCTCTGGGCGGCCACGATGTCGCCCGCGATCTTGACCGTCTCGAAGTGTTTGCGGTGGATGGGCACCTCGGCCACGTTGGTGCTGGACAGGCCGTCGGCGATGAGGATGGGCGCGGCCGTGACCTCGAAGCCGAAGCCGTGTTCCAGAGCGGTGAGCAGATGATCCGCTCCGTTGTGGCGGGAGCCGGAATACAGGGTGTTGGTGTCGGTCAGAAAGGGACGGCCGCCGCGCTCGGCGATCTTGTCCACCACGGCCCGGACCAGGGTGGGGCTTATGTGGGTGTCGCAGCCGCGCTCCCCGAAATGCAGTTTGACGGCGGTTAAGTCGCCGGGCTTGACGCATGAGGCGAACCCGGCGGCGTCAAAGAGCTTTTTGATCTTCATTGTGCGGTTTTCCCGGGGGGTGCGGGCCCGCAGGTCGGCGAAGAAGACCTTGGATTTTTTTGTCGTCGAATCGCTCATGAGCTTTTCCTCTTCGGTGTTTCCGGAGACGCCGACCGGTTATCCGGCGTCGGACCCGGGACCGGCTCCGGGGCCGGGCGCGGCGCGGCGCATGAGGGGCCGGTGTTCCAGGATGTCCGGGCTGCGTCAAGGGCCTTGTCCAGGCCCGGGGCCGAGCGCAGATGCACATCGGTCTGGGGGAAGGATATCTCCACGTCGTTTTGCCGGAAGAGGTCGTCGATGGCCTCGCGCACGCCGGAGACGATGGTCAGGCCGTCCTGGGGTTCGTTGATCCAGACCCGAAGCCGGAATTCCAGGGCGCTTGGCCCGAAGTCGGTGAAGACCACGGACGGGGCAGGTTCCGCGAGCACCCGGGGGCTATGCGCGGCGGCCTCCAGAAGAAGGCGCCGCACGAGCTCGCGATCCGAGCCGTAGGCCACGCCCACCGTCACCTCGCGGCGCACGGTGGGATCCTTGTGGCTTAAGTTGGTCAGCCGACCGGTGATCAGTTCGGAGTTGGGCACGAACACCGTGGCGTTGTCCATGGTCTCCACGACGGTGTTGCGGATGTTCACCCGGCGCACCACGACCATGTCGCTGCCCAGGATGAGCACGTCGCCGGGCTCCACGGAGCGGCCGAAAAGCAGGATCAATCCGCTTATGAAGTTGCTGACGATGTTTTGCAGCCCGAACCCAATGCCCACGCTCAATCCCCCGGCCACCACCGCCAGCCCCGTGGGCGAAAATCCCACCAGAAGCAGGGCGCAGAGCACAAATCCCGCCCACCACAGGTAGCCGACGATGGTGGCCAGAGTGCTTGCGGCCACGCCGCGCTTTTTCTTGCGGCGCGTGGGCAGAGAGGGATGCAGGAGAAACGACCGGGAGGCGGCGATGGCCATCCGGGTCAGGTAGAAGGCCAGGATCACGGCCAGGACGTTTTGGGCGCTTAACGTCACATAGTCGAGGTGGATTTCCTGGGCAAGCAGGGCAGTGAAGATGTCGCGGGCCTCAAACTGGGTGGAGGCGAAAACCAGGCAGAAAAAAAACACCGTCAGAAGGACCAGGGGGAATCCCAGCCCGGACAAAATCGCCTTGGCCAGGGTATGGCCGCTGTTGTTGGCGAGAACCTCCATCCGGCGTTCGCGTAAAAGCTCGATGGCTACGGACAGCCGCAGGGACAGGACCGCGTAAAACAGCACCGACGTGGCCAGAATGGCCGCCCGGGCGTATCCGGCCAGGGCGCACAGGGCCAGGGCGGGCAGGATGAACACGCAGCAGGCGGAAATGGCCGCATCCAGGCGGGTCTCGGCCGTGCGGCCGTGTCGCCTGACCAGGAGGGCGGCCCCGCACAGGGCCAGGGCGAAAAGCGGCGTGGCCAGGGGGTCGGGGATGGCTGGCACCTGAAGCAGAAGCCCCAGGCAGAAGAGCCCCCACAGGGGCCAGCGGGTGAAGGTGCGCGGCGACGAGAGGGGGCCGGCGGACACAAGCGTCATGCCCCGGGAGGCCAGGACCAGGGCGGCCGTGAAAAAGACCTCGGCCAAGGCGGACAGTTCGGAATACAGCACGAACCCGATCTGTGTGGCGAAAAAGGCAATGCCCAGACCGAAACTCAGGCAGGCTGCGGCCCGGCTGAATTGCCGTATGACCTCCGGGTGGGCCTTTGTCGCCTTCATGCGGCGCAGGGCTTGGCGGATGACCAGCCACGGCAGCACGGCGATAACCAGGACCAGGGCCAGTTTCGCCAGCCACTCCCCGGCCTCCCGGTCCTGGACGGCGACCGTGATGGCCAGCCTGGTCGACTTGCCCCAATCTCTCAGCACCTGGGACATGGTGTCGGAATCGGTCAGATCGGAAAGCCAGGGATCCGGGGTGAAATAATACGGCTCCCAGGCGTGGTTGAGTTCCTGCGTGAGCGAGGTTTTCCAGGCGTCCACGGATTCCAGGAATTCCTCCGTCGGACGCAGGACGGTCTCGGTGTCCGTGCGCAGATCGCCCAGCCGCACGCGCAGGGTAATCAGATCGCCCAGGATCAGGCGAAGCTGCACATCGTTTTCGGGGCCTAGGCCTTCGCGCAGGCTCTGGGCGATGCGGGCCTCCAATTTGTCCAGGTAGTTCACCTGATGCACGATGTCGGCCTCAGAGGCGTCCGGGATGTCGAGAAGGGCCCGGGCCTTGCCGCGCAGGTCGTCCACGCCCTCCATGACGTCGCGCAGATCCCATGGGTTGTCGGCCATCCAGGCCCACAGGGCCAGTTCATCGCGGGTGCGCTTGAGGGCCGCCACGGATTCCCCGATTTCCTGCCGCTTGGCTTCAAGATCCTTCCGGCTTTGGGTGATGGCCCGGCCCGAATCCCTGATATCCTGGCGGGTCTGCTCCAAGAGCTTGTTCTGATCCCCGGCGGCCTGCCCGGACGACGCGGGCGGGGCTGGGAAAAGAAGGCACAGGGCGAAAAGGAGGGCCGGGAGGACCGGTCGCCAGGGACACGGGTGGGGCGTGATCATGGACATGTGGTGACCGTCCGGAATGGGAAGGAGGTTGCGTTCCGCACAGGGGCCAGGATCGGGCGGGGCCGCCTTCTGGACGGCCATGCGGGCCTGGGTCGCGTTTCGGAGAAGGTTTTTCGGCGTTCCATGATATTGACTGTCTTTTCCCGGCTTGCCGAACGTCATACGTCTTTGGCGGTTTCCGGAACACCGCGTCCTTGGCCGGGGCCGGTTTTTCCCGTGGCCCACAGGATCTGGCGGCATACCCCCATGAGCATGTTGAATTCGGCCCGGGTGGGGCGCACCCGTTCGGCGAAGCGGCGCATGGGCAAAAGAAAATAGTCGGGGTTGTCGTCCTTGAGAAAATCGATGGCCGTAAGGGCCTTGCCCAGGGCCGAAAACAGGGCCTCGCGTTCGGCATGGGTGATCTCCCGGCCGACGTTGGCGGCCCCGGGGGGCGTGACCTCGGCCGGAGGGCCGCCGGGCCGGGCGTGATCCCGGGCCGTGGTGAGGCATTCGTACAAAAGGACCAGCACGGCCTGGGCCAGGTTTAGGGAGGTGGCCCCGCCTGCAGTGGGGATGGTCACCAGACGGCCGCACAGGCGGGTTTCCTGGTTGGTGAGCCCGGCATCCTCAGGGCCGAAGACCAGGGCCGTGGCCTCGCCGGCCGCCAGGGCCGGGACGATCTCGGCTGCGGCCGCGCGCGGGGTGACGAAGCCCTTGCGCCAGCCGCCGATGCGGGCCGTCGTGCCGTAGACCCGGGAAAAGGGGGCCAGGGCCGTTTCCAGGTCCGGGCAGCGCACGGCCTGGGACAGCACCTCCCGGCCCTTGGCCGTGGCCAGGGCCTCGGCCCGCCCCGGGTCGTCGTCGCGGGGGGCCACCAGGATGAGCCGGGAAACCCCCATGTTGGCGCAGGCCCGGGCGGCGGAACCCACGTTTTCCGCGAATTTGGGTCGGAAAAGGACCACTGCCAGATCGTCGAGCATGTGCGCGTCTCCCCCACGCCGCCTCGGCGCGGCCAGGCGACCATGTAGCATTCCCGCCCACGATTTGCACCCCGCCCCGGCCGGGGCTTCCCATCCGGCCCGGGGCGCGGTATGCCCTGCCATCCTGCTTTTGGAGGCACAGCATGGCCGTGACCACGCCGCACAACATCTATCTGATCGGTCCCCGGGCCTCGGGCAAGACCAGCCTGGGCAGGCTTTTGGCAGAGCGACTGGGGCGGCCTTTTCTGGATCTGGACGAGGTGTTCCGTGAGCTGCGGGGGGAGACCATCGCCGCCCTGGTGGAGCGCGAGGGCTGGGAACGGTTCCGGGAGATCGAGCGGGACATCCTGGCCGAGACGGCCAAGACCCCGGGCCGGGTGGTGGCCACGGGGGGCGGCGCGGTGCTGTTGCCGGAAAACCGCAAGGTGCTGGCCCGGGGGGTGGTGGTCTACCTCCAGGCCGACCCGGAGCGGCTGGCCGAGCGCCTCCTGGCCGATTTCAAGCCCGACCAGCGGCCGAACCTCACGGACCTGGAACTGGCCGAGGAGATCAAGGCCACCCTGGCCGAACGCGAGCCCCTGTACCTGGCGGCGGCCCATGTCAGCCTGCCCGAGGCGCCCCTGGAGGTGCTGGCCGAGCGGGCCGAAAAGGCCCTGGCCATGCTGTGAGGCGCAGGGGATTTCTTGACAACCCATTCACCAGGTAAGATAGTTTAAAATGCGTGTCTTTGTTCATCGGTCCTTTCTTCGTTTCGCTCGGGACGAAGACACTGATGTCGCAGCGTTATGGAAAGCGGCGGGTCATTTCTGTCCGAGTAAAGAAATCAATTTAGTTTCCCAGAATCATTGATCTTTGATTGTTTCTGTCGAGGTCGACGAGGTCGTTTCTTTCACATTGCTGAAACAGATTTCGTCGCACCAACCGGGCCAGGTAATGCAGACGCAGGCCGATCTTTGACTGGAATTTCTGGTAGGCCAGAAGCAGGTACGCGATGAGCGCTACATAGACATGGGACAGGACGGCGTTTTTCGAGTTTCCGAGAAACGGCGTGATGTTGAGGTTCTGTTTGCTGAAGCGGAAGAAGATTTCGACCTGCCTGCGGCCCTTGTCGATGTCGGCGATGGTCCTGGCCGGTATCGTCATGTGATTGGTCAGGAATTCGAAGCGTCCAGGCTGAAAAGCTTGTTTTTGCATGAAAATTTGTGGCCATGGGCCTTTGTGAGACGCCGCTGGTAGAGTTCGCCGAACAGGGCCTCGAAGAACATGCACGGGCGCGCGCTGTTGGCGTCGGCGAAAGTGGACTTGGCCACCGGCTTGGTTCCGAGGCGATAGAGTCGCTTGGCGGCGGCGTTCATGCCCATGGCCTCGTCCCGCAGGTTCTTGCATCCGGCCAGCTGGGCATGAAGCAGGTGGACAAATTGGTTCCAGTGGACAAATGTCCGAGGGGGACGTTTCGACCTATCTTGCTGAGATAGCTCGGAAAATACATATTCTGGGACGAGGGATAGGAATTGGGCGAAGACGGTGGTCGTGCTTTGCATGTGCGGAATTCTCTTGTTGTTTTGCAGGTGGGCCTCGCAATTCTACCATACAGCAAAAGAAATGATTCCGCACACCTGCGATGGCAGAAAAAAAGATACATATCTCCTTAAATGGGCACGTTGACATGTCCCAAGCCTGTGTGTGGCGTTGAACAAGTCTTTTTGAATTCAATGTCATGGCAACTCAAGTCTGTTATTTTTGAAATAGATATCCAAACCAGTGAAGCCACAGGGCCAAAGCCATTGACGTATCCAGATGCCAAGCCAGTTGTTCACCGGACAGAACTGGTCAAAGACACAACCACTGACGCTTTGGCTTTCCGTTGGCGGTGTGTTGGCTGATGCGCCACAAACCCAACAGATGACCGTGGGTAAGAGCCAACAAATGCTATGTGGCTCCCCTGAATTTTTAAAAGAAGTTAATCATTTTAGATAGATTATAGTGATGACGTGGCATTCATGCGTGCTGAAGACTATTGAGCAATCATATCAAGTACTTGAAAATTCACCTTTTCGGACATTTGATACTCTATTCACGCGGTCCTTTGGCCAACCCCGATTTCTTGACTGAAATTCCAATGATCCCCCTTGGTTTTTCCAGAATCACCTAACTATATGTTTTTATTTTATAAATTTGAATAAACCCCGACTGTGTCAAGGGGATCGTTCGAAAGGGTTTCAAGCGGTTGTCCTATACTTCTCGCTTGACACTGCTTGTCGCTGTGAGCGATATTGGTCATTTGCTGATACGTATTTAATAAAGTCTCAATTGCTAAAAAGGAGAATACTATGAGAGTTGTTATCATTGTCTGTCTATTCCTTTTGTCAATTTGCACATGTAGCATCTCTTACGCGTTTGATTGCGGCAAGCTTGATTTTGGAGCGAAACTTACAGATATAGATGACGGAAATTTTGTCTTGTACAAACAGGCTGACGGGGTTTCGTACTACAACTATGTCGGAAATTGTCGGCTTTTGGTGCATAAGAACGCTTGCCCAGCCATCTCCTATGCCTTTGTCGATGGGCAGTATTATGCCAGAATAATCCAGATATCCGAAAGAAACAAACAAGACACTTTAAATGTAATGAAGGCTAGCTTTGGCCCTGATGTAAAGACTACGAAAAGTGGAGAGTGGACTATATATAGCAGCAAGATGTCTGAAGACGTACAGATTAAGATAAAATGCAATGACCGCACTGGCGTGGTGAAAAGCGCAACGTATAGTATAAAACTACGTGCGCAGCTTGCTAAATCGTTAAAGAATGATCCGATTGTCCAATACGATAAATAGGCAACGAAACGAATGGGGCTTGCCTTGGTTTGTCGGGTGCAAGCCCCTTCAACTCCCCTTTGGGCGTTTGTGAGGAGTGCATGGCGATCTGGGATATTCTTGAGCGCACCGCCACCCTCATGCCTGGTCACATTGCTGTGGCAACCGTTGGACAGGAGGTGACGTATCGCCGTCTTGCCATGGATGTGGATCGGTTGGCGGCTGGTTTTTGTGCTTTAGGGCTGCAATCTGGTGACAGGATCGCTTTATTGCTTCCAAGCGGCATTGAACTCGTCACTGCATTTCTCGCCGCCAGTCGTGCCTCATTGATTGTTGTCCCCTTGTCGCTCGATGCTCCTCCTCTCTTGCATGGTTTGTATTTGTCTGATGCCTGTCCGAAAGCCATCGTGACGGACCATGCCTTGCTTTCGGCCTTGCCTGAGGCGTCGCTCAAGCAAATAGGGACGGTTGTCCTTACTGCCGGGCAGGCCCCGAGGAGCACCGATTATGCCCATCTCATGGACACTGTGCCGGATAATTCCCTGAAAGGAACCTGTTGCGGCCAGGATCCCATCGGGTTGCTCGTGTTCACCTCCGGCACGACCGGACGCCCGAAAGGGATTGCGCACGCACAAGCCCGGCTTGTGGAGCGCGCCGAACACCTCGTCAACACACTGATGCTGACGGACAGGGACAAAACGCTCCTGGTGTTTTCCCCCATGCGAACACCCTGTCTCGTCTATCAGGTGTTGGCCATGTTGCGCGTCGGGGGGACCGTCTTCCTGGCCGGGCAGCCGGACAGCGACATGTTTTGGAAGCGCTACGCCCAGGCACGACCCACGTACACCCTAGTCATGCCCGCCTTGGCCCGCCGGCTTTTCGAGCACCCGGCCGCCGCCTTGGTTGATCATTCCCACGTCAGGTTCTGGATAACGACAGGGGATCATCCAGGACCGGAATTGATTCGACAGGCGGAACGGACGATGGGAAAGCCCATGCTCAATCTGTACGGGTTGACGGAAACCGGGCTCGTCGTCGCCCATCCCCTGGATGGTCCCCGGAAAGCGGGGGCCATGGGCAAGCCCCTTCGCGGCGTTGACACGCGGCTGGCGGATGCGGACGGACGCGATGTCAAACAGGGGGAGACCGGCCGCCTGCTGGTGCGTACGAGAAACTGGATGGTTGGATATTGGAACGACACGTTGCGTACGCATCAAGCCATCGGCTCGGGATGGTTTGATACCCAGGACCTCGTCTGCATGGACGAAGACGGCTATTATTGGTTCCGGGGCCGGGTCCAGGATGTGATCGTCCGCAACGCCATCAACGTTGCCTCCGCGCTGGTGACGGATGTGCTGCTCGAATATCCCTGCGTCGCGGAGGCGGTCCTTGTGGGCATACCGGACGTCATCGCCGGACAGGTTCCCGTGGCGTTCTATCGTCTTCAGCAGACGTGCGACGACCCCGGAGAGGCGACCCTTCGGGCGTGGGTGGCGGCCCGGGTCGATCCCGAGTCCATTCCGGTGTCCTTTCACCGGATTGACCAATGGCCCCTGTCGCAGCGAGGCAAGGTCGACCGGGCAGGCCTCATCCGTATTGCCCAGGCCGGGCGCCAGGCAAATTGAGGCCGAGGTGGAGCGGCGACCATTTGGTCTGAACCCAACGTCTGCATCATTTTGACAGGTCACGGACGCCTGGTTCCGGCAACCAAAAAGAGCAAACGATGTTGAGCAGATAGCAGGAGAAGGCTATTCCGGCAGCCGCATAAGCGATCCTGGTTGCATTCGAGACGTTTCCCGGCAGCCAATAGGCAATCCACTGCGTGAGGGCGGCGAAGGATGTGCCGATCATGCGCCCGCCGATGTTGGCGGCGAAGCTTTCCCCCGTGCCCCGCAAATGGAGCGGAAACGCCTGCGGCAGATAGTTGCCCCAAAAACTGAATTGGCCAACGGTCAGGAATCCAGCCAGGAAAATGCCGCATTCCAGCCAGGAGAAACTGGTCACCCCGGCCCAGGCGAACGTCAGAGGCATCACGGCAAGGCCCGGCAGGAGGAACATGCGCAGCAGCCTCCGCCGACTAACCACAATGATGGCCAGGGCGGCCAGGGCAAAACGCCCCAGGAGACCGCCGAATTCCGGCGCCTTCATTATCTGGGCTGCGCGCGCCTGTTCAACAGCCGAAGCGATGCGGCGCTCTTCGGCGCTGATTAACTGCGATGTTTCCGATTCGGTTTTTCCCTCGGCGCGCCATCGGCCATTGAATTCGTCCCGCTTTGAATCCGGCAATTGCTTCTGCAATGCGACGGCGACATCCGCCTTCACCTCCGGCAGACCGGGTATAATCTGGGTTACCTGCGCGATGGCGCCATAAAATGCCGCGTAGCTCAGCATGAACATCAGGGTGACGATAATGGTGGTCTTGCGCAGGCTCTGGCTGAAAAGTTCAGTGATGCTCGGGCGTCGCAACTGTCCCATTTTCCGTTTCTCCATCCACAACGGCGATTCCGGGAGAAACGGCCTGACCATAAGCAACGGAATCGCCGGAATGAGGCCGGACATCAGCGTGTAGCGCCAATGCGCATGCGGGTTGGCAATGGCGCCAAACAGGTCAAGGACAGGGGGGGTGGCAATGGCTGGCAATTGCAGGGCCGGCAGATGGAAACCGAGCAGTAGCGGGGCAGGGCTGTTTGTGGACCAGGCAGTCACGATGCCGTTGGCTATGGCAACCATGACGCCCCCGAGTGAAGAAAAAATCTGCGTTATCCCCAATATCCCCTCACGCTGCTGTCCGGGAAAAATTTCCGCCAGCCAGGCTACAGCTGCCACGAATTCCACACTGACGCCGATGAAGACAAGGCAGCGTAACACCAGGAGCATCGGCAAGGAGATCGAGAATCCGGCAACAAAAGCGGCGAAGGCATAGAGAAGGATGCTGATGGTCAGGACTTTTTTTCGTCCAAAGCAGTCCGTCAGGTATCCTCCCAGAAGACCAAATAATCCACCCGCCAAAGCAGGTATATAAAACAACAGGCCAAACCACAGGGTAAATTCCGGTGTACCCGGCCGAATTCCTCCGAGTTCGAGAAGAGCCGGCTTTACGATCAAGGGCAGCATCAACAATTCATACGTATCAAAAGCAAACCCTGTAGCTGCTATTGCGCAGATCAGCCATTGATTCCAGGATAAATCCGGAAGGCGTCGCGGTATGAAAAATGCTGACATGGATTCATTTCCTTGTTATATTTCACATAAAAATAATCATATTCATGCAGCAAATCAATTTAAATTATTCTGTCCGATTAAGGAATTCAATATAGTTTCCTGTAATTATTTATCTTTGATTATTCCTGTCGTGGGTCGACGAGGTCGTGTCTTTCACATTGCTGAAACAGATTTCGTTGCACCAGCCGGGCCAGGTAATGCAGACGCAGGCCGATCTTTGACTGCAATTTCTGGTAGGCCAGAAGCAGATACGCGATGAACGCCACATAGGCATGGGAGAGGACGGCGTTTTTCGAGTTTCCGAGAAACGACGTGATGTTGAGGTTCTGTTTGCTGAAGCGGAAGAAGATTTCGACCTACCAGCGGCCCTTGTAGTTGTCGGCGACGGTCCTGGCCGGTAACGTCATGTGAGTGGTCAGGAATTCGAAGCGTCCAGGATGAACAGCTTGTTTTTACATGAGAATTTGTGGCCATGGGCCTTTGTGAGACACTGCTGGTAGAGTTCGCCGAACAAGGCCTCGAAGAACCTGCACGAGGCGCGTTGTTGGTGTCGCCACTCCCCGCGAAGCGGAGGCCCTTGCCCGGGCCTGCGAATGTTGCCTCGCGGCGGATGACGGGGTGATAATGCGTCTGCTAGACGACGGAAAACTGCACGAAATCAGGTGGGTGGAGAATGAGCAGGCGCCTTGAGCGAGCCCTGGAAATGGCCAGGGACATCCACGAGGCAGGGGGAATGCCGCCCATAACCTTGCGGCAGATCGAATCCTTGTGTCTGCCTCCCCGGCGGGAGTTCCATGCCGCCGACGTCAAACGGATCAGGGAATCCGCGCATTTGAGCCAGGCGGTTTTCGCCGCCCTTTTGAACGTCGGCCTGTCCACGGTGCAGCAGTGGGAAATGGGCCGGAAAAAACCCAGCGGGCCTTCCGCCAAGCTCCTTGATCTTCTGGAACGCAAGGGCATGGAATGCCTTGTGTGATCCGTTCACCCGAACCGTAAGAGGAAACCGACCATGCTCGTACACATCGTCATGTGGAAGCTCAAGGAACAGACCGAACACGGCACGCGCGCCCAAAACGCCGCGAAAATGAAGGAAATCCTGGAGGCCCTGCCCGCTGTGATCCCCCAGGTCAGGCGCCTGCACGTGGGCACGGACATCCTGGAATCCGCCCCCGAGACCCACGCCATCCTTTATTCCGAATTCGACAACGCCGCCGACCTCAAAGCCTACGCCGTCCACCCCCGCCACCAGGAGTGCGTGGCCTTCATCAAGGCCGTGGCCGAGGAACGCCGGGTGGTGGACTATTTTCTCGAATAACGCCCGACCCGTGCGCCGGACGCCGGGCTAGCCGTCCTTATTCAGGCACAGGGTGGCCTCGTCTCCGGGCAGGGGGGTCACCCCGTGCTGCCCGGTGGATTCCAGCACGGCCCGCCAGTAGTCGGAATGCACGTTGAGCCTTTTGCGCTTGCGGGTGACCAGGTCGAAGGGCAGGTGGACGTAGCGGCCGAACAGCTTGCTGACCACCATGCCGGTCTTTCCGGCCATGGCCGCATGCACGGCGTGCTGTCCCAGAAAGCCGCAATAGACCCGGTCGTTGGCGTTGGCCGGGACCGAGCGGATGATGTAGCTGGGGTCGATGTATTTGAGCGTCAGGGGCAGATTTTTGGACTTGAAATAGGCATCGATCTCGCTGGTCAAAAGGCTGGCCACGTCGCCCAGGACCGGGTTGCCCGAGGCGTCCTTTTTGCCCGAGGCGGCCAGCAGATGCTGCCCCGCGCCCTCGGCGGCCACGATGACCGCATGGCGGCGGCGGGCCAGGCGTTTTTCCAGGGACGGCAAAAGGCCGTGGTCGCCGTGCAGCGTGAAGGGATATTCCGGCACGAGCACGTAGTTGACCTCTTTGAGGGCCAGGGTGGCCTGGGCGGCGATGAACCCCGACTCGCGGCCCATGACCTTGACCAGGCCCACGCCGTTTAAGACCCCCAGGGCCTCGGTGTGGGCGCAGCGGATGGCCTCGGTGGCCTTTTCCACGGCCGTGTCGAAGCCAAACGACCTGGTGACGAAGCTGATGTCGTTGTCGATGGTCTTGGGCACGCCGATGACCGATATCTTGCCCCGTCTGGCTGTGATCTCCTCCTGAATCCTTCGCGCCGCCCGCATGGTGCCGTCCCCGCCGATGATGAACAGCATGCTCACGTTGAACCGTTCCAGGGCGTCCACGATGTCGACCGCTTCCTGCGGTCCCCGGCTGGACCCGAGCATGGTACCGCCGAACTGGTGGATGTCCGAGACGTTTTCCGGGGTCAGTTCCATGAGGGAGTGGCCGAAGGAGGGGATAAAGCCCTGCAGCCCGTAGCGGATGCCCAACGTGGCGGCGATGTCGTAGTTGTGATGGGCCTCCATGACGATGGCCCGGATGACGTCGTTGATGCCCGGGCACAGGCCGCCGCAGGTGACGATGGCGGCCTTGGCCTTGGAGGAGTCGAAATAGATCTTGCCCCGGGGACCGGCGACCTCGAATTCGGCGAAGCACGGCGTGGTGATTTCGTCGAGGTCTTCATTGGTGAGCTCGACCCTGGTCCGGGCCGTATCGTCCATGAACCGGCAATAGGGGAGCGGCGAGGGGATCTTGGCCGTCCCGAGAACCGGGATGCTGGCGTCGATGGCCGGAAACGGGCAGGCGTCGGACATGGGGGCCTCCGGAAGCGCGACAGAAGGTTTTTCGATTTCGAGCCTTCCGGTTACCAGCAAACCGCTGCGCGGGCAAGGCGGGCCGGTCACGATGGGGCGACGGCCTGGGGGCGGCGGGGGGAGCGCCGGGCGACTCCCCTTAATCGACGATGAACAGCTTCGCCCCGGTCGGGGTCGCCGATTGGTGCGCCTCGGCGTTGTCGGCCACCTGGTAGCTCATGCCGGGGGTGAGGGTGAAGCGCCTGCCGTCTTCAAGCGTGGTGTGCAATTCGCCTTCCAGGCACAGCAGGATGTGCCCCTTGCGGCACCAGTGGTCGGCCAGATATCCTGGCGAATAGGAAACCATGCGGACCCGGATGGGGTTTTCGGCCGGGCCGAAGGTCCGGGTGCGCCAGAGCGCCGTGCCGGTCGTCCCCGGGTGTTCCGTCGTTTCCACGCCTTCCCAGTCGGTGACGCCAAAGGGGATGTGGCCCATGTTCATGTGCCTGCTCCGTGTTCGGGTTAGTCGTAAAGCGCCATGGTCTGGCGGTCTTCCGCGAAGAGGCGTCCGGCAAGGTCGGCCATCCCCATGTCCTTCCAAAAAGGGAGGGAGGCGTGGGTCGTCTGGTATTTCAAGGGGATGGGGTGCGTGCCCACGACAACTGGGATATGGAAGGCGCTTTCAATATACTCCTTGAACTGCCGGATGTACGGACAGGGGGGATAGCCGACGACCATGCCCGTGGCGAGATGGATCACCGACACCCCGTTTTTGATCATCTCCAGGGGCGCATATTCCACGTTTCCCCCCGGACACCCGCCACAGGAGGCATATCCGACCAGGGTCAGTTCCTCTGTCTCGGGATACTGCGCAAATCCGCCGACCCTTTCCTTCATGGATCGCAGGCATTTGCCCCCGGCGCACGAGCTGTAACGGCCGCAGATGAGAATTCCGATGTGGGCCATGGGAGCCCTCCTTGAGTGGTGGCGTGTCAGAGGCCAAAAATCATGAGCGGCCGACGGTTCCCGGGCCAGCGGGTTCAGGCCCAGCGCAGCCGCACCCTGGCCGTCCCCTTGACGGCGTTGACCACGATCCGGCCGCCGTCGGCCAGGACCAGACGCTGCCCCGGGGCCAGGGCGAAATCCCGGCTCACGTCTTCGGCCGTGACCCAGGCCCGGCCCGACAGGCATTCCACCCGGCAATATCCTGCCCCGGTCACGGCCAGGGGCTTGCCGTCGTCCAGGGTGGCGGTCAGGGATTTGCGGGCGGAAAACAGAGAGGCCAGCGAGCGTTTGCGCCGCCTGACCCATTCGGCGTCGGCCAGCCGACGCACCAGCACATCCAGGAGTCCCAGATTTTTTCCGGCCAAGAGCACGTCTTCGTGGGCGCGGTTTGCAAACATGTTCCTTCCCTCCGGGTTGGGGTGTCCGACGGTCGGCGGCGCATCCATGCCGCGTTACGTCTTGGCTTAGACCAGAAAAACTGTTATCAAGACAGATACAGTTTTATGAAAAAATGGGCATAACAGCCCGCCGGGTGTCGGGAGCGCCACGCCGTCGCAGGAACCAACCGCCGTCAGGCCTCGCCTGCCGCGCCTGGGGCGCGATGCACGGCGCGCGCCGCCAAGGGGGATCGGACATGGAGCATGCCGCCGCACGGGCCGGAACGTTCCGCTATGTGGCCGTGGAAAAGCACATCCTGGCCCGCATCGAGTCCGGGGAACTGGCCCCGGGGGAGAAGATTCCCTCCCTGCGGGCGCTGGGGACCAGGCTGGGGGTCAGCGTCTCCACCATCGGCCAGGCCTATCTGGAGCTGGAGCGCCAGGGGGTGATCGAGGCCAGGCCCAAGTCCGGCTATTTCGTGCGGGAGCGGGCCCAAAGGCTGCCGCGTCCCTGCCGCAAGACCGGCGTCTCGGACGAGCCGCGCGAGGTCAGCCGCAACACGCTCATCCGCCAGGTCTTGGACACCATGGGCCGCGACGACATTTTGCCCTTCGGCGTGGCCAAGACCGGGGAGGAGCTTTTACCCGCCAAGACCCTGTCCAGGATCATGACCCAGGTCGTGCGCGACGATCCCGAGGCCTGCCTGCGCTATGAGACCGTGGCCGGGAACGAGGCCCTGCGCCGCCAGATCGCCTTTCGCTGCCTGGATGCCGGGGCCGAGGTGGGGCCTTCCGAGGTGATGGTCACCTCCGGGGCCCTGGAGGCGCTTTTTATCGCCGTGCGGGCCGTGACCCGGGCCGGGGACAACGTGGTCATCGCCTCGCCGTCCTATTACTGCTTCCTGCAGATCCTCGAATATCTGGGGCTTCGGGCCATCGAGGCCCCGTCCTGCCCGGAATGCGGGGTGAACCCGGCGGACCTGGCCGGTATCCTGCGCAAGTTCGACGTCAAGGCCTGCATCTTCACCCCCAATTTCAACAATCCCGACGGCGCGCTCATGCCCGAGGCGGCCAAGCGGGAGATCGTGGCCATGCTGGCGGCCAGGGACATCCCGCTTATCGAGGACGACGTGTATGGCGAGATGCACTACGACCCCACGCGCCCGCCCATCATGAAAAGCTTCGACGAAAAGGGGCTGGTTCTGACCTGCTCCTCCTTTTCCAAGACCCTGTCCGCCGGATACCGGGTGGGTTGGATCATCCCCGGCCGGTTCTACGACCGGGCCTTTGATTTCAAAGGCACCACCAACGTGTGTTCGGCCACGCCCACCCAGTTGGCCGTGGCCGAATATCTGCGCCTGGGCGGCTTCGACCGCCACCTGCGCCGCCTGCAGCAGGCCTTGGAATCCCAGATGCGCACCATGCGCGCCCTGGTGGGAAGCCATTTTCCACCCGGAACCAAGGCCACCAATCCGCGTGGCGGCTCGGTCATGTGGATCGAGCTTCCCGGCGGCGTGGATGGCGGCGAATTTTATTTCCGGGCCAAGGAGGCGGGCATCGGCGTGGCCCCGGGAGGTATTTTCTCCACCCAGGACAAGTTCAACACCTGCGTCCGGTTAAGCTACGGAACCCCCCTGACCGAGCCCTACCAGGACGGGGTGCGCCGTCTGGGGCAGCTGGCTGCGGACATGGCGGCCGAGACCGCTGGCGATCCGTCGCCCCGGGCGCTTTCCGCCTCCGGCATGCGTTAAAGGCGGCGATTGTCCGTTGCCCAGAGGCAACAAAGAGGATAGGGATAGGATACATCCGTAAACGGCGTTGGCCGGGGTGTCTGACCGCCACGCCGCAGGAAGGGGATCGCAATGGAATGCTTTGAGGTTCGGCGTGAAGGTGAGCGCGTGGTCATGGTGCTTGGCGGCGAAATCGTCATGGACATGATCCAGGAATACAAGGTGCGCATGGAACACCTCCTCTCCGCCGACGGCTGCCGTGAAGTGGTGGCCGACCTTTCCGGTGTGACCTTCATGGACAGTTCCGGGATCGGGTTTCTCATCGGACTGCGGCGCCGGGCCGAGTCCGCGGGGCGGTGCTTCCGATTGCAAAATCCCAGCCCCCAGATAAAAAAACTTTTGAGTATGCTGCGCTTAAGCGACTTTTTCGCCATGGGGCAAAACCGGGAAGACGGGAGCGACCGGTCGGCATGACATCTCTTTGGACCCCACCATGCGCATCCTGATCGTCGACGATTCCGAGGCCTACCGCTTTTTTTTACGCGACATGCTGGAACGTTTCGCCCCCCTGCCGGGGGCGCGGACGATCCTGGAGGCCGGGGACGGGGAAACGGCCCTGGCGATTCTGGCCCAGGAACTTGCCTGGACCGGGCAGTTCTCCCGGTGCGGCGTCGATTTGGTGATCATGGATCTCATCATGCCGGGCATGGGCGGCATTAAGACCCTGGCCCGGATCAAGGCCGACCCCGCCTTTCGGGACATCCCCGTGATCATGATCACCGTCAGCGACGACGAGGAATGTCTGGAGCGGGCCTTTGCCGCCGGGGCCCTGGATTACGTCAAAAAGCAGGGTCGCATGGCCGAGATGGCCGCCCGGGTGGAGGCGGCGCTTCGCCTCAAACGGGAGACCGACGAGCGCAAGGCCCGGGAGCGCGAACTGCGCGCCGAAAAGGAATTCACCGCCGCCATCCTGGAGCATTCCGGCGACGGCATCGCCGTGGCCGCGCCCAGCGGGGAATTCGTGTTTTGCAGCCCGGGCATGGAGCGGATCTTCGGCTATTCCGCCGGGGCGTTCGCCACCCTGGACGAATTCGCCCGGGTGGTCTTCCCGGAAACCACCCTGGCCCAGGACGTGCGGGACAATTTTCCCGGCGGCGTCCTGGCCGGTCATGTCTGGCACGCCATCTATCCCTGCCTGGACAAAAACCGCCTGCACCGGTTCTGCCAGATCCATTTTTCCTCCATGCCCGGCGGCAACCTGGTGTTAAACATCCAGGACGTCACCTTTCTGGAAAAGCAGAAGCGCGAACTGCTCAAAAAACAAAGCCGCCACCAGCAGGATCTGGACGCCGCCGCCGAGATCCAGCAGAGCCTTCTGCCACGGCGCGTCTCGGCCAACCGGACCTTTCGCTTCGCCTGGGAGTTCCGGCCCTGCGAGACCATTGGCGGCGACATCTTCAACGTCTTTCCCCTGGGGCCGGACCATGTGGGCCTGTACATGCTCGACGTGTCCGGGCACGGCGTGGCCTCGTCCCTGGTGGCCCTGTCGGTCTACAACTTCATGCATTACCAGCGAAGCACGCTCATCGACCGTATGGCCGGCGGCATCGCCGTGGCCCCGCCCAAGGACGTGCTCACCCGCCTGGACTGGGAATTTCCCTACATCAAGTTCTCCAGGTTTTTCACCATCGCCTATCTGGTCTTAAACGTGCGCACGGGGCTTCTGACCTACGCCAACGCCGGCCACCCCTCGCCCGTGCTGCTTTTTCCGGACGGCCGCCTGGAAACCCTGGACGACCGGGGCACCATCATCGGCCTGGAGGGCTTCGCCCCCTTCGAGGAAACCACCCGCACCCTGGCCCCGGGCGAGAAGGTGTTTTTGTATAGCGACGGGTTGGTGGATTTCCAGAACGAGGCCGGGGACTATTTCGGGGAAGGGCGGTTTTTCGACATCGTGCGGCCCGCCGCCGACCGGCCCGTGACCGAGACCGTGGCCGCCGTGGGCCGGGGGCTCGACATTTTCGGCGGCGACGCCCGGCCCCGCGACGACATCAGCCTCCTTGGCCTGGAATATCTGGGGCCTGACGCCTAGGCCGCCGTTCACTTCTTTCCCATGCAGACCATGAACTTCACCGTCTATCAGGCGCCCCAAGGGCTTTTGCCCGACCTGACTCGCGAGCTCGGGACCGTACGCGAGATCACGGCCGTGCGCGAACCCCTGGTCGTGGCCGCCGGGCCGCCATATCCCGCCGCCTTTGCGGCTAACATCTGGCTTGAACCGGCCTTTTCGCCCATGGCCTCCATCTCGGACGCGGCCAAGACCCTCAAAGCCGTACAGCGCAACTGGGCCTGCGCGCCCGTGGGGCATTTCCGGCGTGCGGCCCTGGTGGTCGCCAAGCTCCCCAAGGTCTCGGCCCGGCCCCTGGTCTTCGGCGAGCCCCTGCCGAGCTCCCCCCTGGGGGCGTTCACCCTGTGGGACGAGGGCACCCTGCTTTATTCCCCGAAAACCTCCGAGCCTGTGCCCGGCGGCGACTACCGGTTCGACGAGGACCGGGAAGGCCCGCCCAACCGGGCCTATCTCAAGCTGTGGGAGGCCCTGACCCGCCTGGGGACCATGCCCGGCGCAGGCGACGTCTGCCTGGACCTGGGGGGCAGCCCCGGCGGCTGGACCTGGGTGCTGGCCGGTCTCGGGGCCCGGGTGACCTGCGTGGACAAGGCCCCGCTGGACCCGCGCGTGGCGGCCATGCCCGGGGTGTCGTCCCTTGCAGGCAGCGCCTTTGCCGTGGATGTGGCCGACCATCCCGGCCTGTCCTGGCTTTTTTGGGACGTGATCTGCTATCCCTCCCGGCTGGTGACCTTTCTCACCCGCCTTGTGGCCCGGCCCGACTGCCCGCGTCTGGTGTGCACGGTCAAGTTCCAGGGCGAGACGGATTTTTCCGCCATCGCCGAACTTGCGGCCATCCCCGGCGGCAGGCTCATGCACCTGTCCCACAACAAACATGAACTGACCTTCGTGCGCCTGCGGCCGGGCGAGGATCACGGCCTGGATCGTTTCGCCGCAGCCCTCGGCCCGTCCGCCCCGCAGGATTCCCCCGCGCCGTAGGCCCCCGCCCCCGGCTTTGCGTCTGGGGCGGATTGCGGCTACACTCGCCCCCGTCCCCTTGCGGGATCGAAAAACATGCCCACCATGCCGGGTCGCCCCGGACATCAGAGGAGGATGCCGTGCCCCTTATGTCGGCCAGCGGAAGCTTCACCCGCTATAAAATCGTCGGTGACGTCCCGGACGCCGTGCTCCGGGAGCCCGTGGACATCCTCAAACACCACGCCTTCCAGGACATCGACGCCACGGCCGATGAGCGGTCTTTCGGCTGGGTGTCCTTCGAGGACATGCTGGACAACCGGTTCGCCTCGGCTCCGCCCCAGAAGGCCCACTATCTGCTCTTCGCCCTGCGTCTGGACACCCGGCGCATCTCGCCCGCCGTGTTCAAGAAGCATCTGCGCGTGGCCCTGGACGCCGAACGGCAGGCCGGGAAGGAAGACGGACGCAATTTCGTGACCAAGGACCGCAAGACCGAACTCGCCGAACAGGTCAAATTGCGGCTCATGGCCCGCAGCCTGCCCATCCCGGCCGTGTTCGACGTGGTGTGGAACGTGGACACCCACGATGTGTACCTCAATTCCACCAATTCCAAGGTGCAGGAGTTGTTCGAGGATCTGTTCACCCTGACCTTCGAGCTGCACCTGGAACGCATGACCCCGTCCTTTTTGGCGGCGCGCATCCTGGGCGAGGCCCGGACCAAGGAACTCGAGGACATCGAACCCAGCCCCTTCGCGGCTGGCGCATAGGACGAAAAGCGGCCTGCGGCGGCCAGGGGGGAAACTTTTTTGCAAAAAAGTTTCCCCCTGGACCCCCCTTCAAAAAACTCTGGCGCGCTTCGCGTCCGCGCTCGGGAGACATCACGTTCTCCGTACCACCTGGATTTCCGGCCGGTTTCTCCCGGCGCGACGCGCCGGGAGAAACCGGCCGGAGCCAGGGGGTACGGGGGAAATGATTTCCCCCGGGCGGGGTCCGGGGCGGCAGCCCCGGCGACAGGTCGGGGCGAGGGAGCAACATATGGATGTGAATACGGCGGCCCTGAAGGATGCCATCCTGGGGCAGGATTTTTTGACCTGGCTCTGGTTTCGCAGCGAGAAGAACGGCTGGCTGTTTCGCATGGCCGATGGCGGCGAGGTCAACGTCTATCTGGAGCAGAAGGTGTCCGTGCGCGGCGGCGAGGGCGACAACGTGGAGACGGCCGTGGTCAGCGGCCCGAACGCCGCGTTCGCCGAGGCCCGGGAAGGGCTCAAGGCCGGGAAGCGGGTGGACCGGGCTCTTTTGCGTCTGGAGCAGGACGGCAACACCTGGATGGTGCAGCTCAAGGCCGACGATTTGAGCCTCAACGCCCTGCGCACCCCCAAAATCGAGACCCGGGCGGCCGAGGGCGAAGACCCCGACGGCCCCATCCTGGAGAAGCTCTTTTTGGTCGAGAAGGGCATGGGGTTCGTGGAGGAGCTGTACGGCCAGTTTTTGGCGGCGCGGCTGGGTCCGGACTGGCGCGCCGAGTTGCGGGCCTTTGCGGACTGGCTGGGGGAAAAGGCCTGAGGCGGCCGCAGGCGAGCCGATATCTCGTGGGCAAAAAAAGGGGAGGCAGCGTTGCTGTCTCCCCTTTGTGCGTCTGTGACGGCAGGATGTTTAGAAGCGTTCGAATTCCTCGTCGCTGTCCGCGCTCATGTCGATGACCGCGCCCTTGCCGCCGGATTTGCCCTTGGCGGGCTTTTTCGGGGCATGGGAGGCGGCGGGCAGGGCCTTGGGGGCCTTGCGGCCGCGATGGGCCCCAGCGCCGTCCACCCGGAAAAAGGCGATGGTGGCCTGAAGCTGTTCGGCCTGGCTGGAGAGTTCCTCGGAGGTGGAGGCCATTTCTTCGGAAGCCGAGGCGTTTTGCTGCACCACCTGATCGAGCTGCTGGATGGCCTTGTTGATCTGTTCGGCCCCGGAGTTTTGCTCCTGGCTGGCGGCAGCGATTTCCTGGACCAGATCTGCGGTGCGTTTGATGTCCGGCACCATCTTGGTCAACATGCCTCCGGCCTGTTCGGCCACGCGCACGCTGGAAGAGGACAGTTCGCTGATCTCGGCGGCGGCCGCGCCGCTGCGTTCGGCCAGCTTTCTGACCTCGGCGGCCACCACGGCGAAGCCCTTGCCGTGCTCGCCGGCCCGGGCGGCCTCGATGGCGGCGTTTAAGGCCAGAAGGTTGGTCTGCCGGGCGATTTCCTCGATGATGGAGATCTTTTCGGCGATGTTTTTCATGGCCGTGACGGCCTGCATGACCGCCGAGCCGCCTTCCTCGGCGTCGGTTGCGGCCTTGAGGGCGATCTGCTGGGTCTGCTGGGCGTTGTCGGCGTTCTGGCGGATGTTGGAGGTCATCTCTTCCATGGAGGAGGAGATTTCCTCAACGTTGGCGGCCTGCTCCGTGGCCCCCTGGGACATGCTCTGGGCCGAGGAGGCCAGTTCCTCGCTGCCCGAGGCCACGTTTTCCGAGGCCGACTGCACTTCGGCCACCACCTCGCGCAGGCGGTCCACCATCTCGTTTAAGGCCGAGGCCAGGTTGCCGATCTCGTCCTTCTGGTCGATTTCAAGTTTTTTGGTGAAATCGCCCTGGGCCATGGCCCGGGCGAACTCCACGCCCATGATCACGGGCTTGGTGATGCCCCGGGTCAAAAAGATCGCCACGATGATGCCGATGGCCAGGGCCACGGCCAGTCCGATGATCATGATGGTCGAGGCTTGGCCCAGGTTCGCCACGGCGGTGTTGGATATCTCCTGGGTTTGGTCCAGGGCGGCGGCTGCCGTAGCCTGGGCCGCCTGACGCACCTCGGTCCCCGCCGCTTCGCGCTTTTTGGCGGTTTCGGCCAGGGCCTGGAAGTTGGCCTTGAACTCCTCCAGGGCCTTTTTGTAGGCGTCGGAGGACTCCCGGACGGCGTTAAGCTGCTTGACGTTGACCTCCTGGCGGGTCACGGCCCGCAGCTTGGAAAGCGGCTCGTCAATTTTGGCGAAGCTGGCCACGGCTAAATCCATAAGCGCCGTATCGCGCAGGGTCTGGGCCTTCCAGACGTTGATGCGCAGGGCGTTGTTGATGCCGATGACATCATTGATCCAGGTAATTTTTTGGGCGCGCTCCTTGAGCTTGTCCGGGGCGGCGCCATCGGCGATTTCTTTTTGCAGGGCCTCGTTTTGGGAGGCCAGGAAATCATCGCAGTTCTTCCCGAACGTCTCGGCGGCGGCCCCCATGGTAGCCAGGAGCTTCTCTCCGGTGGTGATCCCCGCATCCGTCGCCGTGGCCTGCTTGACGTAGTCCTCGAGCTTGGCCTTGGCGATGGCCGCGTTTTCCTTGAGCTTGACCAGCGCGGTATATTTTTCGGCATGGGCCGCCGCGTCGGCGATGTATTTCTTGACGAGGTCGAGTTCCTTGAGGCCCTCGGTCTTGAAGCTATCCGCGCCGGAAAAGGCATAGCCGCGCCAGGCGTACATGGCCAACTGGGCGTGGCGTTCCACGTCGTTGGCGATATATGCTTCCGGCACGTATTCCACGGCGAGCCTCGTGGCGTCCGTCTCCACGCCGCGCATGTTGACCACGGCCATGCCGCCCAGGACGCAGGCGATGGCGATGAGCAGGCCGAACCCTAGACCGATCTTCAATCCTAGTTTGATGTTTTTCATCGCACCCTCCCCTGGCTGGCTCGTCGTTTGGCGTAAGAACCCCGACCATCGCACCAGGAAACGTGTCTGGCGGGGCGGGAACCTTCAGCATGAGGCTGCATCTTACGGAGTTTTTGTTCACTTGCAATGATATTTTCCCCGGACTGGGCGGTTTGGATGTCGTAATATGCATCGAAAAACGAGGGTTGGGGGAAAGGCTGTTCGTTTTTGTCGCCACCGTGGGCCGCTGCACCATGAAACGCCGTGGGGAGAAGCATCTCGTGGTCTTCGGCGTCCCAGGCAGGGTGGGGGAACCGGAGGCGGGAGACTTGTAAGCCTCCTCCGGGGCAGGTACGACATCGGCGACGATCAATGCGACGATACGGAGGCCCTGGTGAAACTGGCGAGCGACATACGCGTGGCCGGGCGGCTGGCCCGGCGCGAACTGCGCGGCGGATTTTCCGGGATGCGGGTCTTTTTGGCCTGTCTGGCCCTGGGCGTGGCCGCCGTGTGCGGGGTGTTGAGCCTGTCCGCCGGACTCAGGGCCGGGCTGGCCGCAGACGCGGCCCTGCTCCTGGGCGGCGATGTGGAGGTCACCTCGCCGGGCGCGCCGCTTGATGCCGCTCCCCTGGCCCAGCTTGCCGCCGCCGGGAGGGTCTCGGGCATCGTCTCCATGCGGGCCATGGTCACGGCCGGGGTCGGCGGCGGGGGCCTGCGGCGCGCCCTGGTGTCGCTTCGGGCTGTGGACGACGCCTATCCCCTGGTCGGCGCGGTGGCGCTGTCCCCGGACATGCCCCTGACCCAGGCCCTGGCCGAAGAAGGCGGCCTGCCCGGGGCCGTGGCCGCGCCGGAGCTCATGTCCCGGCTGGGGCTGGCCGTGGGCGACACGGTACGTCTGGGACAGGCGAGCTACGCCATCCGGGCCGTCCTCGTGCGGGAGCCGGATCGCATGATGAGCTTTTGGGGGTTCGGGCCGCGTTTTGTGGTGGCCGAAAACAGTCTGGCGGCCACGGGGCTGGTGCAGCCGGGGAGCCTATTGCGCTACGCCTACAGGGTGGCCCTGGCCCCGGGGCGCGATCCTGCGGCCCTTGTCGCCGCGCTCGAGAGCGCCTTTCCCGGGGCCTCCTGGCGGGTGCGCCAGGCCTCGGGAGCCTCGCCGGGCCTGTCCGGATTTTTCGAACGCTTAACCGGCATCATGGGGCTGGTGGGGCTGTCCGCCCTGCTTTTGGGCGGGCTTGGCGTGGCCGGGGCCGTTCGCGGCCAGATCAACGCCCGGGCCACGTCCCTGGCGGCCATGCGCTCCGTGGGGGCCTCCTCCCGGGTGCTCTTTCTCGTCTGCCTGCTCCAGATCCTTTTCCTGGCCGCCCTGGGCATCGGCCTGGGGCTGGCCATGGGGGCGGGCGCGCCCTTTGCCGTGGCCCCGCTTCTGGGGGAGCTGTCGCCGGTGCGCATCGTCCCTGTTCTGTCGCCTGCCGCCCTGGGCACGGCCGCCGCCTTCGGGCTTCTGACCACGCTATTTTTCAGCCTGCCGCCCCTGTCCGCCGCCGGACGCATCTCGCCCCTGACGCTTTTTCGCGGCTACGGCGAGCTTCCCGCCGGCCGCCCGGGATGGGGCGTTTTGGCCGTGACGGCGGTCTGCGGCCTGGGCATCGCGGCCCTGGCCGTGGGGATTACCGGCGACCGGCGGCTGGGGCTGGGCTTTGTCGGCGCGGCCGTGCTGTCCGCCGTGGTCCTGCGGGGGGCGGGGTGGGCCTTGCTGCGCGGGCTGCACCTTTTCCCCCTGCCGCGCCATCCGCTTTTAGCCCTGGCCGTGTCGGGGCTGAGGCGGCCGGGCAACGCGGCGGCCGGGGTGGTGGCGGCGCTTGGGCTTGGGCTGACGGCGCTGTCGGCCATGGCCTTGGTGGACGCCAATTTCCGCGAACTGGTCACCCGGGAGCTGCCGGAAAAGGCCCCGGCCTATTTTTTCATCGACATCCAGCCCCACCAACTGGCCGCCTTCGAGGAGGCGGCGCGCCAAACGCCCGGGGTCACGGCCGTGCAGACCGCGCCCAACCTGCGCGGGCGCATCGTCAAGGTGCGCGGCATGGCGGCCGAGAAGGCCAATGTCGATCCGGACACGGCCTGGGTGGCCCGGGGGGACCGGGGCATGACCTTTTCCCGCACCCCGCCGGAGAATTCCGCCATCGTGGCCGGGGCCTTCTGGCCGCCGGACTATGCCGGGCCGCCCCTGGCCTCCATGGATGCCGAGGCCGCCGCAGGCTATGGGGTGCGCCTGGGCGACACCGTGACCATCAACGTCCAGGGCCGGGAGATCGACGTGACCGTGACCAGTTTTCGGCGCATCAACTGGCTGTCGCTCGGCATCAACTACGTTTTCGTGCTCTCGCCCGGGTCGCTCGACGGCCTGCCCCTGACCTATCTGGCCACGGCCTACACCGCGCCGGAGCCGCCGCGTCCGGACGGGGCGCCCAAGGCCGCCGACGAGGCCCTGTTTGCGGCCGTGTCCGCCGCCTTCCCCAACGTCACGGCGGTCAGCGTGGGCGAGACGCTCTCGGACATCACGGCCATCGCCGAGAAGATCGGCCTGGCCGTGACCGCCTCGGCCCTGGCCACGCTCGTGGCCGGAATCCTGGTCCTGGCCCAGACGCTCGGCGGGGCGCTGGCGGCGCGGTCGCGCGAGGCGGTGATTTTCAAGGTCTGCGGGGCCACGCGGGGGGACATGCTGACCATGCTGGTGGCCGAACATGCCGTGACCGGCGCGGCCGCCGGGCTGTCGGCGCTTTTCCTCGGCACGGCCTGCGCCGCGCTGTTCGTCATCGGCTATCTGAAGATGACCTGGCGCTTCACGGCCGGTCCGGCCCTTGTGACCATCGCCCTGGCCGCCGGACTCACCGTGCTTTTGAGCCTCGGGGGCACGGTGCGGCTTTTGGGCAAGAAGGCCTGGCCGTATCTGCGGAACGAGTAGGGGGGTGATGGGGAGGTGGGAAGCCTCCGGCGGCCAGGGGGAAACTTTTTTGCAAAAAAGTTTCCCCCTGGACCCCCTTCAAAAAACTCTGTCGCGCTTCGCGCCTGCCTTGCCAAATGGTGACAAATCTGCCAACACACCTTATATGAAACTGACACGGCCGGTTTCCTGGATCAAAGCTGCTCGCAAGGATTTCGAGACGTTCCCTTTGGATGTCCAGTCAGATATCCTGAGCGCTTTGACCATGGTGGCGGATGGCGTGACCCCGGGAGTGGCCAAGCCGCTCAAGGGCTTGGACGGCGGCGTCTTCGAACTGGCCCTGCGCCATCGGGGTGACGCTTTCCGTGCGGTCTATGCGTTGAAAATCGATTCGGACATTTGGGTGCTGCACGCGTTCCAGAAGAAATCGAAACACGGGATAAAAACGCCCCTGTCGGAGATCAACCTCATCCGGGAGCGTCTGCGGCGGCTTCAGGAGGCATTACGATGAACGATGATCTGGAACTTGTCAGGGGAAGCGGCAACGCCTTCCAGGATTTTGGACATGAGGGCGCAGGCCTTTTGCAGGCACGTGCGCTGCTGGCGGCCAGGATCGTCCGCACGCTGGATGATCGCGGGCTTTCCACCCGCGAGGCCGCGCGGCTGACGGGTATCGCCCATTCCGAATTTTCCCGCATCCGCAATGCCCGGTTGGCGCGGTTCTCCCTGGATCGCCTGATCACGATCCTGGGGCGGCTGGACACGACCGTGGAGGTGAACGTCACGTTCCGGAAGCGGCAGGCGGTCATTCGCGATGGCGCGCCTGCCTGAGCACGTAGCGTGCGTCTCGTTCGCAACCGATCCATCCCGACAGGCCTTCAGGCGTACCAGGATGTGCGCCTGAACCCGGCCCCCCCCGCAGCACGGCTCTTGATTCTGTCCGGCGAACCAGATACCCTAAATTCAGTCGTAATTTTTCCCCTGTGGAGGGCGCATGCAACTGCATTCGGATATCAAGCCCATCTCCTGGCTCAAGAACAATGCGAAGCAACTGATTGAAACCGTTGCCGAAACGGGCAATCCCATGGTCATCACCCAAAACGGCGAGGCCAAGGCCGTGGTGATGAACGTCAAGGCCTACGACCAGATGCAGGAAAGTCTGGCGCTCTTGCGCATGCTGGCGGACAGCGCGCGTGATGTGGAGGCTGGGCAGGTTCGCGATGCGGACGCGGTCTTTGCCGACATCCGTACGATGATCGCGGAGAAGCGCGATGGCCGGGGATGACGCGGCCTGGGCGGTCGGGTTCACCCGCCGCGCGGAAGAAGACCTGCGGGGTATCTTCGCGTTTCTGTCTGAAAACGACGGCCCGGACATCGCCGAGGCGATTCTTGAAAAATTCGTCAGGGCGCGCGACAGCCTGAAGGAGCTTCCCGACCGGGGGCGTATCCCGCCGGAATTGCAGCGGGTCAACATCCTCTCCTATCGGGAAATCCAGGTCGCGCCGTACCGGGTCATCTACCAGGTCAACAAGGCGGCCCGCGAAGTGTACATCCATGTCGTGGCCGACGGGCGGCGCAACTTCACCGAGCTCTTGCGGGAGCGGCTGCTCATGCCGCCTGTTTCGGGGTGAAACGCGGCGGAGGGATTGAAAGGTTCTCCACGGCTGCGCCGGGGAACGGCATGGGGGGCTGTCGTCGTGCGGCGATTTATGGAGGCCGAGTTCCCTCAAGGAGCCCGTAGCGGAGAGGAGATGGAAGCAGGCTGATCGCTACCCTGCCGGGGACGGCGGTGTCAGGCAAATACTATCTCTGTACCGTTTGTTGAAGCTGGATTCATGCAGATAAGGTAATGATATGTCTCTCTTTGTATCTACCCTTCTCAATCCGATCTTTCCGATTTGCGCGGTCCTGCTTGTCGGGATTTTCTTTGCCAAGTGCAAACTATTTGATTCCGCCAATGCGCAGGCAATCAATAAATTCGTCTTCTATGTGGGCATGCCCGCGTTACTGTTCGGACTGCTGACCAACACTGATTTCAGCAATATGAGCATGCGCCTGCCACTCGTGTATCTTCTTTGCGAAGCTATTATATTTTTCTGCGGCACTATGATATGTCGATATTTTCTCAAACGTAGTTTTGAAGAATCGTTGCTTCTCGCTATGGCTGCATGCTTTGTGAACCACGCCTTCTTTGTTCTTCCGATTGCGAACATTTTATACGGAAAAAAAGCTGCTGAACTCATTACCTTTATCATTGTCGATGATACAATTGTTCTTTTTGGCGGCATGACCGTTGTGATGGAGCTGCTCCGTAATCGCCAAGAAAGTTATCTCAATACAGCAAAAAAGCTGATCACCAACCCGATTGTCATCACCATATGCATGGGTTGTCTTGTCAACTTCTTTCATATAGACTTACATGATGGATTTCATACGTATACTGATTTTGTGGGCAAAGCGGCTGCACCAACCTCCATGTTCGCGCTCGGCATCATAATTGCTGCCAATATCAAGAAACGCATTGATGTCTGCGCGTTATCCATCATGTCTTTAAAACTGATTCTTTTTCCAGTGTTGATCTGGACCGCCATTCTATGGATCCCTCTTCCTGAAGGCGTTTCAAAGGATACGCTGATGTTAACCAGCGCTGGTCCTTGCGGAGCCATGCCGTTTGTCCTGGCGGTCCAATATCGCGTCAATCCAGACAGTATCGGTTTGGCCATTGTCTATTCCACTCTACTCTCCCTGCTCACACTGGCTCTGGTCAGTTAGCAAATCCTTCGGTTGGAAAATCTCCGACAAGCGGGGGAAACCTTTCCTCACTCGAACCACCTGCGTCGTGTTCCCACGCCGCCCGACGTAGAAATCCCCCAGACCGAAATGCCCGACTCAATTTCATCTGCCCTACGCATCTAGTTTTCTGTGTACCTTCCCCCATCTCCCCCCCAAACACTTCGACCGCATTCCCAGGCGCTTTGCGCCAGAGAGATGCGGCCGATATCAGGGGGTTCCGGGGGAAATGATTTCCCCCGGGCGGGGTCCGGGGCAGCCGCCCCGGCTCTTTCTTTTTACACGAACGCAAGCCCTCCATCCCGTTCATCCACGGCCACGTCCTGCCCATCCGCCACATCCCCGGCGATGAGCGCCCGGGCCAGCGGCGTCTCCACATGGGCCTGGAGGTAGCGCCGAAGCGGCCTGGCCCCATAGACCGGGTCATAGGCCGCCTCCACGATATGGGCCTTGGCCGCGTCGGTCAGCGTCAGGCTGATCTTGCGTTCGGCCAGCCGGGCCCGCAGCCCGGACATGAGCAGCTCGATGATCTTGCCGATCTGGTCCCGCAGAAGCGGCTTAAAGAGCACGATCTCGTCCACCCGGTTCAGGAACTCCGGCCGGAAATGGCCGCGCAGAATCTCCATGACCCGCTCGGGCACGCCCGGCTCGAAGTCGCCGTCCGGGCGGATGCCGTCGAGCAGGATGTTCGAGCCCAGGTTCGAGGTCATGATGATGATGGTGTTCTTGAAATCCACGGTGCGGCCGTGCGAATCCGTCAAACGGCCGTCGTCGAGGATCTGCAACAGCACGTTGAACACGTCGCCGTGGGCCTTTTCGATCTCGTCGAAAAGCACAACGCTATAGGGCTTTCTGCGCACGGCCTCGGTGAGCTGGCCGCCCTCGTCGTAGCCGATGTAGCCCGGAGGCGCGCCGATAAGCCGGGCCACGGTGTGCCGTTCCATGTATTCGGACATGTCCAGGCGCACCATGTTCTCCTCGGTGTCGAAGAGCGCCGCTGCCAGGGTCTTGCACAGCTCGGTCTTGCCCACACCCGTGGGCCCCAGGAAGATGAACGAGCCGATGGGCCGGTTGGGGTCTTTGAGCCCGGCCCGGGCGCGCAGCACCGCGTCGGACACGGCCGTCACGGCCTGATCCTGGCCGATGACCCGTTCGTGCAGCTTTTCGGCCAGATGCAGGAGCTTTTCGCGTTCGGTCTCAAGCAGGCGCGTGACCGGGATGCCTGTCCAGCGGGCGATGACCGAGGCCACGTCGTCCGGGCCGACCTCCTCGCGGATCATGCGCGCCACGCCGGACTTGGCCCCCATGCGCTCCTCGCGTTCGGCAAGCTCCCGCTCCAGGGTGGCCAGGGTGGAATATTTCAGCTCGGCGGCGCGGTTTAAGTCATAGTTGCGTTCGGCTTCTTCGACCAGAAGCCGGGTGCGCTCAATCTCGCTCTTGATGCGCCGGATGTCCTCCACGGCGGATTTTTCCTTGTCCCACTGGGCCAGCGACGCGGCCTGTCCCTCCTTGAGGTCGGCCAGCTCCTTTTCCAGCTTGGCCAGCCGCTCCTTGGAGGCCTTGTCCGTCTCCTTGCGCAGCGCCTCGCGTTCGATCTCCAGGCGCATGATCTCCCGCTTGGCCTGATCCAGTTCGGCGGGCAGGGAGTCGATCTCGGTGCGGATCATGGCCGCGGCCTCGTCGATGAGGTCGATGGCCTTGTCCGGCAACTGCCGGTCGGGCAGGTAGCGGCTGGAGAGCACGGCGGCCTCGACAATGGACGAGTCGCTGATGCGCACGCCGTGATGCACCTCGAAGCGTTCTTTCAGGCCGCGCAGGATGGAGATGGTGTCCTCCACGGTCGGCTCGTCCACCACCACGGGCTGGAAGCGCCGTTCCAGGGCCGGGTCTTTTTCGATGTACTTGCGGTATTCGTCCAGCGTGGTGGCCCCGATGCAGTGCAGTTCGCCCCGGGCCAGCATGGGCTTTAAGAGGTTCCCGGCGTCCATGGAGCCCTCGGTCTTGCCCGCGCCCACGATGGTGTGCAGCTCGTCGATGAAAAGCAGGATGCGGCCTTCGGACTGCTGCACCTCCTTGAGCACGGCCTTCAGGCGTTCCTCGAACTCGCCCCGGTACTTGGCCCCGGCGATCAGCGCGCCCATGTCCAGGGCGTAGATGGTCTTTTCCTTTAAGCCCTCGGGCACGTCCTTTTTGACGATGCGCCCGGCCAGGCCCTCCACGATGGCGGTCTTGCCCACGCCCGCCTCGCCGATGAGCACGGGGTTGTTCTTGGTGCGCCTGGACAGGATGCGGATGACCCGGCGTATCTCCTCGTCGCGGCCGATGACCGGATCGAGCTTGCCCTTTTTGGCCTCCTCCACCAGGTCGCGGCCGTATTTTTGGAGGGCCTCGTAGGTGGCCTCGGGATCGGCCGAGGTCACCCGCTGGCCGCCGCGAACAGCGGTCAGGGCGGTGAGGATCTTGTTTTTGTCCACGCCGAAGGCGGCGTTGATCCGGCCGATGATCGTGCTGGGCGGTTCGTCGAGAAGGGCCAGGAAGACGTGCTCCACGCTGACGTATTCGTCTTTGAGGCTCTTGGCCAGATCCTGGGCCCGGACCAGGACTTCGTTTAGGCGCGGGGTGACGTAGATGGATCCGGGGCTTGAGCCCGGGCCGCTGACCCGGGGCTGGCGGGACAGCTCCTCTTCGAGCTTTGCGGTGTAGGAACCGGCGTCGTAGCCGGCCTTTTCCAGAAGCCTGGGCACAAGGCCCTGGTCCTGCTGCAAAAGGGCCAGGAGCAGATGCTCGGCGTCCACCTGCTGATGCCCCAGGCGCACGGCTGCGGCCTGGGCCTCGGAAAGGGCCTGCTGGGATTTTTGGGTGAAGGCGTTCATATCCATATTCGATTGCTCCTTTCAGAAAGATTCTGTCCGGCATGGCCGGGACGGCTCTCCCTTCCGGTCACAACAGACGGTCCAGCTCGCGCACCTTGTTTTCCAGATATTCGATGCGCTCCAAGAGATCGACGATGATGCTTGCGCCGAGAAGCGGCAGTTCGAAATCGCGCACAATGCGGTCCAGCTTGCGCAGGCGGTAGATGTCCCCGGGCTTGAAGAGAAACGACTCGTCCCGGATGATCACCGGCGTGATCCAGCCCAGGTCGATGAGTTCGCCCAGGGTGGAGGGGTGCAGGCCGGTCAGCTCGATGACCTCGGTCCAGGTGATGTGCCCCGAGCGCGCAGGCGCCGCGGCGTGTATGACGTGCGTGATGTCCATGGCGTCTCCGGGGGCCTAGAAGGTTCTGGGCGAAAAGGTCGAGGCCTTGGCCAGCTTTTCCCACAGCTTGCGCTCCTGATCCGTGGGTGCGGCCGGAACCTGGATCATGATCCGCACCAGTTGGTCGGCCCGGGTCTTGCCGCACAGCCCCTTGCCGGGGATGCGCAGCTTTTTGCCGCTGCCCATGCCCGGCGGGATGTTCAGATCGACATGCCCGTCCAGGGTGGGCACCCGCACCGTGGCCCCAAGCGCCGCCTCCCACGGGGTCAGGGGCAGATCCAGGACCACGTTGTGTTCTTCGAGCTTGAAAAGGGCATGGGGCAGGATGCGTACCTTGAGGTACAGATCCCCGGCCCGGCCGCCTCCCGTGCCCGGACTCCCCTGGCCCGACAGGCGGATCTTGGCCCCTTCGCGCACCCCGCACGGGATGTTTACGCTTAGGGTCTTGGTCTGCATGGCCGGGGAACCGTCGGGGCGGATGGTCTGCTCCTGAAGGCTGATGGCCTTGGAGCCGCCCTGGTAGGCCTCCTCCAGGGTCAGGTCCAGGGTGGCGGTGACGTCCTGGCCCCGGGCCGGGCCGCGCGCGGCCCCGCGCGAAAACCCGCTAAAGCCGCCCCCGCCTCCGGAAAAGCCCGAGGCGTCGTGAAACCGCGCCCCGCCCCCGGCCGCGCCGCCGAAAAGGGTCTCGAAGAAGTCGCTGAATGATCCGGCGTCGAACTGCTGGCCTCCGGGGCCGCCCGCGCCGCCGAAATGGAAGTGGGCGTTCCCGTATCCCGGCGGCGGCTGGAAGTTCTGGCCGTCCTTCCAGTTGGGGCCCAGGGAATCGTAGAGCTTGCGCTTTTCGGGGTCTTTCAAGACCTCGTAGGCCTCGTTGATTTCCTTGAAATTCTTCTCCGCGTCGGGGTTGTTGGGGTTGAGGTCGGGGTGGTGCTTGCGGGCAAGCTTTTTGAACGCCTTGGAGAGCTCCTCCTGGCTGGCGGCCTTGGTCACGCCCAGAAGCTTGTAATAGTCTTTGTATTCCACGCTCATGGCGGCTGCGTCTCCCCTTTTTTTCCGGCCGTGTGTCCCGGCAAGTTTACATAATAAGGCTGGCCGAAATTCCGTCAAGCATATCAAACGATTTCCCGTCCTCGCGGCCGGGATCGGCCCATGCTGGCGCGATACTACACCTGGCCGGGGTTCTTCACCAGATGTTCCCTGGCGGGGCGGCGGCAGGGGGGAGCGGCGCGAGCCATCCGGAACGGGCGTCACCGTACAGCGGATACGGAGGCCGCACTCCGGGTGGTTAGCCCTCTCCCGGGGGGGCTCAAGCCGAGCTGCGGCGGCCGGGACTGGACCGGACGCGAGTCCGGCGGGGAGCGTGCCAACACGGGGGTTGGCGTGGCCTGCCGACGGGTTGCGGCGCAAGCATTGCCCCCGGCCCCATCCCCGGGTAGACTGGCGGCAGACCATTTTCCTGGAGGCCACATGAAACGCAGAGGAAGCGGCATCCTGCTCCATATCACGTCCCTGCCGTCGCGGTTCGGCGTGGGGGACTTCGGCCCGGCCAGCCGCCGGTTCATCGATTTTTGCGCCAGGTCGGCCCAGTCCTACTGGCAGATTTTGCCGCTGACCCCCACCTCGACGTTTATCGGCAACTCGCCCTACAGCGGCGATTCGGCCTTTGCCCTAAATCCCGTGCTGATAAGCCCGGAGAAGATGGTGGAGGACGGCTACCTGGAGCCTGGCGAGATCGAGGGGTTCGTCCAGGACGATCCGATGACGGCCGACTACGACCGGGCCGAGGCCTTCAAGATGGGGCTTTTGCGCCTGGCCTTCGAGAGATGCCGGGAAGGGCTTGAGGGCGACCCGTGGTTTGCGGCGTTTTTGGCCGAAAACGCCTTCTGGCTGGAGGAATACGCGCTTTTTCGGGCCATCAAGGACACCCGCGGCGGCCAGGAATGGACGGGCTGGCCCCGGGAGCTGCGGACCCGGGAGGCCGCGGCCCTGGCCGACGTGCGCCGGGAGCGGGCCGAGGCCATGGGCTTCGTGACCTTTGTGCAGTATCTTTTGGCCCGGCAGTGGCAGGACGTGCGCCGCTACGCAGCGGACAACAACATCCTGATCATCGGCGACGCCCCCATCTACGTGACCCAGGACAGCGCCGACGTGTGGTCCAACCAGGGGCTTTTCCGGCTTGATGCCGAGGGGCAGCCCCTGTTCGTGGCCGGGGTGCCGCCGGACTATTTCAGCGCCACGGGGCAGCGGTGGGGAAATCCCGTGTACGACTGGCCCGCCCATGAGGCCACCCGGTTCGCCTGGTGGACGAAACGTCTGGGCCACGCCTTTAGGCTCTACGACTTCATCCGCCTGGACCATTTCCGGGGGTTCGAGGCCTATTGGGAGATTCCGGCCGAGGAGACGACGGCGGTCAACGGCCAGTGGGTCAAGGCCCCGGGCATGGCCCTTTTTCGGGAGCTTTTGCACCGCTTCCCGACCCTGCCGATCATCGCCGAGGATCTGGGGGTCATCACCGCCGAGGTGCGCGAACTCAAGGACCGCTTCGAATTCCCGGGCATGAAGATCCTGCAGTTCGCCTTTGGCCCGGAGATCGCGGAAAACCGCGACGCGCCGCACAACCATGAGGCGTCAAGCGTGGTCTATACCGGCACCCACGACAACACCACCACCCGGGCCTGGTTCGAGTCCGAGGCCGGGGAGGAGGGCCGCCGCGTTCTTTTCGACTATCTGGGTCGGGAGTTCGGCGCCCTGGAGGCCCCCTGGATCCTGATCCGGCAGGCCATGATGAGTGTGGCCAACACGGCCATCCTGCCCATGCAGGACATCCTGTCCCTGGGCGAGGAGGCGCGCATGAACAAGCCGTCCGTGGCCAAGGGCAACTGGTCCTGGCGGGTGGACGAACAACGCCTGACCGACGGTCTGGCGGCGTTTCTGGCCTACGTGACGGGGCTGTACGGACGAAATCACTGACGCTCGTGCCGCGCTCGGAAAATCAGTCCGCAGTACATTGAGGTCATGGCCTCGGAAAAACCCGAATCTTGGTTTTCAGACACATAAAACATATGTGAATTTATGAAACACCACGCCAGGAGAACGACATTTTACGAGGCCTTTGTTGTCTCGTAAGGAGTTCCTACATTGGACATCCCACGCATCTTTACCATCACCGAAAGTGCTCATCGCATCCATAACCCGTTTACGCCGGAAAAGCTCGCCACACTCGGCGCGGCGTTGCGCCTGGAGTCGGGGACTCGTGTGCTCGACCTCGGCAGCGGTTCGGGCGAGATGCTGTGCACCTGGGCACGCGATTACGGGATCGTCGGCGTCGGCGTCGACATGAGCCAGTTGTTCACCGAGCAAGCAAAACTCCGCGCGAAAGAACTCGGCGTCGCCGATCGGGTCGAGTTCATCCATGGCGACGCTGTCGGCTACGTCGCTGACGAAAAGGTTGGTGTGGCGGCCTGTCTCGGCGCAACATGGATCGGTGGGGGAGTCTCCGGCACCATCGAGCTTTTGGCGAAGAGCCTTGATGCCAACGGAATCATCCTCATCGGCGAGCCCTACTGGCGGCAGTTCCCTTCGACGGAAGACGTCGCCAAGGGATGCCTTGCCGATTCCATTTCCGATTTTCTCATGCTTCCGGAACTTCTCGCGTCTTTCGACGACCTTGACTACGATGTTGTGGAAATGGTTCTGGCCGACCAAGATGGCTGGGATAGGTATGAGGCGGCCAAATGGCTCACCATGCGCCGATGGCTTGAAGCGAATCCCGACGACGACTTCGCGAAAGAGGTTCGGGCCAAACTGACCGTGGAGCCAAAACGCTACGCCGCGTACTCGCGTGAATTCCTTGGATGGGGCGTATTTGCGCTGATGGCGCGGTGATGTGAGGCCGCTTTGATATCCGGCGGAGTGTCACCGCCTGGGGCGGCGGAGCGACACGCGGAGGCTGGTTGACGTGTGCGTTTCTGTTGAATGACGGAACATTCTTAAACAAATGCATTCTCCCGCCGGATACTGTAAAGAAGCGATCTCCCGCAACCGAGCGGACGCTCCGGTTTCATGGGACAATGTCACGCTGAATAAAATGAACAAACTGTTTCAAAGAGATGCCCGACAGGGGCGCTGTCCATGACGCACGACCCCTATGCCCGCATGGCCCCGATCTACGATCTGGTCACCGCGCCGTTTCTTGACCCCATGCGCCGGGCCGTGTGCCGTCTGGCGCAGGACGTCGGGGCGCGGCGGGCCGTGGACCTGTGCTGCGGCACGGGACGCCAGGCTTGGATGCTGGCCGCCATGGGCGTTGACACGCTGGGCGTGGACCTGTCGCCATCCATGCTGGCCCGGGCTGATCGGCCGCCGGGGGGACGGATGGTCCCTGGCGGCGCTGGGCCGCGCTTTGCGCGTATGGATGCGACCAGCCTGGAGGTTCCCGAGGCGTCTTTTGATTTGGCGGTGGTGGCCCTGTCCCTGCACGAGATGCCCTGGGACGAGGCTGTGCGCCTGTTTTCCGAGATGCGGCGGGTGGTGCGGCCAGGCGGGCTGGTGATGGTGGCGGACTACGTTTCCCCCGGGACGGGCCTGGCCCGGGCGGCCCGGATGGGGGTGCTCGCGGCTGAATGGTCGGCCGGGGCGAGGCATTTCGGGAATTATCGGAAATTCATGGTCCGGGGCGGACTGCCGGGATTTTTGGACGCGGTGTGCCGGGAATGCGGGGTGCGTCTTGTCCACCGCTTTTTGTTCGGCAACGCGGCCCTGGCGGTCATGGACCGGTCGGCGTCTGTTCCGGGGTAAGCGCGCCCACCGGATTGGGATGTTCGCGCACGATGCGCCAGAAAAACTGCTCCCGGCGCAGCGCCAGTTCCTGATCCATCAGGATGCTCACGGGCCGCCCCTGGTCCGTGTAGGACAGGCGCAAGAGCGCCTTTACCGTGGCCGTCTCGCCTTTGACCTCTACCTGCAGGGGTTTTTGCAGCTCAAGCACAAGTCCGGCCCGGGCCTGCTCCTTGAGGATGTAGGCCAGATTCTCGGCCAGATCCTTTTTGCGAAGCACCTTGTGGTCGTGGACCAGCCGGGCGACCATGCGGGCGTCGGTGGCGTAGAGGCGCAGGATGGCCTTTTCGTCCCCGGCGTTCCAGACCTTGACGTAGGTCTCAAGCAGGGTGGCGATGCTTTTTTCGTCGGCCGACCCGTAGCGCGGCGCAGGAGGCGGCGAGGGCGCGCAGGCCAGAAGCACAAGCGCCGCCGCCAGTCCGAAAAGTGCCGGTCTCATGTCCCCTCCCCGAAAAGGGTCTCCATCAGTTCCCGGGCGTCGTCGGCGGTGTGGTCGGCCCCGGCCCGGCCAAGCTCCTCCCGGGACACCCGCCCGCTGGCCACCCCGGCCGTGCGCGTCCCGGCCAGACGGCCGGTCTCCACATCCAGGGGATGGTCCCCCACCATGAGCGCCTCTCCGGGCGGCACACGCAAGATGTCCAGGGCCGCCAACAGGTGGCCGGGATCGGGCTTGACCCGGGGCACGGCCTCCCGAGCCAGCACCGCCCGGCAATAGTCGGCCGCGTCGGGAAAGACCATGGCCACGGCGGCGGCGCAGTTGCGGGTGATGATGGCCGTGCCCACCCCGCGCCTGGAGAGTTGCGCCAGCATGTCCCGGGTGAAGGGGAAAAGTCCACCCTGCGCGGCGGCCTCGACCTCCAAGGCCTGGACATCGGCATGGGCGGCGAGAAAAAACGCCGATCCGTCTCCCGGGGAAACGGTCTCCACCTCACGACGCAGGGCATCGATCCATTCCAGGGCGGGCAATCCGTCGGGTTCGGGGCGCATGGGCAGCCATTTGGCGGCGATATCCGCCACCCGCCGCTTCATGGCCTCGAAGTCGATCACCAGGTGGGCCAGGGTGCCGTCGAAATCGAACACCACGGCGTTGATTTTCCTCTGTCTTTGCGGCACGCAGTCATCCATGTGGCGTTTGTGTGGCCCGCCCGCCGTCGTCGTGCGGCCGGGGCGGGCGGGGGGAGTCCCCTGCAGACCGGGATTGGTGTAGACGCATGTCCCGGCAAACTCAACCCGGCCCGGCCCGGAGCAACAGCACGGGATGTTTCACCGCCATGACAGACGACAAGCGCTACGATGCCGTGATCGCCGGGGCCGGGCCCGCCGGGTCCGCTGCGGCCTACGTGCTGGCCCGTGCCGGGGCCCGGGTGATGGTCCTGGACCGGGCATCCTTTCCCCGGGACAAGCTGTGCGCCGGGCTTCTGACCTGGAAGACGACGGACCTCGTGGAACGGATCTACGGCATGGGCCCCCAGGCGCTTCTGGCGCGCGGCGTCATCGAGCACCGGGCGGATCGCTACCGCATCCGCCACAAGGGCATGACCCTGGCCTGCTCGGATCTGTTCCATCCCTTTTATTTTGTCTCCCGGCGGGTTATCGACGCCTGGTTTCTGGACCGGGCCAGAGAGGCCGGGGCGGAATTTCGCAGCGGCGAGGTCGTGACCGCGGCGGACGCCACCCGGGGGGAGGTGGTCACCGAGAGCGGGGACCGCTACCAGGGCCGGTTCCTCATCGGCGCGGACGGGGCGGCCAGCGTAGTGCGCCGGGCGTTTCCCCTGCCGCGCGCGGCGTTTGCGGCGAACATGGGCATGGGCCTGGAATGCCAGGTGCGCCGCGACGATCCGGATATCACCGCGGCTCATCCCGATCTTCGCGAAAACTATCCCACGGTCTATTCCGGATTTGTGCGCACGGGCTATGGCTGGGTTTTTCCCCATGGCGCCCATGCGGTGGTGGGGCTGGGGGGGCTTGCGTCACGCAAGGGCGCCTCCATGCGCCGGGAATTCGCGGCGTTCTTGGATTTCCTGCGCCTGCCGCGTCGTTTTCTGGGCTGCTGCAAGGCCCATCTTCTGCCCTACGGCAATTTTTTGACCCACCCGGTGCATCAACAGGCGCTTTTGGCGGGAGATGCGGCCGGGTTGGTGGAGACCCTCTTTGGCGAGGGCCTCTATTATGCCCTGCGCAGCGGCGAACTTGCCGCGTTGGCGGTCCTGTCCGGGCTGTCCGGCAAAGACGCCTGCGAAGGCTATCTTTCCGGGCTGCGCCAGGACATCTACCCTGAACTGTCCGGCTCCCTGCGCCTGCGGCAGGCCATATTTTTCAGCTTGCGCTTCGGGCCGTTGCCCCTGTGGTGCCTGTTGCGCCTGGGGGGCGAGCGTTTGGTGGAGATGGCCCACGGGGTGCGCTCCTACCGCTGGTTGCGGCGCCGGGCGGCAGGTCCGGGGCGCGCCGGGTGATCGCTGCGGATCGCCAGGAGATCAAAACAAAACGCCCATCTTCGCCCCCTTTGGGAGGGCAGGGATGGGCGTTTGCTGCAAAATAGGGATGGTTTAGCGCCAGGCTTTGTCCTTGCCGGAATAGCTGAAAATCTCCCGCACGCTTTCCTCCTTCTCCTCGAAGGGGCCCTTGAGGGCGGCATCCTTGGTCGGGGCCTCGCATCGGTAGGAGATGATCTGATAGGTGATGTGTCCCACGTAGGGCGTGTGGTCGTAATACACGCGCTTGACCTCCGAGCCCATGGTGTCCTTGAGCATCACCCGGTAGCTGCATTCCCACTTGCCGCCGACCTGGCGGATTTTTTTGTTGGTGGGGGTGCCGACGGCCAGTTCGTCGGACATGTCCAGCCATTTTTTTGCATAGGCCTGGAATTCCTCGCGGATGGCCTTGGGCACGTCGGTGTCGTTTTCGATGATGCCGGTCTTGCCCACATGGCGGGAGGCGGTGCTGGAGGCGACGGGCGGGGTCGCAGCTGCGGGGGACTGGACCGTTCCGGGCTCCGTTCCGGCCTTCTTGTCGGCTTTGGCCTCTGCCTTGGCTTTCGCGTCCGCTTTGGCGTCGGGTTTCCCTTCCGGGGTGTAGGGTTTGACCTCGCCGGCCTTGGGGGTTGGTACGGCGGCCTGCGTTGCGCCGACATCGGATGCGGCGCTCCCCAGGGCCTTCCCGGGGACGGAGATGGTCAGTTTTTGGCCGACCTTGAGCTTTTTGGCGTCGGTGATCTTGTTTTCCTTCATCAGATCGGCCGGTGCCACGGAAAATTTTTTAGCGATGACCGCGACGGTGTCGCCGCTTTTCACCACGTATTCCTGTTTGGGCTGTTCGATGACGATGGCCGGGAAGGGAGCGCCCACAGGCAGAACCCTGACGGCGGACATGGACGGGCCGGACGCCAGGAGAAAGAAAACGCTCGCGGCAAGGGCAGTTTTGCTTTTCATGCGGGGTAACCTTGGGTGGAAAAGACAAAGCCAGGCGACTCCAAAGGAGTCGCCTGGCTGTTTGGACGCTTAGTCCGGCGTGCTAGTTCTTGAACTTGATCACGCAACGGCGGTTCAGAGCGCGGCCCTGAGCGGTCTTGTTGGTGGCGACGGGGTCGGACTCGCCGAAGCTGATGGCTTCGATGCGGCTGGCGTCAATGCCCTTCTTCACGAAGAAGGCCTTGACGGAGTCGGCGCGACGCTGACCCAGACCCATGTTGTACTGCTCGGAACCAACGCTGTCAGTGTGGCCTTCGAGGATCACCTGGGTCTTCGGCTTGCCCTGGACGATGCCCACGCCTTCTTCCAGAACCGGCACGAATTCCTTCTTGATGTTGTACTTGTCGAAGTCGAAGTAGATGCTGCGGAAGATCACGATCTCGTCTTCGATCCACGTGTACAGAGCGCATTCCAGGAACTTGGCGCGGGCGGCTTCGTTGCGAAGCAGCTCTTCGCCGAGCTCGATGCAGTTGCAGCCGCCCAGGGCGGCGATGGCCTTCAGCACTTCCTGGCCATGCTTGTTGTCGGACAGGTCGACGATGAAGAAGCACAGCTTGTCGCCGTACTTGCCCTTCAGGGACTGGGCCACGGCAACGGGATCCACGCCGCGGTTGGAGTCACCGTCAGAGAAGATGAACACGCCGGTCTTGCCGGACAGGGTGGAGATGGGCAGCTTGTCCAGGTCTTCCAGGCCCCAGCCCATGGGGGTCAGGCGGCCGTAGATCTCGTAGTCGGTCTTGATCTTCTCGATGGCCGGGGCCAGGGTGGCCTTGGCGTACGGCGCCATCGGGGCGTATTCCTTGTACGGGGCGAAGGTGTACAGGCCGGCCTTGTAGCCCAGTTCGGGAATCATGTTGTTGAGTTCACGGGCCAGGGATTTGGCCATCATGATCTTGGAGACGCCGCCAAACTGCA
This sequence comes from Desulfolutivibrio sulfodismutans DSM 3696, assembly GCF_013376455.1. Classification (GTDB taxonomy): domain Bacteria; phylum Desulfobacterota; class Desulfovibrionia; order Desulfovibrionales; family Desulfovibrionaceae; genus Desulfolutivibrio; species Desulfolutivibrio sulfodismutans. The sequence goes on along the minus strand of NZ_CP045504.1, from coordinate 2,043,516 downwards.
CGTAACGCTGTCCCTTGTAGGAAAACGCCATGGAACTCGAATGGTCGACAAAGAAAATGAAATTGTCCACCTTCGGAACCTGCTTTTTCGCCGCGGCCGGGCCGACCATCCCCAACACCAGGGCGATCAGCATCACTACAACAACATTGAATTTCTTCATGATGCTCCTCCTTCCTCGCTTTCTTTACATCTGAAATGCACGCCTTAGCCTAACCACCCTCACGACGTGGACCTGCCCGCGCACAGATTGGGCTGGATCCTGAATTTCCAGGCGTTCGATGGAAAAAACGCCCCGGCGCGGAGGTGACACGCCGAATAAGGATTAACGCTTTTCATGCGGAGAGGCAAGCCATTTAATGCTGGCTGCGGCACATTTTTCCGCCAAATCCGTGAGCCTGCCCCGATGGCGGCCGGTGAGCCGACCCCCCCGCACGCCTTGAGCATTACGCGAACATTAAAAAAAATTCAAGTTTGAAATTCCCGGTTTTCTCATTCAGGGCTCAATATTTTGCATCCGGCGACCCGCAGCAGGAGGGCGGCGTCTTGGCTATGGTTGCCCGGGAGTTTTTCGGATAACGTCCCAACCGGCGGCGCACGGCCGCAAAGGCCCGTCCTTTGACGAGACCCCGTTTCCCCATGCCCCACGAGGAGGAAGAATGTCCAACGCGCCCGGTTTCACCCGCATCTTCACCCGGACCATCCCGGAATACGACGCCACAGCCGTTTTCTACCGGCACGACGCCACCGGCGCCGAGATCCTCTCCATATCCCGCGACGACGAAAACAAGGTGTTCGGCGTCACCCTGCGAACCCCCCCGGCGGATTCCACCGGACTGCCCCATATCCTTGAACATTCGGTCCTGTGCGGCTCGCGCAAATATCCGGTCAAGGAACCCTTTGTGGAGCTTCTCAAAGGGTCGCTGCAGACCTTCCTCAACGCCTTCACCTATCCGGACAAGACCTGCTATCCCGTGGCCAGCGCCAATCTCCAGGATTTTTACAATCTGGTGGACGTCTACCTCGACGCCGTTTTTTTTCCGCTGATCCCCGAGCACGTCTTTTTGCAGGAAGGCTGGCACTATGAGGTGGACGAGTCCGGGGCCCTGCGCCGGATGGGCGTGGTCCTAAACGAGATGAAGGGGGCCTATTCGTCCCCGGACAGCGTCCTGTCCGAGTATTCCCAACGCCTGCTTTTTCCGGACACCACCTACGGCGTGGATTCCGGCGGCGATCCCAGGGTCATCCCCAGGCTGACCTACGAGGCCTTTCGGGAGTTCCACCGCCGGTATTACCATCCCGGAAACGCCCGCTTCTTTTTTTACGGCGACGACGACCCGGCCAAACGGCTGGAGCTCATCGCCCCGTATCTCGACGCCTTTGCGCCCCAGGCCACGGATTCGGCCGTGGCCGACCAGCCGCCCTTTCCCGAACCGCGCCTGGCCCGCATGCCCTACGCCGCAGGCCAGGACGAGGCAGCCAAGGGCTTCGTGACCATAAACTGGCTGCTGCACGGGGCGCAGGATCCGGAAACCGCCCTGGTGCTGGAGATCCTGGAGCATATCCTGATCGGCATGTCGTCGTCGCCCCTGCGCAAGGCCCTCATCGACTCGGGGCTGGGCGAGGATCTGGCCGGGGGAGGCCTTGAGGCCGAACTCAAGCAGATGTCCTTTTCCACGGGCTTAAAGGGCATCGATCCGGAGGACGCCTCGCGGGTGGAGGAACTGGTCCTTTCCACCCTGAACGGGCTGGTCCGGGACGGCATCGAGGCCGAGGCCGTGGAGGCGGCCGTCAATTCCCTGGAATTCGCCCTGCGCGAGAACAACACCGGCTCCTTCCCACGCGGTTTGTCGCTTATGCTGCGCGCCTTGACCACCTGGCTGCATGGCGGCGACCCCCTGGAACGGGTGTGCTTCGAGGCCCCCCTGGCGGCCGTCAAGGAGCGACTGGCCCGGGGCGAAAGGGTGTTCGAGGCGGCCATCGCCACCTTTTTTCTGGAAAATCCCCATCGCCTGACCCTGGTCCTGACCCCGGACCCCGAGCTTGGCGCCCGCACCGAGGCCGAAGAGGCCGCCGAATTGGCGGAGAAGGCCAGGGAGCTCGGGCCCGAGGGGCTGGCCCGGGCGGCAAAGGCCCAGGCCAGCCTGCGCCAGGTGCATGACACCCCGGATTCCCCCGAGGCCCTGGCCATGATCCCCCGCCTGGGCGTGTCCGACCTGCCTGCCGAAAACAAGATCCTGCCCACCGAGGCCGGGGAGGCCGCCGGGGCCTCCGTCCTGTTCCACGATCTGCAAACCAGCGGCATCGTCTACCTGGAACTGGGGTTGGACATCGCGGGCGTGCCCGAGGATCTTCTGCCCCTGGTTCCGTTTTTCGGTCGGGGGCTGCTCGAAACCGGCACGGCCCGGGAGGACTTCGTGTCCCTGACCCGGCGCATCGCCCGTAAGACCGGCGGCATCGGCCGCGACGTCTTTTTGACCTCGATCAAGGATCGGCCCGCCGACCGCGAGGCCGCGTCCAGGCTTTTTGTGCGCGGCAAGGCCACCATGGACAAGGTCGGAGATTTTCTGGGCATCTTGGCCGACGTCCTTGGCAGCGCTCGCCTGGACAATCGCGAACGGCTGTCCCAGATGGCCCTTGAGGCCAAGGCCCGGGCCGAACGGCGGCTGGCCCCGTCGGGACATGCCGCCGCCTCCTCCCGGCTGCGGGCCCGGTTCGGCCGGGCCGGTTGGGCGGCCGAGCGCATGCGCGGCGTGGAGCATCTCTTTTTCCTGCGCAAGCTGTGCGCGCGCATCCAGGACGACTGGGACGGGGTGGCCCGCGACCTGGCCCGGCTGCGGGACATTGTGATCACCAAAGGCGGGGCCGTGGCCAACGTGACCCTGGATGCGGAGCGCTTCGCGGCCTTTCGCCCGGCCCTGGCGGAGTTGCTCGACCGACTGCCCGCCGGGAGCACGCCCCCGGCGGTGTGGGAGCCACGGGAACTGCCCCGCCAGGAAGGGATCGTCATCCCGGCCCAGGTCAACTTCGTGGGCCTTTGCGTGGACCTGGCCAAGGCGGGATATGTCTTTCACGGTTCGTCCATGGTGGCCTCGCGGCATCTGCGCATGGGCTATCTGTGGGACCGGGTGCGGGTACGCGGCGGGGCCTATGGGGCCTTTTGCGCCCTGGACCGGCTGGCGGGCCCCATGACCTTCGTGTCCTACCGCGACCCGGGCACCCTGCGCACCCTGGAGGTCTTTCGCGAGGCCGGAAACTATCTGCGCAGCGTGGACCTGTCGGCCGACGAGATGGAGCAGGCCATTGTCGGGGCCATCGGCGACCTGGACGCCTACATGCTGCCCGACGCCCAGGGCAACGCGGCCATGGGCCGCATCCTGGCCGGGGACGACGAGCCCGGACGGGAACGCATGCGCCGGGAAATCCTGGCCACGACCCTTGATGATTTCCGCCATTTCGGCGAGATACTTTCAAAGGCCATGGAAGACGCCCATGTGGTGGCCCTGGGGTCTCGCGAGGCCCTGGCCGCCATGCAGGCGGAACTGCCTGCCATGGTCATGACCACGGCGCTGTAACCCAGACTTTGAAAAGAGGGCCATGACATGTTCAACCTGTTCCACCTGTTCCGCAAAAGCGGCCTTCTGGACGGCGCCGCCCCGGAAAAAGACATCTTTAAAAAGAAGTACCAGTATTTTCAAAGTCTTTTGGCGGGCAACAACATGGCCCTGGAGCTTATCACCGACATCGAGGGGATTTGCTACGGAGAAAAACCGTTCACCTTGGAGTACATTCTGGACCGCACCGAGCTTCTGCTCAAGGTGGTCTATGACATTGCCGAAGACTTAAACGCCCTGTCCGACGGACGCTATCCGGAGCTCTTCGACGCCGTGGAGCGCATCGGCATCAGCCTTTTGCAGGAGTTGGTGCGCAAAAAGGAGATCGAGCCCACGGCCCCCACCATGTCCATGGAAAGCCTGAGCCTGGAAAACGCCTCGGAGACGGGCGGCAAGGCCGCAAGCCTGGGCGAGGTCAAAAACCGGGTGCACTTGCCCACCCCCCGGGGGTTCGCGGTCACGGCCTACGCCTGCTACCAGTTCTTGCGGCAAAACCGCATCTTCCAACGGGCCGGGCGTTTCCTGCGGGGCCTGAACATCGACGACACGGAAAAATTGCTGGAATTGTCCGAACAGGCCCGCAAGCTGGTGCTTGAGGCCCCGCTGCCTCCGGAGGTTGAGGCGGCCCTGCGCCTGGAGGCGGACAAGCTGGCGCGCGAATACGGCCCGGGCGTGCGCCTGGCCATGCGCAGTTCGGCCCTAAGCGAGGATTCGGAATCGAGCTTCGCCGGACAGCATTCCTCGGTGCTCAACGTCCGGCCCGAGGACATCGTCACCGCCTACAAGGAGGTGGTGGCCAGCGTGTTCAACCCCCGGGCGGTTTATTACCGCCGCAGCAAGGGCTACCCCTGCGACCATGTGGTCATGAGCGCCCTGTGCCTGACCATGGTGGACGCAGCGGCCAGCGGGGTCATGTATACCCGCGACCCCAACGACACCCGCAAAAACGTCATCCTCATCAATGCCGTATGGGGGCTGGGGATCGGCGCGGTGGACGGCTCCTCGGCCACGGACTATTACGAGGTCGAGAAAAAGACCCTGCACCCCACGGCCATGCGCGTGGCCGACAAACAGACGCGCGTCGTGCGCGGCGGAGAAAGCGGGCTGACCACCGAGACCGTGCCTGCCGACATCCGCAACGAACGCTGCCTCACCGACGAGCACATCGCCACCCTGGCCGGGTACGGCCTGCGCCTGGAGCGGCATTACGGCCGCCCCCTGGACATCGAGTGGGCCCTGGACGGCGAGGGACGGCTGATCATCCTCCAGGCCCGGCCGCTCAACCTGGATCTTCTGTGCGAGGACGAGACCTGCCCCGACGAGCACGCCACGCCAAGCGAGGAGGTTCCCGGGTTCCCGGTGCTCTTGCGCGGCGGCTGCACGGCCGCCCGGGGCAAGGCCGCCGGTCCCGCCTTCGTGGTCACCTCGGACCACACCCTGGTCAATGTTCCGGAAGGGTCCATCCTCATCGCCCCCCAGACTTCGCCGCGCTACGTGTCGCTTCTGGGCCGGGTGCGGGCCATCGTCACCGACGTGGGCAGCGTCACCGGACATATGGCCTCGGTGGCCCGGGAATTCGGCATTCCCACCCTGGTGGGCACCGGTTCCGGCACGACGACCATCCCCCATGGGGCCGAGATCACCGTGGACGCCACCAGCCGGTTGGTCTACGGCGGCCGGGTGGAGCAAATCCTGGAGCGCAAAAAGCCCGTCAATCCCATGAAGGGCAGCCCTACCTACAAGACCGCGCGCTCGGCCCTGAAAAAAATCGCCATTTTGAACCTGGTGGATGCGGAGCGGGAGGATTTCAGCCCCGAGAACTGCCGCACCCTGCACGACGTGATCCGCTTTTCCCACGAGTTGTCCATGCGCGAGATGTTCCGCATCAACGAAAATTTGAGCGTGGACAAATCCTTTGCCCTGCGGGTCAAAGCGCCGCTTCCCATGCGCATCTACGCCGTGGATCTCGGCGGCGGGTTTGCGCCCAACTGCTCCCAGGAATGCACCCTGGCCGACATCGTGTCCGTGCCGTTTCGGGCCCTGCTCCAGGGCATGACCCATCCCAACGTGCGCTGGGTGGGGGCGGTGGGGGTGGATATCAAGGGGTTCATGAACATCGTGGCCGAGTCGGCCATGGCCGGGCCGGCCCAGGACGAACGCATGGGCGGTCCCAACTATGCCGCCGTGTCCAAGGAATATCTGAACTTCAATTCCAGGCTGGGCTACCACTTCGCCACCGTGGACACCTACTGCGGCCTAAACGTCAACGACAACTACATCACGTTTTCGTTCAAGGGCGGCGCGGCGGACATCGGCCGCCGGTCCCGGCGGGCCATGCTGATTGCGGCCATCCTCAAGCGCATCGGCCTGCGCACGCGCTTAAAGGGCGACATGGTCAAGGGCACCATCGCCAAGTACGTCAGCCCCGTGATGGAGGAGAAGCTGGACCTTATCGGGCGGCTTCTGGGGTCGGTGCGGCTTTTGGACATGGTTTTGGCCGACGACGGCCAGATCGAGTGGTACGTGGAGGAGTTTTTCAAGGGCAACTACAGCTTCGAGCGGGGGTAGGTCCGCCCTCTCCGGTGGATTCCAGGAAGGGTTTCCAAAGGGGCCATGCCCCTTTGGCCGCCGGAGGCATTTCCTGACTCCAGCCCCGCCGTCCTGCCGCTACCGCCCCGTGGCCAGCACCTCGGGCAGGCCGCCGGACTCCCCTGACGGGGCGAAAAGCCGGGACAGGGCGGCCGCGTCCCCGGCGTCGAGTACGGATCTCGCGCCCAAAAGCCACTCCAGCGCTCCGCGTTTCCGTTTGGGCCCGGCCACCGTGGGCGTCTTCTGGCCCGTCAGGCCGATCTCGGCCTTGAGATAGTCCTCGGCCTCCTCCAGCCCTCCGAGCTCATCCACCAGCCCCAGGGCCAGGGCGCGCTCGCCGGTCATGGCCCGGCCGTCGGCGATGACCGCCACGGATTCCGGGGACAGTTTGCGGGCGGCGGCCACGGCGTGCTGGAACTGGGCGTTTAAGTCCGTGACGATGCCTTCCAGGTAGGCCCGGTCGGCCTCCTTGAGCTCTTTGAAGGGCGACCCGGCGGTTTTCAGGTCGCCGCTGGCCAGGGATTCGAAGGAAACCCCGATTTTCTCCAACAGCTCGCGGACGTTGGGATACTGGGCCATGACCCCGATGCTGCCCGTGAGCGTGCCCGGGTTGGCGAAGATGCGCTGCGCCGGGCAGGCCGCGTAGTAGCCGCCGCTGGCGGCCACCGTGGACATGGAGGCCACCACGGGTTTGACGGCGGCCAGGCGGGCCACGGCCTGGTAGATTTCCTGGGACGGTCCGAAGGCCCCGCCGGGCGAGTTGATGCGCAGGATGACCCCCTTGATCGTGGGATCTTCGCGCAGTTCCTTGATGAAGCGCACGGCGGGCTCGGCGTCGCCCAGAAAGCCCTCCAGGCGCACCAGTCCGAGGCGGGCCTTGACCGCGAACAGGCCGCCGCCTTCGTCATCGGAAAAAAAAGACGTGACGGCCCTGGCCCCCAGAAGGAGGGCCACGGCCGCCACGATCAAAAGCACAACAAATAGCGCAGGACGCCGACTGGGAAAGGACCGGTTACTGGGCATCCTCTTCCAGCTTCTGGCGCAAGAGTTCGCCCAGATTGCTGCCGGTGTCGTTGGGCCCGGCGGTGCGGAATTCCTTGGCCTTGCGCTTGTCTTCCTCTTCCTTGGTGGCCTTGATGGACAGTCCAAGGCGGCGCTCGTCGGCGCTGACATGGATGACCTTGGCCTCGATCTCGTCCCCTTCCTTGTACACCTCGGCCGGGGTCTTGACCTTCTTGCGGCTGATCTCGGAGACGTGCACCAGACCTTCGATGCCCTCCTCAACCTCGACGAACAGCCCGAAGTCGGTGATGTTGGTCACCGTTCCATGCACCACGGTGCCCACCGGATAGTTGTCCGGCACCTTGGTCCAGGGGTCTTCGGAGAGCTGCTTGACGCCCAGGGTGAACTTCTCGTTCTCCTTGTCCACGGTGAGCACCTTGGCCCGCACCGTGTCGCCGCCCTTGAAGAGCTCGCCGGGGTGGCGGATCTTCTTGGTCCAGGAGATGTCCGAAACGTGGATCAGGCCGTCGATGCCGTCCTCGATGCCGATGAAGATGCCGAACTCGGTGATGTTTTTCACCGTGCCCTCAAGCACCGTACCCTCGGGGTACTTCTCGGCCACCACATCCCAGGGGTTGGGGCGGACCTGCTTCATGCCAAGGGAAATGCGCTTTTTGTCGGAATCGACGCCAAGCACCACCACCTCGACCTCGTCGCCCACATGCACCATCTGGGACGGATGCCGCAGCTTGCGGGTCCAGGACATCTCGGAGATGTGGACCAGTCCCTCGACGCCGGGCTCAAGCTCCACGAAGGCCCCGTAGTCCACCAGATTGGTGACCTTGCCGGAAAGGCGCGTGCCCTCGGGATACTTGTCGCCGATGTTCTGCCAGGGATCGTCCACCAGCTGCTTCATGCCCAGGGAGACCTTCTGCTTTTCCTGGTCGAAGGACAGAACCTTGAGTTCCAGTTCGTCGCCCAGATGCACCAGTTCCTTGGGATGCTTGATGCGCTTCCAGGACATGTCCGTGATGTGCATGAGTCCGTCCAGGCCCCCAAGGTCCACGAACACGCCGTATTCCGTGATGTTTTTGACCTTGCCGGTGACCGTCTGGCCCTCGGCCAGGGTTTTGAGCAGGTCGCGGCGCATGGAATCCCGGCGTTCTTCGAGAAGAACCCGACGGGACACGATGACGTTGCTGCGGCGGCGGTTGATCTTGAGAACCCGGAATTCGAAGTCCTGGTTGACCAGGGCGTCCATGTCCGGAACCGGGCGCAGATCCACATGGGAGCCGGGCAAAAACGCCTCGACGCCGCCCAGGTCCACGGTGTAGCCGCCCTTGATGCGGCGTACGATGCGGCCGGTGATGACGTCGTCTTTTTCCTGGAGCTCCTCAAGCTTATCAAAAAGCTGCATCCGCTTGGCCCGGTCGCGGGACAGCGAGATGGTGCCTTCGGATTCGTTTTTGTGCACCACGTAGACGTCGATCTGGTCTCCGACCTTGATGTCCACGTTGCCCTCGGGGTCGGTGAACTCGGAGACGGGAATCTGGCCTTCGGACTTGAAGTTGACGTCCACCAGGACGTGCTCCTTGCCCACCCGAACGACAACGCCGGGTACGATGGTGCCGTCGTCGATGTCCCCAAAGTCTTCATTCAGGTAATTTTCAAGGGCGGCCTCGAAATTTACCTCCATCTCCGGGGTGTTGCTGTGTTCATTTGTCATTTCCGCTGTTTTTTCCATGGGTTAACCTCCAACGCGATCTCTCCTTGAAAGGATTTAGCTTCCTACCAGAAAGGCCGGGTGCTGACAACCTGTATTTATCGGCTTTTAAGGGGCGTCAGCCCGCCGCAGGCGCCAAAACCCGCCTGCGCCATAGCCGCGCCAGCAATGTCAGCATGGGCGCGATGGCCGCCGCTTCGGCCAGTTCCCGGAAGACGAACGGGCCAAGTCCCAGGTACAGGACCATGCCCAATCCGGCGGCCAACAGAATGGGGGACAGGGTGCGCAGGGTGAAAAGCCCCACGGTTTTCTGGCAGTAGCCGGTGGTGGCCACGGCCACCGCCGCCTTGGTGATCAGGATGGCCAGGGCCGCCCCGGCCAGGGGCTGGGCCGGGATGAGCGTGGCGCACAGCGCCAGGTTGAGGGCCAGTCCGGCCAGGTAGATGACGAGCAAAAGCCGCTGGCGGCCCTGGCTGAGCATCAGGTAGGCGGCCAGGTTGTGCAGAAAGGCCACCAGCACCGTGGGGGCCAGGTATTTTTGCAGCCAGACCGCCTCGGCATAGTCCGGGCCGTAGATCAGGCCGATAAGGCGATCCGACTCCACGGTCAGGACAAAGACAATGGGCAGGGCCAGGGCCAAAAGCCATTGGGCCGAGACCCGGGCCAGGCGGTGGAACTCCTCGCGCCCGGTCTTCCACAGCCGTGAGAACAGGGGGAACAGCACGTTGCTCAAAAGCAGCGAACACACCAGCACCGAAACGCCGTCCACCAGTTCCCAGGTGACGGAATACCGGGCCACGGCCTCCTGGCCTCCGGCGCGTTGCAAAAAAAACAGGTTGGACTTGTTATAGGTGATGGCCGCCAGGGCCATGATCAGAAACGGCGCGCCGTTTCGGGTCGTGCCCCAGATGCGCAGCATGGCCTTGCGCCCCAGGTCGAAGCGGTTCCACTGCTCGCCCCGCAGGGTGACCAGGACGCCGCCCGCCAGGTTGGCGGCGTTCTCCACCACCTTGAAAAGCCCCATCCACAGCGGCCCCGCCCCGGCCAGAAGGGTGGCGAAGGCCCAGCCGTAGCCCAAAACGGCGGCCACGGCCCGGATCAGGGCCTCCTGGTCCTGGCGGCCGCGCACCCGGCAGGCCACGAAAAACGTTCCGGACAGGGGTTCCAGGCCCACCCCCAGGGAGATGACCGCCACCAGCCCCACCAGTTGCGCGTCGTATCCCTGCTGCCAGGCCATGCCCACCACCCCGGCCATCCCGGCCACGAACAGGGCCGCCTTGATGACCGTGTACTGGGCCAGAATCTCCCCGGTTCGGGCGTAGCGGCGGCTTAAGGAGGCCACCAGGGGCTGGTTGAGGCCGAATTCCCCCAGAAACAGGATGAACTGGCCCAGGCCGAAGGCCAGCATGAATCCGCCGTAGGTATTCGAACTTTCCCGGGCCAGGAGGATGAGAAAGAGGGTGTGCAGCGAGTCGCGCATCCACTGCGCCCCGGCCAGCTTGAGAAATTTGCCCAGGATGCCGTGCTGCGGGGCGGCGGGCGCGTCCGGGGCGGTCTCTTCTGTGGTCATGAAGCTCCATGCGTCCCCGTCCGGGGCTCGAACTTTCCTTTTGCCCTGGTTCGGGCTAGGGACTCACCCTGTCGGTTCCCCCAAAACCCTTACCGTTCAGCGTGGCCCCGTGGTCAATCCCACCTTTGCCCGAAAAGAACAAGCCGAACCCCTGCGCGTGGCCCTTTTGCTGCAGGATCTGTGCTTCGGAGGCACCCAGCGCCATGCCCTGGAGCTGGCGGCGCGCCTTTCCCCGCAGCGCTTCCGGGCGGAGTTGTGGACCCTGATGGCCGGGGAGGATTTTTTGCCCCTGGCCGAACGGTACGGGCTGACCGTGCGGCGGCTGTGCGACGCCGGGGCCGTGGGGCCGCGCTCCCTGGCCGCCCTGTGGCGGGCGCTGCGCACCCACCGGCCGGACATGCTGGTTCCCCTGACCGTGGTCCCCAACATCTGGGGCCGGGTACTGGGGCGGCTGGCCGGAGTCCCGGCCGTGGTGGGCAACTGCCGGGGGGCGGCGGACCCGCCCAAGCAGCATGAATGGGTGCTGTGGCCCCTGGCCGACCATGTCCTGTGCAACGCCGGGGCCGTCAAAACCCTTTTGAACCGGACCTATCGCGTGCCCGCAGGCCGGATCGCCGTGATCCGGAACGGGGTCGACACCGAGGCCTTCACGCCCGCCGCCTCCCCCCCCGACGGCCCGCCGGTCATCCTGTGCCTGGCCAGGATGGACCCGGTCAAGGACCACGCCACCCTGCTTGCGGCCTTCGATCTGCTGGCCCCGGAGCGCCCTGAGGCCCAATTGTGGCTGGTGGGGGACGGTCCCGTCCGGGAGGAGGTTGTCCGCCGCATCCAGGCCAGCCCCTTCCGGGAGCGCATCCGGCTTTTTCCGGGCGATGCGGACGTGCGCCGCTATTATGCCCGGGCCACGATTTTTGCGCTTTCCTCCCGGCACGAAGGGCTGCCCAACGTGGTTCTGGAGGCCATGGCCTCGGGGCTTGCCGTGGCGGCCACGGACGTGGGGGGGGTTCCCGAGGTGGTGCGCGACGGGATCACGGGCAGGCTGGCGCCGCCCGGCCGACCGGAGGCCCTGGCCCGGGCCATGGGGGAGCTTTTAGGAGATCCGCTGCTTCGGCGGCGCATGGGCCAGGCGGCCAGGGACGTGGCCGTTGCGGAATTTTCCCTGGAGGCCATGGCCCGCCGCCACGAAGAGGCGTTTGCCGCGGTCTGGGAGAAAAAGCGCCGCCCCTGACCGTGGTCGGGCGCCGAGGGGGGATGCTGCGTCAGGCCGAGTGGGCGCAGATGAGTTCGATCATCCGGCGGGCGTTTTTTTCCGAGTCGTAATAGTCCAAGATGAGCTGGCGTCCCCGTTCGGCCATGGCCAGGGCCTTGTCCCGGTTGTGGAGCACGTCCAGGATGGCCCGTTTCATGGCCTCCACGTCCAGTTGGGGAATGAGTCGGCCGGTCTCGCCGTCGCGCACCACTTCCCGAATGCCGCCCACGTCCGTGGCCACCACCGGCACCCGGTGCATCAGCGCCTCCATGATGACCGTGGGCAGGCCGTCGCGGTCGCCGCTCTGCACCACCTTGCTCGGGGTCACGAACACGTCCGCCTCGCGCAAAACCCGGGGCACCTGATCGTGGGGCACAAAACCCGGAAAGCGCACCTTTTCCGTCAGCCCCAGCCGCCGGACCAGGGCCTTGAGCGGCAGGCACTGGGGGCCGTCCCCGGCCAGGGTGAGGGTGAAATCCACCCCGTCGTCCGCCAGGGACTTGCAGGCCCGTAAAAGCACGTCGAGTCCCTTGGTGCGCACGAAGCGGCACAGGGCCATGATGTGGTAGGGCGGCTGCATGGGGGCCGGGGCGTCCTGGCAGTTTTCCCAGGACAGGCAGTTGCGCACGAGCACGATTTTCTCGTCGTGGTTGCCCGCAAAGCCGCGCAGATAGTCGATGTTGAAGGCGGCATCGACCCGGGTAAAGGCGGCCTGGGCGATTTTATCCTTGAGGGCCCCGTCGGCGGGATAGATGTCCCCGGCCCGGCCGGTGAAGCTGAAGGGGATGCCGGTTAGGGCCGAGGCCACCCAGGCGGCCGTAGCCGGGCCGTTGGCCCAGCAGGCGTGGATGTGGCGTACCCCGGTCTCCTCGAAACGCCGGGCCAGGTGGCAGCCGCAATAGCAGGCCCAGTAGTTCTCTCCGGTCTGCTCCAGGCAGCGCCAGCGCCGGAAAAGCAGCGAGGCCATGAGCGGCTTGAAAACCTCGGGGCGGCGTTTGAGCCAATAGACAAAGGCCGAGGCCCCGGGCAGGATGTGCCGACATCCCAGCCGTTCCACCGGGATGTCGTCGCGCAGCATGTCGTCGCTTAAGTGGCTGTCCAGGCGGCCGTACATGGCGTAGACCGTAAGCGGCATGCCCATGCGCCGCATGACCTGGGCCTCGCGATAGATGAACGTCTCAGAGGGCTTGGGGAACCAGAGGGTGACATATGCCGTTTCCGGCATGGAGAGCGGTTGCTGTCGTGGGGGCGTCCCATACTTCATATCAGTGTCCCACCGTAACACATTCGGATTTATGGAAATGTGAATGGTTATTGATGCAAGCGGCCCTTCCGGCGCAAGAAGCGAACGCGGTTGACGTCCCAGGCCGTGCGCCGTGCGTTTGGATCGGGTGCAGGCCATGATCCATGAAGCGGAATTGCCGGTGGAAAGGATGTTCCATGTGCATCTGGTGTGGGCGGTTCTGGTTGTGGGTTGGGAGATTGGGCAATAAAAACAAATCGAATATGAGGTGTTTCCCCGGGAGCATGTGCTGGTTCGTGTGTTTTTTCATGAGATGTGATTGGCGTCTGGGGGAAAAAAGAGAAATTCAAAACCTACAAATGCCCTGTTTGAACCGTTGCCGTGGGCTGGTGTAAGATGCAATCTTTCTGTCACAACAAAAGAGCAAAAGAATTTCACGATACAATAAATATATGTTTCACATCAAAACGCGCCATGTCATGAACTGTCGCGGTGAACCAGGACCATTTAAAACAGCCAAGTAAAAATTTCAAAGCCATTTTGATATGTTGCCAGACTCGTAGCACATCGGATACGTGATGGCAATATCCATCGACACAAACCATGGTTGCACATGCTGCGCAGCCGGAATCCAAAAATCATGAACACTCCCTCCCTGCGCATCGCCTTGCTCCTTTCGGGAGATCTGGCCACGCGTTTTCAGGCCGATATTGCGCACTTTCTGTGCGACCTGTCCGTCGCGCCCATGTTTTTTTCCCTGCCGTGGCTGCGCCGCGGACCGGGCCTGCTCTTTTCCCTCTATCAGCGCCTGGACCGGCTGTTGGCGCCGGTCGCCGTGGACCCCTTCGCCCCGGCGGATCTGCCCGGGGGCCTGCGAATCCGGGAACTGCCCGACACGGCGCAATGGGCGCACGAACTGGGGCGCATGGCCCGGGCGGATCGCCTGGATCTCCTGATCGTCCCGGGCGACCTGGAAATCCCTCCCGGGCTTCCGGCCGCGTTCCGGCACGGGCTGCTGGTGCTCGATTTCCTGGACTTCGCCTCCCAGGCTCCGGTCCAGGCCTTCGCGGCGCTGGCCGACCCGGCCTCTTGCTGGGAGCCCAGGCTCGTCTGGCACACGGCAAAGCAGCCGCCCCGGCTTCTCTACCGCAGCGCGTCGGCGGTCTTCCCCCTGTCGCTTAGCCGCACCGCCGCCCCGGCCTGCGTCACGGCCGCCCGGTTCGTCCCCCGCATGGTGCGCGAGCTGCAAGACGGCGGTCCCCAGGCCTGGGAGGCCCGGGCCACGCCCCTGGAGGCCGCCCCCCCCGCCGCCATTCCCGGGAACGCGGCCATGCGGCGCTTTCTTTTTCGCCTGGCGCGCCGTGCTGCGGCCACAGCCTGGCGGGACATCTTTTTCCGGCCCCAGTGGTTTCTGGCCCTGCGCCGGGGCGGAGGCGACCCTTTCGACCTGGGCGGCTTCACCCCGGCCTTTCCCCCGGACGCCTCCGGCTGGGCCGACCCCTTTCCCTTCGTCCGAGACGGGGTCACGCATCTTTTCTTCGAACACATCGACAAGGACACGGGCCATGGCCGCATCGCGGTCATGACCCAGGCCCCGGACGGGACGTTCGGGCCGCCGCACACGGTCCTGCACACCCCGCACCACCTGTCCTATCCCTTTGTCTTCGAATGGGGCGGGGAGGTCTACATGGTTCCGGAGAGCGCCCAGGCCGCCCGGGTGGAGCTGTTTCGGGCCGTGCGCTTCCCCCTGGAATGGGAGCCTGCGGCCACGCTGCTCCCGGGGGTGCGGGCGGTGGATTCCACCCTGTTCGAGCACGAGGGACGCTGGTGGCTCATGGCCAACCTGCGCCTGGAGGGGGGCTCCTCCTGGGACGAACTGTCGGTTTTTTACGCGGATTCGCCCCTGGGGCCGTTTGTTCCCCACCCGGGCAACCCCGTGGTCTCCGACGTGCGCCGCTCCCGCCCGGCCGGGCGGGTCTTTCGCCATGGCGGCCGCCTCTACCGCCCGGCCCAGGACTGTTCCGGGCATTACGGCCGGGCCCTGGCCATCCTTGAAATCGAGACCCTGACCCCCCGGGCCTACCGGGAAACCGAGGTCGCCCGCCATGAGGCCGCCGTTCTGGGGCAGGGGGACAGCCTGCATACCTATAACAGCGTTCCCGGGCTTGAGGCCGTGGACGGGCATCGCTACATCCCGCGCCTGACATGTCCGCGTCGGCGGCCGGGCGGATAAACATGTTCTTCTAGAGCGGGAAGGGCGTCGTCCTGGAGAGTCGGTCCCGGGGCCGGGGATAAGCCGTCCGGTCAGCCGTCGGCCAGGGCCACCAGATCGTAGTCCTTGCTCTCCACGATCTCGGCCATGACCAGTTTCCCCGGGGCCACGCCCGGGCCGCTGACGTAGGTCACGCCGTCCGCCTCCGGGGCCTGGAACCAGGTGCGGCCCACGAAAAGCCCGGGCCATTCCGGGTGCGGCGCATCCACCAGGACCGGCAGGGTTTTCCCTACATATCCGGCCAGGATGTCGGCGCTGATTTCGGCCTGAAGCTCCATGAGCGCGTCGCGCCGACGCCTGGCCTCGGCCCCGGAGACCTTGCCGGGCAGGGCCACGGCCCGGGTGCCCTCCTCGGGCGAAAAGGGAAACACCCCCACATGGTGCAGCCGCTCCCGGGCCACGAAGTCCAGCAATGCCTGGAACCGCCGGGGCGTCTCGCCCGGAAAGCCGGTGATGAACGTGGTGCGGATGGCCGCCTCGGGAAACCGCTGCCGCACCCGGGCCACGATGGCCTCGGGCGCGTCCGAGCGGGGACGGCCCATGGCCCGCAGCACGTCCGGGTGGGCGTGCTGGAAGGGGATGTCGAAATAGGGCAGAAGCGGCGGCCCGGCCGCGGCCAGAAAATCCAGAAGCCCGGCGTCGAGTCCCGACGGATAAAGGTACATGAGCCGCAGCCGGGACAGCCCGGGCAGGGGCAAAAGACCCTCCACGAGCTCCCGAAGTCCCCGCCCGCCGCCCATATCCCGGCCGTAGGCCGTCAGATCCTGGGCCACCAGGATCAGTTCCGACGCGCCCCGGTCCACCAGCCCCCCGGCCTCGGCCACGATGTCCGTAACCGGACGGCTGGCCAGCCGCCCCCGGATGGAGGGGATGGTGCAATAGGCGCAGGCATGGTTGCAGCCCTCGGCGATCTTCACATAGGCATACCCCGGCGGCGTGCTGACAAGCCGCGTTCCCAGGGACGGCCGCCGCAGGTCCGGCAACCGTGCGCCGTCCGGCGACACCGCCCGGGCCAGGCGTCCGGGCAGCTCCGCCAGCTCCGACGGCAGTCCCCACACGTCCACCTCGGGCAGCCCGGCCCGCAGTTCCTCGCCGTACCGCCCTGGCAGGCACCCGGTCACGGCCAGTTTCGGCCGGGGGGAAAGTCCCCGGATGGCCTCGGCCGTGTCCAGGATCACCCGCACCGACTCTTCCACGGCGGGCTTGATGAACGAACAGGTGTTGATGACCACCAGGTCGGCCTGGGCCGGATCGGACACGATCCGGACCCCGCCGGGCACGGCCCCCAGCACGGCCTCGGCGTCCACCCGGTTTTTGGGGCAGCCAAGGCTTATGGAATAGACTTTTATCGAATGGTTCATGGTTTCCCCAAGTTCCTTGCATGGCGCGTCGTCCCCGGCTATCATGCCCCAAACCAAAAGACAAAACCGGCCGCGGCCTTGCCGCGCGGCCACGGAGCGCCGGATATGTCAGGGGATGATGCGGCAAGATGGCCTTATCGGATCGCCTTGTACGGCTTTGGCCCGGACATTGAGTCGTTTTGCTCCTTTTTATGCGGCCCGGGCATGGATGAGATCTTCTCCGAGGTCCATTTCGCCGGAGCGGCCCCGGGCGGCCCGGGGAAAAGGAGCGTCGGCCCGGACATCCCCGTCTACGATTCCCTGGCGGCGCTTCTGGACGCCGCCCCCGACGTCAACGGCATCATCGACCTGACCGGCCAGGGCCTGCCCCCGGACACCCCGATTCCGGCCGGGGCCACGGTCATGGACCGCCGTACGGCCATGCTGCTCAAGACCACCGTGACCACGGCCTCCCTGTGCGAATCCTGCCGCCTGGACCTGACCCGGGCCCGTATCTACCTGGATGCGGTCTTCGACCATCTGGACGCGGAGGTGGTCCTGGCCGACCCCGACGGCAAGGTCGAGGACATCAACCGCGCCGCCAGAAGACGTACGGGCAAGGCCAAGGAGGATCTTCTGGGACTGGCCTGCGCCACAGTGCTCGACGATCTGCAAAACTTCCGGCCGACCGATTCCGACGACGTGTCCCCCTGGCGAACGCTGTTGTCCGGCAAGGGCGGCAGCGCCGAGTATTCCCGCATGGACGCCGAGGACCGCCTGCGCTACTTCCGGGTCGTGGCCCACGCCGTGGGCGGCGAGGGGCGTCCGGCCCATACGGTGGTCATCCGCCGCGACGTGACCCATGACGTGTTCATGGAACGTCGGCTGCAAAAAACCGAGCGTCTGGCCGCCATCGGCGAACTCTCCATGTTCATCTCCCACGAAATCCGCAATCCGCTGTTCGCCATCGCCGGATTCGCCAATTCCCTGCTTCGCTCCTCGGGCATCGACGCCTCCGCCCGGGAGAAGGTCTCCATCATCCTCCAGGAATCCAACCGCCTGGATACCATCTTAAAAAGCATCGTCAATTTTTCCCGGCCCACCCAGGCCACACCCGGCGAGGTGGACCTCAACCTCATGGTCCGCCAGACCCTGGACATCATGCGCATGGGCATGGACAAGCAAGGGGTCGAAATCACCATCACCACCTCCGACTCCCTGCCCAAAGCCCGGGGGGACACGGAACTGCTCAAGCAATGCCTGCTCAACCTCATTAAAAACTCCATGGAGGCCATGCCCCAGGGAGGCCGGCTGACCGTGACCACCGGCATGCGCCAGGGCAGCGTCTCTCTGTCCGTCGCCGATACCGGGCACGGCATCGCCAAGGAGCACCTGGCCCAGGTCTTCAACCCCTTTTTCAGCACCCGCGACAAGGGGGCCGGGCTGGGACTGGCCATGACCAAAAAAATCCTCGACGACCTGGGCGGCTCTGTGGAAATCAAAAGCCAGGTGGGGCAGGGCACCACCGTCACCCTGCTTCTGCCGCCATTTTTCGCCCTG
This sequence comes from Desulfolutivibrio sulfodismutans DSM 3696, assembly GCF_013376455.1. Taxonomy (GTDB): domain Bacteria; phylum Desulfobacterota; class Desulfovibrionia; order Desulfovibrionales; family Desulfovibrionaceae; genus Desulfolutivibrio; species Desulfolutivibrio sulfodismutans. The sequence continues at coordinate 2,025,357 of NZ_CP045504.1, read as the reverse complement.
GAAAAGGACATGCCGCATGCCGATTGAGAGAACCATCGTCCTTGGCACCACAAACAAGGGAAAAATCGCCGAACTGCGCGCCCTGCTCCAGGCTTCCGGCATCACCGTCAAGGGACTCGCGGATTTCCCGGACCTGGGCGACATCGCCGAAACCGGAACCACCTTCGCCGAAAACGCCCGCCTCAAGGCCGCCGCCGTGGCCGCCGCCACCGGACTGCCCGCCGTGGCCGACGACTCGGGGCTGTGCGTGGACGCCCTGGGCGGCGCTCCCGGCGTCTTTTCCGCCCGCTACGGCGGCGAAAACGCCACCGACGCCATCAATAACGCCAAGCTCCTGGACGCCCTGCGGGACGTGCCCCCGGAAAAACGCGCCGCCCGGTTCGTCTGCGCCATGGCCGCCACCACCCCCGACGGCCGCTGGGCCGAGACCCAGGCCGCCTGGGAAGGCGTCATCGCCCTTTCCCCCCAGGGCGACGGCGGCTTCGGCTACGACCCCCTGTTTTTCGACCCCGCCCTCGGCCGCGCCGCCGCCCAACTGACGCCGGAAGAAAAAAACGCCCGCAGCCATCGCGGCAAGGCCCTCGCCCGATTGATCCCCCTGTTGGACGAACTGCTCACATAACCGGGGCTGCCGCCCCCAGCTTTGTCGGGGCTGCCGCCCCGAGCCCCGCCCGGGGGAAATCATTTCCCCCGGACCCCCTGATATCGCTGGCGTTTCCGGCACAGCGAGGCTGTGCCGGAAACGCCAGCGAAAACCCGGGAGTCCCCGCAATGCTGCGGCCGCCGTGCGACGCAAGAGCGGCGCAGGGTGACCGCACGGTACGGGGTGCAGGGGCCTTAGGCCCCTGCCGGGGGCGCGGCCCCTCCGGCCGACCGTCCTTGAAATGCCGGGGGGGACAAGGTAAGGGTGTGCGAATTGCTTGCAGGGGGCGGCGCGTCGTCGTCCCAACAGAAAAACGGGAGCCCACATGTGCGGAATCATCGGGTATTGCGGCCATAGGCCTGCCGTGCCGGTCATCTTGGAAGGATTGCGGCGTCTGGAATACCGGGGCTACGATTCGGCCGGAGTGGCCTTTGTGCAGCAGGATGCGCTGCATGTGGAGCGCGCCGCAGGCAAGCTGTGCAACCTGGAGAAGCGCCTGGAGGGGCAAAACGTTTTTCAGGCCACCTCCGGCATCGGGCACACCCGCTGGGCGACCCACGGCCTGCCCATCGAAAAAAACGCCCATCCGCACACGGACACGGCCCGGCGTCTGGCGGTGATCCACAACGGGATCATCGAGAATTTCCAGGAACTCAAAAACGGGTTGCAGGCCTGCGGCTGCGTGTTCGCCTCGGACACGGACACCGAGGTCTTGGCCCATCTGCTGGCCTCGTTTTTGGACCAGGGCCTGCCCGTGGCCAAAGCCCTGAGCCTGACCCTTTGCCGGGTGGAGGGAACCTACGCCCTGGTCGTGGTCAGTCTGGACGAACCCGGGGTGCTGTACGCCGCGCGCAAGTCCTCGCCCCTGGTTTTGGGCGTGGGCGTGGGAGAGAATTTTCTGGCCTCGGACATCCCGGCCTTTTTGACCTACACCCGGGACGTGGTGTTTTTGGAGGACGGCGAGATGGTGCGCATCGACGCCTCGTCCTTTGCAGTCATGGACGCCGCCACCCTGGCCCCGATCACAAAGGACGTGAAGCGCATCACCTGGGACGTGGCCGCCGCCCAAAAGGGCGGCTACAAGCACTTCATGCTCAAGGAGATCTTCGAGCAGCCCAAGGTCATCGCCGACTGCCTGGCCGGGCGGGTGGACTTGGCCGCCGGGCGGGCCCTTCTGCCCGAACTGGCGTCCCTGCCCACGCCTGAGCGGCTGTTCATCGTGGCCTGCGGCACCTCGTTTCACGCCGGGCTGTGGGGCATGTATCTCCTGGAGCAGTGGGCCGGGGTGCCCACCCGGGTGGAGATCGCCTCGGAGTTCCGCTACCGCGACCCCATCCTTTTGCCCGGCGACGTGGTGGTGGCCATCAGCCAGTCCGGCGAGACGGCCGACACCCTGGCCGGGATCCGGCTGGCCAGGGAGCGCGGGGCCAAGGTCATCGGGCTGTGCAACGTGGTCGGGTCGAGCGTGGCCCGGGAATCGGACGTGGTGGTCTACACCCAGGCCGGGCCGGAGATCTCCGTGGCCTCCACCAAGGCCATGTGCAGCCAGCTGACGGCCCTGACGCTTCTGGCCTTGAGCCTGGGCGAGATCACGGGCCGCATGTCGCGGCAGGCGCGGGTGGACTGCCTGGCCAACCTGGAGAAACTGCCCAGCGTCCTGGAGGCGGAACTGCCGCGCATGCGGGAGCGGGCCGCCGTCCTGGCCAAGACCTTCAGCGAGTCATCAAGCTTTCTCTACCTCGGCCGGGGACCGTACTATCCCCTGGCCCTGGAAGGGGCGCTCAAGCTCAAGGAGATCTCCTACATCCACGCCGAGGGCTATGCCGCCGGGGAGATGAAGCACGGACCCATCGCGCTCATTGATCCGCGTTTTCCCACCTTCGCCCTGGCCCCGGTGGACGAGCTCTTTCCCAAAGTCAAGTCCAACCTGGAGGAGGTCCAGGCCCGGGGCGGCAAGATCATCGCCCTGACCAATCCGGGCAGCGACTTGCGCGTGGACCATGTGTGGGAGATACCCAAGGCCTGGGGGCCGCTCACCACGTTTCTCATGCTTCCGGCACTGCAAATGTTCGCCTATGAAATGGCGGATTACCTGGGGAAAGATGTCGATCAGCCGCGCAATCTGGCCAAAAGCGTCACCGTCGAATAGCTGCGGCGGCATGGTGCGTTCCCCGGCGGCCGGGGAGGCCTGGTCGGCGGGAGCGGCCCGGGCGTGTGCGGCCGTGGCGGCTGTATTGTGCGTCCTGTCGGTTTTGTGCGGCCCCGTCCATGCCGCCAATGCGGACAAGACCTATCAGGACGCCCTGCGCGAGTTCAAACGCCTGTCCACGGACGCCAAGGCCGGAAAACACCGGGAACCCTGGCTGGGCCTGGACGAAAAATTCGTTGCTGTGTACCGCGCCGCCCCAAACGGCCCCCTGGCCCCCAAGGCCCTGTATTATAGGGGCTGGGTCTTCGAGGAACTGGCCTTCCGCTCCTATCTGGAAAAAGACGCCAGAGAGTCCCTGGACCACTACCAGCGCATGATCGACCGCTTCCCGCGCCACGTCTGGGCCGACGACGCCCATGTGCGGCGGGCCGTGGTTTTTCGCGACCGGCTCAAGGACAAGGGGCAGGCCATGGGCGAGTTGCGCGCGGTTCTGAACCGCTATCCCGACGGGGACAAGGTGGCCGAGGCCGTGGAGATGCTGCGCGGCCTGGACCCCTCGTTTACCCCCGAGCCCAGGCAGGCGGCTTCGGCCCCGCCCTCGGGAACCGGTTCCGCAAAGGCCGCGGATGCCGGAAAGGCCGCCGCCCCGACCGAGACCGCCGCCGCTCCCCAGTCCGTCGCCCCGTCGCAGACCGCCCCGGTTGCCCAGGCCGTCTCGGGCGCCGTCTCGCCGCCTGCGGCCACCTCGGGAAGCCCCGCAACGCTTGGGGAAATCTCCAAGACCGGCGGGGAGGATTATTCGCGCATCACCCTTGGCCTGGACCGGGAAACCACCTTCCGCTACCAGCTTCTCGAAAAGACCAAGGGCGAGGACGCCGCCCCGCGCCGCCTGTACATCGATCTGGACAACGTGCGCATGGGGCAGGCCGTGCGGACTGACGAGAAAATCACCGACGGCATCCTGCGCCAGATTCGCGCCGCCTACAACAAACCCGACGTGGTCCGGGTGGTCTTGGATATCGACAACCTGGAGCGCTACAACGTCTTCACCCTGGACAACCCTTTCCGGGTGGTGCTCGACGTCTATGCCAAGGGCAAGCCCGGCAAGGCTCCGCCCGGTGCGACCAGTGCTGCTGGTGCGCCCGGTGCGCCCGTCGCCGCAGAGGCGACCCCAGCCCCGGCTGAGGCCAGGCCCGGGTCGGCCGACACGCCCAGGGACAAATACGACGGCTGGCTGTCCAACCTGTTTAAGCGCAAAAGCAAGGCCCCCCCGGAGGCGGCCAAACCCGCCCCCCCGACCCCGGCCCCGTCCGGAAAAGACGCCGCCGATCCCGCCGCCGCCATGCGCGAGGAGACGGCCCAGGCCGCCAGGCAGGCCGCCTCCAGGCAGAACGCCAAGGCCCCCGGACAAACCCCCGCGCCGCCCCCGGCCTACAAGCCGCCCCCGGGCAGTGAGAAACGCATTGGCGATCTGGTGGAGCAACTCGGCCTGACCGTGCGCACCATCATGATCGACCCCGGCCACGGCGGAAAGGATCCCGGCGCACAGGGCCTTGGCGGTCTCGTGGAGAAGGACGTCAATCTGCGTTTCGCCAGACTTCTCGGCAAACAGCTCGAAGATCACGGCTTCCAGGTACTCTACACCCGCACCAAGGACGTGTTCATCCCCCTGGAGGAGCGCACGGCCATGGCCAACGCCAAAAAGGCCGACCTGTTCGTGTCCCTCCACTGCAACGCCCACGGCGACGCCAAGTCCTCGGGTCTGGAGATCTATTCCCTGAACCTGGCCAGCACCGAGGACGCCGTACGCGTGGCCGCGCGCGAAAACGCGGTCTCGGCCAAGACCATAAGCGATCTGCAACTGATCCTGACCGACCTGATGCTCAACACCAAGATGAAGGAATCCCGGGATCTGGCCAAGACCGTGCAGGACAAGGCCGTGGGGTCTGTCTCCCGCTGGAAGACCCGGGACCGGGGCACCCATGAGGCCCCGTTCTACGTGCTCATGGGGGCGCGCATGCCCGCCGTGCTGGTGGAAATGGGCTACATCACCAACCCCGACGACGCCAAGCGGCTGGGCTCGGACAAATACCTGGAGGCCCTGGCCCAGGGCATGGTCAACGGGCTGGTGGCGTATAAGCAGCGTCTTGAGCGGTTTACCGGGGAGGCGGTCCCGGCGGCAGGGAAGAAAAAGGCCTCATAAACCGGGGCTCACGGTTTTTTCCGATTACTGCGTATCCAACGTCCATCCCCGCAACGTCAGGGTTGCCCGAGCCGCCTCACTGGCGGCGGTCCCGGCGTTGTCGCTCCACATCATCCCGTTAAAGACCTCCGAGGCCACGGCGTCCTCAAAAATCTGATCCATGGCTGCGGCGGACAGGGCCGCGCCCTTGAGGTGGTATTCCCGCACCCGGGTGGCGTTGGTATGCCCCAGGGCGGTCAGCAAGGCTTCCTGATAGGCGAAAAGGATGCCCAGGGCGGGGCAGTTTTCAAATCCGGTCATGGAGGTGAGCTGCCCGGCGCCACCGGCGCCCGCGCCGAAACGGAGCAGCGCCGCGCCGTTGGAGATGGTCAGGTGGTGCGCGTGCAGCCCTGCGCCCAGGCCGGTTTTGGCGGCGGCCTCGCCGGATGCGGCCGGGCTGGTCGTGCCGTCGGACCAGTGCCAGACGCCCACGGTGGACGCGCCGCGAAAATCGCAGCGCATGCTGGTGGCGTCGCCGCTGGTGACGAAATCGATGCGCTGTTCCCCGTTGTCCGGCAGGCCCGGCTCCAGGGTCCAGCCGGTAGCGGCCACAGTCCAGCCTTTTGCGGCCAGGTTTTCGGCGTGGGCGTATCCGTCGTCGCCGGGCGCGGCGTTGCCCCGGATGTCCACCCGCAGCGTGGTGCCTTCCGGGGTGTTGTCCTGGCTGCGGCCCAGGGCGTCGAGGGTGGCCAGGAGCGTGTCCAGGGTCGCGGACGAAAGGAGGTTGTCTTGCAGGTCGAGCTCGGTGATCTGCCGGCACCCGGTGATGTTTATGCTGGTGAGGTTGTTGCGCAACAGTTGCACCGAGGCCGTGGCCCCGAGGTTTTGCAGCGCGCCGGACAGGTCGAGGGCGGCATAGGCGTTGTCCCAGGCCAGGATGGAGACCGCATTGTCGGGACTGGTGGCCGGGATGCGCAAGGTTCCGGCCTGGTTGTCGTTCCAGATGAAAAGTTCGGAGATCAGCGGGAAGGGCGTCATGTCGGCAAAAAGGCCCCGATTGGTGAACTGGGGGTTGTCGCGCACGCAGATGTGCCAGACATGTGCCCCTGTCGCGCCGAAGGCGATGGTCGGGTAGTCGTTGACGGCCCCGCGCAGATCCTCAAGATTCGGGCTCCCAGAGAGGTCGAGGGAGGTCAGGGAGCAGTCCTCGAAGCAGGCCCGGCGCAGTTTGGGGGTGTTGCCCAGGCGGACCTGGGTGAGATGCCCGGACAGGTAGCATTCGATGGTGTTGAGATTTTGGAAGTTGCTGAAGTCCAGGCTGGGGATGCGGTTGTAGGACGAGCACCACTGGGCCAGGGTGGGGGCGACCAGATGCAGTCCGCGCACCTCGGAAACCTGCTGGTCGGGGACGAACTCGATGTCGTACGTGCCCCCGTCGCCGGCGTCGTAGCCGATGTTGATGCGGGTCACCGCGCTCCACGGGGTGACCACGAGCCGGTTTTCCCGCCGGGCCGCCGAGCCGTAGTTTTTGGTGGGCGTGGCCGAGGTGCTGGTCGTGCCGTCGGCGAAGGTCCAGCGGATGTCGGGGTTGCCTGTGACCACGATCACCGGGGAAAACGAGGCGCCCTCGGTGACGAAGACCATGGCCTGGTTTGCGGCCAGGATGGCCGGGAGAAACAGGGTGAGGTCATCGGTCTGGGCGCGGAGCCCGGCCGGAGACCACAGCAGGGAGATCGCCAAAAAAAGCGTCGGGAGGAAGGTGCGCCGCATGGGTGTCGTGCGCATTGCCGGGTTCTCCCTGGGGCCGTGCAACATGCTTAAAGGGAAACGCTTTTCGTGCAGGAGGGAACATTTCACCACTGAAAACACGCGCCTTCATGACAAGCGGCATAAATCTTTTCGCATGAGGGCTGTCAGGAGTCAATGCGCAAGGCAAAAGGCCCTGTCCCGATGGGAACGGCGCGTTTCCAGCCGCCAGGGATAAACCCGGGGAGGTCGGCGGGAGGAGGGATAAATCCGGTTTTGAGGCTGTCCGTGAACGCCGCGCTAGGCGATGCCCGGGTTGTGCTCGGCCAGCCACAGTTGCAGCACCAAAAGCGTCCACAACTCCTTGCGATGGTCGCATGTCCCGTCCTGATGTTCGGCGCGAAGCCTGGCCACGGCCTTGGGATCGAAAAGGCCCTGCCGTTTGAGGTGGGATTCCCCCAAAAGCTCGTCCATATGGGGCGCCAGGCTGCCGCGCAGCCACATGGCCGCCGGGATGAGGAAGCCGCGCTTGGGCCGGGAGAGGATCTCCGGGGGCAGGATGTCGGCCACGGCTTTTTTCAGGAGGTATTTGCGCTTGTCCCCGCGCAGCTTCATGGAGATGGGCAGGCGGCAGGCGAATTCGGCCAGGTCGCGGTCCAGAAACGGGGCGCGCACCTCCAGGGAATGCATCATGGAACAGCGGTCCACCTTCACCAAAATGTAGTCGAGCATGTACTGCCGGGCGAAGGTGTAGAACACCTTGGCCAGGGGGGCATCGGCGGGGAAGGCGTCGAAGAGCCGGGTGGTGGGCGAATAAAGGCTGTCCGGGGCCAGAAACTCCCGATCCGGATGCCGCCACAGGGACAACTGGGCCTCGGGGGAGAAGGCCGACAGCCAGGTCTGCACGCGCAGATTGCGCGGGGCCGCCGCCCCGGCCAGAAACGTCCGGGCCACGGCGCGCGGATTGACGTAGCCCGAGGACTGGGGCAGCCGCCGGGCGATGGGCTCGATAAGCCCCTTGCGCAGCATCCTGGGCAGGCGCAGATAGCGTTCGGCCAGGTTGAATCCCACGAAATATTCGTAACCGGCGAAAAGCTCGTCCGGCCCGTCGCCGCCCAGGGCCACGGTGACCTTTTCCCGGGTGACCTTGGAGAGCAGATACGTGGGCACGATGGACGGGTCGGCCATGGGCTCGTCGAACCGGGCCACGATCCCGGGGAGCAACCCGCCGCACTCGGCGGCGCTCAGGATGCGTTCGTGGTGGTCCGTGGCGAAGCGTTTGGCCACGGCCCGGGCATAGGCGGACTCGTCGTAGCTTTTTTCCGTGAACCCGATGCTGAAGGTTTTGACCCGGGAGGACATGCCGGCCATGAACGCGGCCACGGTGGAGGAATCGATGCCGCCGCTTAAAAACACCCCCAGGGGCACGTCGCTCACCAGCCGCCGTTTGACGGCCTGGGCCAGAAGCAGGCGCAGGCGTTCGCACAGCTCGTCTTCGTTTTGCCCCGTGTCCGGATCGGGCGGGGGCATGTCCCAATAAGGCGCGGTGGTGATGTTGCCGTCGCGCAAAAGCAGGTAGTGCCCGGGCCTCAGTTTGTGCACCTGTTTGTAGATGCTTTGCGGGGTGGGCACGTATTCATAGGACAGGAACCGGGCCAAGGCCTGGGTGGCGACGGAGAACTCCATAAACGGCAGGGTCCGCAGCGCGGTGATCTCCGAGGCGAAGGCGAACACCCCCTTTTGCAGGGTGTAGACGAAGGGCTTTTTGCCGAAACGGTCCCGGGCGGCGAACAGGGTGCGGGAGCGCTTGTCCCACAGGGCGAAGGCGAACATGCCCTCGAACAGGTCCAGACAGTCGGGGCCCTTGTCGAGCCAGGCGTTGACGATGACCTCGGTGTCGGAGTTGGTGCGGAAAATGTAGCCCTTGGTCGTCAGGTCGCGCCGTATCTCCCGGAAATTGTAGATTTCGCCGTTGAAGCTGACCACGGCCAGATCGCTGGCGTCGGCCATGGGCTGGCCGCCGGTGGACAGGTCGATGATGGACAGGCGGCGATGCCCCAGGGCGGCGGGGCCTTCCAGGATGTGGCCGTCGCCGTCGGGGCCGCGATGGCGCAAGGCCCGGGTCATGGCCGTAAGCCAGGACAGGCGGGTCTCGGCCGGGGGCATGGCGGACGGGTCCAGGTGGACGAAACCGGCGATGCCGCACATGGGCTAGGCCTTCCCCTCGCCGGAGGCGTCGGCCGCCAGGGGGACCGCGTCGTCGCGGTACAGCTCGAAAAGCGCCCGGCTGTTTTTGTCCGGATCGAACATGGCCAGCACCCGCTTGCGTCCGGCGGCGGCCATGGCCAGGGCCGATTTCCGGTCGACGGCCATGGCCTTGATGGCCTCGGCCAGGGCGGCGGGATCGCGTTGGGGGGCCAGGCGGCCGGTCACGCCGTCCTCGATGACCTCCGGGATGCCGCTGATGTTGGTGGCCACCACGGGCAGACAATGGGACAGGGCCTCCATGATGACATTGGGGATGCCGTCGCGGTCGCCGGTTTTGTGGATGACGCTGGGCATGACGAAGATGTCGCTTGAGGAGTAGAGTTCCGTGATGCGGTCATGGGAGACGAACCCGGGCAGGAAGACGCGGGCCCGAAGGCCCAGTTGATGGCGCAGGAAGCGGAGATAGGCTCCTTGAAATCCCGCGCCCACCAGGGTGAGTTGAAAGGGGAAGCCCTCGCGGTCCAGCAGGCGGCAGGCCTGCAGAAGCACGTCAAACCCCTTGGTTCGGCAGAAACGGCCCACGGCCAAGAGCCGGTAGGGCGGCTCCATGCGTACCCGGGCCTTGGCGCGGCTGGCCAGGGTCAGGCTGTTGTAGACCATGTGGATTTTTTGGGCGTCCTGGGCGTCCGCGAATCCGGCCAGGTAGTCGACATTGGCCTGGTTGTTGGTATGCACGAAGTCTGCGGCCTGAATCTTTTCCGCCAGGGCGCCGTCCTGGGGATGGATGTCTCCGGCCCGGCCCGAGAAGGAAAAGGGCAGATCGAGCAGGGTCGCGGCCACCCAGGCGGCCGTGGCCGGGCCGTTGGCCCAGGCGGCGTGGACGTGGGTGATGCCGTCTTGCTCAAAAAGCGTGGCCAGCCGGAATCCGGCCAAAAAGGACCAGAAGTTTTCCGCGGCCACCTCGATACAGCTCCATTTCCGCCAGGGGATGGTGGCCCACAGCCGCCTGGATACGTCGGGGCGGCGTCTGCTCCAGGCCCACACGTCGCGGAACACGCGAAACAGGGAGGCCGCCCCCAGCCGGGTTACGTCGGCTGCGGCCGCGCGCATTTCCGTGGACAGGCCGTTTTTGGCCGGGCCGTAGAGGGAATAGACGGAAATGGGCAGGCCCAGGCCCTGGAGATTCTTGATCTCCCGGAAGATGAACATCTCCGAGGGCAGGGGATACCATAAAAGAATGTAGGCGATGGTGCGATGCTTCAAAAGGTCTTCTCACGGGACGGGGTTGTGCTAAACCATGAAACGCATGGCGGGGCAAGTGTAATCCAATGCCAGCGCGTCTGTAAAGCCGAGCGATACAGGATGGATTTTCGTCCGGCCGCTGGCCGGGCGGGCAGGCGGAAAGCGAAAAGGGAGGCGCGAGGCGCGGCCGGTGCGTTTGGCGGGGCGAGGCTTGCCCCGTGGCGGATTTGCGATTAGGGAACGTCAAACGCCGCGCCATGCGGCGTGCGGTGACGCGGAGGGATGGCCGAGCGGCCGAAGGCGGCGGTCTTGAAAACCGCAGACGCGCAAGCGTCCGGGGGTTCGAATCCCTCTCCCTCCGCCAAAAGACCCCAAAAGAAGAACCGCCCCCTGTTTCGGCAGGGGGCGGTTTTTGCGTCCATTCACAATGGAGCGCCGCGCGTTGGGGGCGCACTACTCTTCAAACAGAAGCTGCAAGGGACCGGCCAGGGAAAAGGGGCCAGGGAAGGGGCCGGTGAAGCCCGCCGGATAGGACGTCCAGCCGTCCACCTGGCTGTCGGCCGGGATGTGCCCGCTGGCCTTGCACAGGGCCTCTATTTCGGAAAAGGCGTCCAGGGGGCCGAAGAGATACTGGTAGCTTTGAAAATAGTATTTCCCGCCGTACTGGAACACCGTCACCACATGGTGCGCATTGGTGGCCGGGTCGTAGCGGAAGGCGTGGAGCGTGGGGTTGAAGTGTCTGTCCGAGAGATAGGCGGCGGCGAAGACCGCGAAGTCCTTGGCGTCGCCCGCGAGACGGGTGTTGAGCTCCGCCGGGGAGAAGGCGAAGGCCCCGGGATGGGCGGCCCTGGTGAAACAGGCGGTCATGTATTGGGCCACATGCTGGAAATAATTCAGCTGGGACATGGCCTGGGCGTAGTCGGCAAAATAGGAGAATCCGCCGGTATCGTACATGTTTCCGGCCAGTCCCGCCGGATAGGCCAGCCATTGGTCAGCGATGGAGCCTGCGGGCAGCACGCCGTTTGCGATGCACGCCTGCCCGGCCTCCGCCAGGCTGGTGATGGGGCCGTAGATGGCCAGGTCGCCGTTTTTGTGGGTGGCCACGTACTGCTTGCCGTCCGTGTCGGTGAATATCGAGACCACATGGCCGTAGCCCGTGGCCGCGTCGTAGCGGAAGGCGTACTGGGTGACAGAAAAGCCGTGGGAAGCGACGACATCCGAGAAAAAGGCCGAATAGTCCTTGCAGTCACCGCCGCGCCGGGTGTTGAAGTCGGCCGGGGCATAGGCCAGCCTGCCGTCGTGGAAGGCGTAGGAGAAATGGGCGGACAGGTATTCCGCCACAGCCTGGGGCGTGGCGAGGAGCGTTTTGACCACGGCGTAGTCGGAATTGTAGGGAAGGGGCGCCCCATATGAGGCCGCAGGGAAGAAAAGCAGGATGGCCGCCGCCAGGAGACGCCATCGGGGAATTCGCGCAGGCATGCATCCTCTCGCTTCGTCTGTGCAGGCGGCGTCCCGCATCAACGCCGCAGAGGGGTCGGGCTTGGCCTGTAGGCCAATAAATATCTATAATAATAGTCCAGCCGGGCAGCCGTGTCCAGGATGGAGCGGCCATGCTGGACGTATCCTCTTCGGCCGGGCCCTGCCCCGGTCATGAAACCACGGCCTTTCCCAGTCGTCGGGCCGCAGCGGCATACATGTCCGCCCCCCGGCGTTCCACGGCCCCGGCGTACAGGCTGCCCACGGTGCGGCAGTTGAGGCTGTCCTTCAGGGTCCGGCGCACAAGGGGAGTGGCCTCGTCGCAAAAGCGGCGCAGAAGCGGCGGCACAACTCCCGAGACGACGATGACCGCCGCCGTGCGTTGTTTGGCGGTGCGTGGCACGGGGCAGCCGCGCACGGCCAGCACCCGGCCCGTGGGTTTGGCGAAGGTCCAGCAGATGCGCTCCAGAAAGGCCATGGCCAGGGACGTGGCGTGCCCCATGTGGACCGGCGTGGCGAAAATCAGGGCGTCGCAGCGGGCCAGGTCGTCCAAAAGGGGCGTCATGTCGTCGTGCTGGACGCAGGGGGCATACGGCACGGCCTCCAGGTTGTCCCGGCAGGCCAGGCAATTGCGGCACGGCCCGATGTGCGACTCTCCCAGGCGGATTTTTTTCACCTGCGCCTGGGGGGCCGCCTCGCACACGCCCGCAAGGGCCTGGTCCAGCAGTTGCTCCGTGGCCCGGCCCGTGCGGGGACTGCCCATGATCGCCAGGACATGCATGGTCGGCCTCCTGGATGAGGGGGATGGTGTAGGCGCAGCATAGCAGAGGCGCGCCGCCCAGGGAACCTGGGGAAATCTGGGGGAATCTGGAGGAGTCCGGGGGAATCCGGCCCGGGGGCGATTCCCTCGGCCCTGTGCCGCTTCGGTCCTGGGTGCGCCGGGCGCAGCCATGACGGGACATGCCGGAAATTGTGGGCGGCGGGGGGCGTCAGGACGAGAACTGCGACGGAAAGGCCAGGTCCGCAAATCCCCGGGCTGTCGGGCTGTCCGGCCGGATGGCCAGGGTCAGCCGGACCATGGGCAGGGCCGGAAACCCGTGCCCCTCGGCGGGCACGGCGTGGTCCGGAGCCAGGGCGCTGGCGGGCAGGGCGGCGATGCCGAGCCCGGCCGACACGGCGGCCCGGACATTTTCATAGGACGCGCTGGTATAGGCGAAATGGAAAGGCATCCCCGCCGCCTCCAGGGCCCGGACGGCGGCGCGGCGGTAGGCGCAGCCGGGGGGAAAGCCCGCCAGGGGCACGACGGCGAACCGGTCCAGGCGCATGGGGCGGCGCGCCGCCCAGCACAGAGGCTCGGATCGCACATCGCGACCGTCTCCCGCCGGGCCGTCGTCCGGCTCCACGCGCTTGTAAAGGGCCAGGTCCAGGGCCCTGTCCGCGAACAACTCCCGGATGTGGGCCGACAGGGCCGAGGTGGTCTCGATGCGCAGCCCCGGGTTGCGCTCCAGGAGCCGGGCGATGACGCCGTGGATGTCGGCCACGGGGAAATCGTCGGGCACGCCCAGGCGGAAAAGCCCCGAGAGCTCCGGCCGCCCCACGGCGTCCGCCGCCTCCCGGGCCCGGGCCAGGATGTCCCGGGCGGCGTCGAAAAACCGCCGTCCCTGGTCGGTCAGCCCCAAATACCGGCCGTGGCGGCGCTCCACAAGGCGGCAATCGAGGATTTCCTCCAGCTTGCGTAGGCTCTGGGTCACGGCCGACTGGGTGCGCCCCAGGGCCTCGCCCGCCCGCTGAAACCCGCCGAGGTCCGCCAGGGTCACCAGGGTCCGCAGGTGCTCCAGGGTCAGCCGCCGATCCCCGGTGAGCCCGGAGAGGCCGGTGAGGCCGGTGAGGCCGGGTGTGGGCGCGGCCATGCCGTTCTCCCTTCAATATAAGTTTGATTTCATGTTGTCGCTTCATAATTCATTTTACGCGGATTTCCAATCCCCCTAAGGATGTCGCCACGCGCCAGAGCGAACGGCCGCCCGGTTCCCTGCGGAAACGGCAGGCGGGAGCCCTCCCGGCGCAAAGGGAGGATCGCGCGATGCCGCGTCTGATGCTGTATCCCCTGGTGGCGCTTTTTAGCGCCGTGTGGAGCTCGGCCTTTATCGCCGGAAAGATCGGCACGGCCCTTCTCGATCCGTATTCGCTCCTGGCCTGGCGATTCGGCCTCACGGCCCTGGCCCTTTCGCCCCTGGTCCTGGCCCGGGGGCGGGCGGGACAAACCGGGGACATCCGGGCCGGGCTTGTGCTGGGGATTTTATATAACGCCCTGTACCTGGGTCTGACGTTTACGGCCCTGGTCTCGGTCTCGGCCACGCTGGTCATCCTCATCGTGAGCTGCGCCCCTTTCGCCACGGCCCTTTTCGCCGCCGCCGCAGGGCAGGAGCGCCTTGATGCAGGCAAACTGCTGGGCGTCGCGGCGGGGTTCGGCGGGGTGGCGGTCATCGCCCTGGGCCAGCCCATGACCAGGGTCACGGCCCTGGGGGTGGGGTTTGCAATCCTGGGCATGCTGGCCTTCAGCCTGGGGACGGTGCTGTATCGCGGCCGGGCCGTGGCCGGGGACGCCGTGCGCATCAATTTCTGGCAGTCGGTGGCGGGATGTGCGGCCATGATCCCGTTGTGCCTGGCCTTCGGTCGGCCGGGGACGACCGCGACCCCGGAACTGGCCGCCGCCGTGGCCTATCTGGCCCTGGTGGTGGGCGTGGGCGGCATGGGACTGTGGTTTCTCTTGATCCGGGTCAGCGGGGCGGCCACGGCCTCGGCCTATCATCTGCTCAATCCCATTTTCGGGCTGCTTTTTTCCCATTTCCTTCTGGGAGCGGCCATCACCGCCAGGGATGTGGCCGGGGTGGGGCTGATCTGCCTGGGGCTGGCCGTGGCGGCCCGCCGGGCGGCGCAACCCGCACGGCAGTGAGCCGGGCGAAATCCCTGTGCGGACCCGTGGCGACATCCGGCCCGTTTCCGGGTAGCATGCGGCAAAACGAGGCGTGATGGTCACGCCCGAAACGTAAAGGATGCCTCCATGCCCCTTCGACATGCCACGCCGCGCCACCCGTGGCGTATGGCCCTGTTAGCCTTCTTGGCGCTCTTTTTCGCCGTGTCCTGCGACAGGGGCGAGGCGCCGCAAAGCGCCTCCATTTTTCAAAAGGAGCTGGACGCCCTGCCCGCCGAGGCCGTGGATACGGGGCCGTCCGCCCTGCGCGACACCCTGGAGGTTCCTGTGCCGGGCATGGTGACCATGGTGGACCTGGGGGCGGATTCCTGCATGCCCTGCCGGATGATGGCCCCGGTTTTGGACAAGGTGGCCCGGGACTACCGGGACAGGGCGGCGGTGGTGTTTCTCGACCTGGGGAAGCATCCGGAACAGTCGGCGCGCTTTGGGGTCCGGGCCATTCCCACCCAGATTTTTTATGACAAGACCGGCAAGGAGATCGGCCGCCACGAGGGCTACATGGACCGGGCGGCCATCGCCGAGGTGCTGGACAGGCTTCTGGCCCAGTGAGGCGGCGTTGTCCCGGGAAGCCTTTATGCGGCGTCTCCGGGGATGGCGCGTCGCCGCCGTGACGTCCTCCACCCTTCGGCGCGTCCCGTCACGCCCCGCCATGCGCGGCTGGCCAGCACGCACACGGCCACCGATCCCAGCCATACCGCCCCGAATTTGGCGTACATGGACAGGGCCGCGTCCAAAAGGGCGTATTGCAGGATGACCACCACGGGCATGTGCAGCAAATAGACGTGGTAGGACGAGGCGGCCAGGGTCCGGGAGAGCCGCCCAGGGGCGGGCGTCTGCGTCGCCCCGGGCCTGGACAGGGCCGCCAGAAGCCCCACCACGCCAAGGCATAAAAACGTCCGGCCCAGGTAGTAGGCGCACACCAGGGGCAGGGGCCCGCGCCCGGGCCCGAGAACGGCGGGGTAGGCGGCAAACATCACCCCCAGAGACACGCCGGCGACCGGAAGCCACAGCCACCACGCCCCGGGCCACGGGGAAGACAGCCCGCCCCGGGCGGCCGTGTACGCCCCCAGAGCGAAAAATCCCACATACAGCGGCAGCCGGGTGGGCTGCACCATCACCAGGGCCGTGGCCCTGATCCAGCCGCCGTCCGGCACGCCGAGGGCCACCAGGGTGCAGGCCGCCGCCATGCCGAGTCCTGCCGCCAGAAGCACGGGCAGGCGCACGGGGCGCGGCGTGTTTTCCGTGGCGGCCGTGGCGGCCGTGGCCCCATGTGTATCCGGAAAAATCGTCCGCCATAGGGCCAGTCCGCCGAAAAGTCCCACCAAGACCACCAGAAACCACAGATGGTGCGGCGAGAGCATATCCCGGGCGGCCAGGCCGTCTGCGACCGTGCTGTACAGATGCACCCCCAGGTCCGCTCCCGAGGCCAGCCAGGCCATGAGGTAGGTGAAAAATCCCATGGGTTCTGGCGTGCGCGAGACGTAGCCCACGTAGGTCATCAGCGGCAAAAGCGTAAGCATATAGAGCAGAAGCGTGGGCGTGAAACGCCACACCTTGGCCCGGAAAAAGCCTCTCGGACCTGAGCGGGCCAGCGACCCCGGGGCGAAACACCCGGCGATGAAAAACAGCGTGGGCATGAGAAAGCCGTCCAGCATGGACAGCAGCAGGTCGAAGGCCGGGCCGGTGGCGGCGTTGCGCACATGCCACCAGGGGATCACCGTGCAGTAGGCGGCGGCCGCGTGCAGGGCCACCACCAAAAGGATCAATACCGCCCGGGCCGTGTCCCAGAAATACAGGCGGGATGTGGCGGTCATTGGGGGTCCCCCTTGCCCGAATCGGCGTATTTTTCCCGCAAGGCGGCGATTCCGGCCATGGAGAACTCGAAGATGCGTTCGGCCAGGACCGGCCAGTGCACGCCCATGCCCGGGTGGCCGGGGTGGGCCAGTTTGAAGACCGGCCAGACGAAACTGTAATAGGCGGCCTGCCCCACGACGCAGGACAGGGCGTCGCGCAGCACATCCTCAGGAACATCCGGCCCCATGAGGTCGCGCATAAGCGCCATGCCCCAGGCGGTCTGGGGGCGGACGTATTTCTCGTTCATGGCCGCGAGATCAAAGGACGGGGAGAGCATCTCCCGGGAGAAGATGCGCAGGAACTGGTCGCCCACCTCGCCGCCGTCGTAGAGGGTGGCGCAGTAGGCGTGGAGAAAGGCCCGCAGGCGCGCGGCCGGGGGGATGTGGTCTAGGACGGGATGGCTGGCCGTATCGCGGCGGTCGCCGTCCGGAATCAGAACCAAGCGTTCGTCGGGATAGTCTGGCGCGGGGCAGGCGGGCGGGGCGGCGTCGCCCGGCTGGGGCGGGATCATGGCCGCCATGCGGCGCTCGATCTCAGCGAACATGATGTCGATGATCAGGGCGTAGAGTTTGGCCTTGTCGCCGAAGTAGTAGCTGACGGCGTTGTTGTTGGCGCCCTTGGCCCGGCGGCAGATCTCGCGCACGGTGGCGGCCTTGTAGCCTTTCTCGGCAAACACGGCCACGGCGGCCAGAAGCAGTTTTTCCCGGGTGTCCGATCCGTCCTTCGGGGTCATGGCGGGAGCCCTCCGTTTCAAGACAAGCGTCTTGATTCGGATTTAAGGCAGTCGCCTTATTTGTGTCAAGCGGCAAAGGGGGGGATTGGCATGATTTACGCGACGGCCGGGCTTGGGGCCAGTTTGACGTGGTTACGGCGATGGCCGGGTTCGGGGCCCGGTTTGACGTGGTTCATGCGATGGCCGGGCTCGGGGCCTGCGACGCGGCGCTTCGGCAGGCCATGCGTCGCTTCGCTCGGGCCTGCCGTGCCCGCCGCGCGCAAACCCCTCGCCCGGCCCGGCCATCCCGGCCCTGTGCCTGACACTGCGTAAAGGCAGGGAAAAGTCAGTGGTCAAAACGTCAGGCAGGTGGTTTCACGGTGGGGCACACCCCTCGCCGGGCCCGGCCAGTCCGGCCGTGCGCGCAGGACCGCGAAAAAACAAAGATTCATTCTTCCCGTTCGGGGATTCCCAAGGGGCATAGCCCCTTGGGCCGCCGGAGGCATCTCCCCCCTATTTTCCCTCTCCTTCCCAGCCACTTCCTCCCCCCCATGCCCCCTCGCCCTTATTCCTGCCGGGCGCCCCACAGGGCCGCGCCCAGCGCGCCGGTCATGTCCGGATCGTCGGCCACGAGCAGGGGTTGTCCCAGGGCCTGGCCGAGCAGGTGCACGATGCACGGGTTGTGGGCCACGCCGCCGGAGAAGACCACGGGCGCGTCGCCGCCCGTCACGCCCACCCGGCGCAGCATGTTGGCCGTACGTCGCACCACCGAGGCGTGCAGCCCCAGCGCGATGTCCCGGGGGGCGCGCCCTTTGGCCATGAGCGAGGTGGCCTCGGTTTCGGCGAAGACCGTACACATGCTGCTGACCTCCACCCCGGGGTTACCCGAAAGGGCGTAGGCCCCGAAGTCCTCGACGGGGATCTGGAAGACGTTGGCCAGAAATTCCAGGAACTTGCCTGTTCCGGCGGCGCAGCGGTCATTCATTTCAAACTTGGCCACCCGGCCGCCGGGCCCAAGCGCGATGGCCTTGGTGTCCTGGCCGCCGATGTCCAGGACGCCGCGCGCCTCGGGGAAGCGGTGGGCCGCGCCCAGGGCATGGGCCTTGATCTCGGTGATGGTGGTCACCTCGCGGTCGAAGCCGTGTTTGGCCACCAGTTCCCGGCCATAGCCCGTGGCCGCCACGGGGCAGTCGGGAGCGGCTGCAAAAAGCCTGCGGCACTGGGCCACGGGATCGAAGGTGGTGGCCGTGCGCTCGGCGTGGATGATTTCGCCGTCCGAGACAACCACGAGTTCGATGGACCGGGAGCCGACGTCGATGCCTGCAAACATGGGAAAGGCCTCCATATAGGGAATGGTCCATGGGGTAGCGGGCAGGGGAGGGAAAGTACAATCGATAGATCGGATCGAGGGGTCGGCGTGTGATCGAGAGATTGGATCGATGGGCGGGGCGCATGCCACATGTTGTGGAGTTTAGGGGGGGCCTTCCATGGGCCTGGGAGGCGTTCGGGGCGCAGAATGTCCGCTGGTTGGCCGGGCTCGGGGTTTGCGACGCGGCGCTTCGGCAGACCATGCGTCGCTTCGCTCGGGTCTGCCGGGCGCGCCGCGCGCACACCCGTCGTCCGGCCCGGCCATTCCGGTCATGTCCGCAAGACCGCGAAAAGACGAAAACACATCCTTCCCTTTACGGGGTTCCAAGGGGCTTGAAGCCCCCTGGCCGCCGGAGGCATTCCCCCTCAGCTCCACCTTGTCGCACTTGGGCCCCAGGCCATGTTATTTATGTTCGTACAGTTTGTAGCGGTCGAAGTTGAACCGGCGCGAGAGCATCTCCCGCCGGATGGGCCGTGGCCGCCCGGCCCGCCGGGAGCGGCCGCGAAGGAGCAGGGCGGCGGCGAGAACCGTGAGCAGGGCGGCCCCGATCAGGACCAGGGCCGTCACCATGGCCGTCTCCCGGCGGGGGGGCCGGGCCTCGCCGGATCAGGGGATGGCCAGGGCATGTTCCTGCTCCGACTTGCAGGCCACGCACAGCGAGGTTCCGGGCACGGCCAGAAGCCGCCGGGGGGAGATGTCCTCGCCGCATTCCCGGCAGACGCCGAACTGCGCATCGTCCATGCGGTTTAAGGCGGCCCGGAGGTCGGCCAAGCGTTCCTTCATGTCCTGCCGCCAGTTGGTGAAGGTGGGGCCGTCGGAGGCCTCCTCCTGAAATTCGGCCCAGCGGGCCAGGGCGGCCTCGACGGAGGCGATTTCCTCGGTAAAGGTGCGAAACAGGGTTCTGCGGTCGGCAGCGGTCATGGCCGTACTCCTTCTCTATGATCGAGGGTCAACAAAAAGCCCCACCTCCGGGTGTGGAGATGGGGCGGGCCAGGTACGAAACGCGGCTGTTTCCTACATGGCGCCCCCCGCATGCCCGCGACGGATCGCGGCCGCCTCCCCTGGGGCGGCGGACAGGCCCGCGCCGATGTGGCCGGGGGAGGTGATGGCGGAAACACGGGTTGGGTGCGTCATGTCGGGTGCGGTCTCGTGGTTGCAGGAAGCCGGTTACGGGAGCAGGGAGGCCACAGCCCGTCGGCCGCCATGGCCGACCATGATCTGTCGCGCCTGTCCCGGGCGCATGCGGGCCACCATAGCCGTGGCCGGGCCGGGGGCAAATTTGTCGGAAGACTCCGACATGTCCGGTTCGGGGCGCGGCAGGCCTTGACGGGGCGGGCAGCCTTTCCTACTGCATCCCGACCGGCGGGCTCGCGCCGGAAAGGAGCGGACATGAAGGACGAACGCGGCATCTATTACCACCCCAACCCCCGGGAACGGGCCGTGCGCATGTACGTGCGGGAACGCTACGGCGACGTGGAGTTCCGGCTGTGGAACCGGGACCACCCCCAGATATGGGAAGGCCACGACTGGATCGCCTACGACGACATCCGGGCGGCGGCCGCGGAATACGCCAAGCGGGGCACGGGGGCGGACCCCCTGGAGATGTATGACCTGGAAGTGGCCAAGCGGCTGCTTGCGGATGAAGGCTGATGCGCCCGGGCGTGGACTACCGCATCTACGGGCGGATTCGGGGGCTTACGCCGGACGCGGCGCAGAAGCTTGCGGCCGAGGCCCCCTTTGAAACGGCCCGGGCCGAGGCGGGCGGAATCGAAATTGAGCACGAA